>NC_004460.2:307471-614943 GCF_000039765.1 Vibrio vulnificus CMCP6 | reverse complement strand
GCCCAGAGATAGTGATAGGAAGAAGCAATGTTCCAAACAGATGATGTAAGAATTAATAACGTTAAAGAGTTACTTCCACCAGTAGCTGTTTTAGAGAAGTACCCGGCGACTGAAACCGCTTCTTCGACAACTTTCCAATCGAGAAACGACATTCACAACATTCTCATCGGCAAGGACGATCGCCTGCTGGTTATTGTCGGCCCTTGCTCTATCCACGATCCTGTGGCCGCGGTTGAATACGGCAAGCGTTTGAAAACGTTGCGTGACGAGCTCAAAGGTGAGCTCGAAATTGTTATGCGCGTTTACTTTGAAAAGCCACGTACCACTGTGGGTTGGAAAGGTTTGATTAATGACCCGTACCTTAACGACACCTACAAGTTGAATGATGGTTTACGCATGGGCCGAAAACTGTTGTTGGATCTTACCGATATGGGTCTTCCAACGGCGAGTGAGTTCCTTGACATGATCACACCACAGTATGTGGCTGATTTGATCAGTTGGGGTGCGATTGGTGCACGTACTACGGAATCTCAGGTTCACCGTGAACTGGCGTCGGGTCTTTCTTGTCCGGTTGGTTTTAAAAATGGCACGGATGGCAACATTAAGATTGCAAGTGATGCGATTCGCTCAGCAAGTGCTTCTCACCATTTCCTATCGGTAACGAAATACGGCCATTCTGCTATCGTTGAAACCGCGGGTAATCCAGACTGCCACATTATTTTGCGTGGTGGTAAAGAGCCAAACTACAGTGCAGCGCATGTTTCAGCAGTAAAAGAAGAGCTAGCTACATCGGGTTTACCACAAAAAGTGATGATCGACTTCAGCCACGCCAACAGCTCCAAGCAGTATAAGCGTCAAATGTTGGTGGCCGACGATGTCTCTGAGCAGCTAGCGGCCGGTGAAGAGGCAATCTTTGGGGTGATGATCGAATCACATCTTGTGGAAGGTCGACAAGATCTTGTTGATGGTAAAGCGGCGACTTATGGTCAGTCGATTACCGACGCTTGCATCGGTTGGGAAGATACTGAAACTGTGCTTCGCCAATTGGCAAATGCAGTGGCAGCTCGTCGAGCGAAATAGCCCTGTTTAGCCACCCATTGTGTTATTGAGTAAGCCAGCGATTCGCTGGCTTTTCTTTTTCAATGTGATGCGTAATGAAAAGGGCGATAAGAGTCCTGCTTTTGCGAGCCATCGAGAGGGGGCTAACTTCTGTATATTAAATTCACTCATGTCTTTTGTTCTCATTTTAGCTCACACCATATTGATATTAAGAAACTGGATGTGTGTGAAATGTGTTGGTTAGTTTAAAATTTGATATCAACATTTTGTAATAATGAGAAATATTGTGTATATATCTGCCCACAATTACTCTTCATAACAAAAGTTTATAATGTCAGCACTTATTTCTAATTCAGCTCATGAAACCCTCTTAAAAGAGCACGAACAGCTCGTTTCTACGACCGATTTAAAAGGTGTGATCACCTACTGTAACGAGGCATTTTGCCGAATCGCCGAATTCAGTGAACAAGAACTGCTGGGTGAAAACCACAATATTGTGCGTCACAGTGATATGCCCAAAGCGGCGTTTGGCGATATGTGGCAAAATCTAAAGCAAGGGAAAGCTTGGCGAGGTATCGTGAAAAATCGAACCAAGTCAGGTGGTTTTTACTGGGTTGATGCCTATGTGACGCCCATTTATGAAAATGGGGTGATGTCTGGCTATCAATCAGTGCGCGTCAAGCCAAAACGCGAATGGGTAGAGATCGCTTCCAAAGCCTATCACTCTTTACTGGATGCGGAGCGAAATGGCCGGCAGTGGTCACTCAAACTGAATGATTCACTTAGATACGCGATCTTGCTGGGTTCTATCTCGGCACCGGTGCTTGCGCAAATGCTGAGTTTAGATGGTACGTATTCTACTTTGGCCAACTGGATGCCTTTGACAACATTGGCACTGTTGTTTAGGCAAGAGTTAATTGACACACCTCAGCAGTTGAAGGCGCTACAAAGTAAATTTGATAGTGTGAGTCGTCTGATTTATTCCGGCAAAAATCAATTCTCTATTGCTGATTTTCATATAAAAATGGCGTCTGCTCGCATTCGCACAGTTCTGGGGCGCATGACGGATTCTGCTAGGCCTTTACAGCAATTGGCAGATGATTTGAGTGCGACGACAGAGGAAGTGTCGCAAGCGTTGAGTCAGCAGGCGTCGGATATTCGCCAAGTTCAACAAGCGACGGACTCGATGGAGGTGGCGGCTCAATCGGTAGTGAGTAGCACGCAAGACGCTGATCGCCTAATCGAAGAAACAACTCAGCGCTGTGTTGCAGCAAAGCAAAGTATCGATCAAACCCATCGGAACTTAGAACAGCTGATGTTGCAGGCTGAAAAAGCGACAGCAACAACGTATCAGTTATCCGAACAGGCACAGAAAGTCAGTCAGTTTATGGAGGAGATTGGTGGTATTGCGGAACAAACGAATTTACTGGCTTTGAACGCTGCGATTGAAGCCGCAAGGGCCGGTGAGCAAGGTCGAGGTTTCGCGGTGGTCGCTGATGAAGTTCGTGCATTGTCGGGCAGAACGTCAAATGCCACACTGCAAATTAGAAGCAGTATCGACACCATGCTGGCAACCATCCAATCTTGGCAAAACGACATTCTAGAGAATAAACAGCAAACGGAATCGTGTTCAGAAGTCGCTGCAATCAGCGCTGAACGATTATCGGAGGTGGAGCAAATGATGCGCTCTATGAGCCAATTGATGGCGACGGTGGCAGCGTCGGCGGATAATCAAATGCAGCTCTCCAGTCAGGTGAATCAACACATTCATTCGATTGTGACCACTTCGGAACAAAATCTTGCAGCGACCTATTCAGTGGAAGAAAACAGCCAGAAGCTGAAGTCTCGAGTGGACGATTTCTATCAGCTTGCCTATCGATTTGAAGAGAAATAGGTGCAGCGGTGATAAAAGCAGCCCCCGTCGCTGCTTGATTCGCCGGGTTCTAACCTTTTTTCTGCATATTCTCCACCGTGTATGGGTTCGATTGCATCCACTCTTCTCGCCATGCAATAAATTCTTCCAAGGCTATTGGTTTGCTTACACAATAGCCTTGTATTTCATCACAGCCTAGCTCTCTAAGTGATGTAAATAGGTCGTAGGATTCGACGCCTTCTGCCACCACCTGTAACCCTAGACTGTGTGCAAGGTGGATGGTGGAACTCACGATCACCTTATCGTTTGGATTTTCCAACATGTTTAGAACAAACGATTTGTCGACTTTCAATTCATTGACGGGTAGCCGCTGTAGATAGCCAAGGGAAGAATAGCCGGTACCAAAGTCATCGATAGAGAGATGAAAGCCCATTTGAGACAGCTGCAGCAAGGTCAGTTCTGATGTTTCTGGATCCTCCATGATGGCGCTTTCTGTGATTTCTAAACAGAGGCCACTGGCAGGGACATGGTATTCGCTGAGCCAGTGTTGTAAATCATCGAGAAGCTGTGGGTTAATCAAATCCCATGTCGAGAGATTGACCGAAATAGTCAGTTGACCGGAGAGTGGCTGTAACTCGCGCCAATGCTGAATCACTTGTTGGATCATCCAGCGTGTCAGTTCCCTTACATAACCCGTTTGTTCAGCAAAAGGGACAAAGAAGAAGGGGGCAAGCAGGCCTCTTTCAGGATGTTGCCAGCGAATCAGCGCCTCTGCCGACGACACCACTTTGGTCGTGGCCATGACTTTGGGTTGAAGATAGACGCGTAACTCATTTTGTAATAACGCCCGCCTCAACTCTGACAACAGAGACAGATTCTCGGGAATGGCGGTGACTAAGGCGCTGTCGTAGAAAACAACCTGTTCTTTTTTGCGCTTGGCGCTGTACATGGCGATCTGTGATGCGTTAAGTAAGCTATCAACGTCCCCGCCATCGCTTGGCCAAGTGGCGACTCCGATAGAGACACTGATATCAATTGGGGTATCGTTGACATAGAAAGGGATATCAAGACGTTGTTTGATCCTTGTAACACTGTCAGCCAGCTCATCACTGCCGGTTTTTATTTCACCCACAAACTCGTCACCACTGATTCGAGCGGCAAAAAGAGTAAGGCTTTCCGAGGTTAACGTGAGTCTTTGCGCCATCTCTTGTAACACCGCATCGCCCACATGGTAACCCAATACATCGTTGATGTGCTTAAAGCGGTCTAGGTTGATGGTGATGACCGAAATTGACTTGAGCGATGGATGGGCCAGCTCTTGTTTCAAGTGTTGTCGGAAGTGTTCCCGGTTCGGAAGATGCGTCAAAGTATCGAAGTAAGCGAGTTGAGTGATGGTCTGTTTTTGCTCCTGAAGGCGTTCGCGCATTTGATCAAATCCCCGAGTCAGTTGACCAATTTCATCAGGACGCTGTGTACCTTCAATCGTTGCTGTGTAGTTACCGTCGGCCAGCGCTTCGGTTGCTTTGGTGAGTGTGATTAAAGGGCGGATAACGCGATGAGATAAGGCAAGAACGGCAAGAGTAAAGAGCACAATCGCCAATCCAGATACCCATAAATATTGAGACGCCAGCTTGTCAAAGCGAAGGCTTGCTGCATCCAAAGATTCAAGGAAAACAACGTAAATCCAATGCTGATTCGGCAGCTTTTCCGTCAGAGTTTCGGTAACGAAGACTCTGTCGGCGATGGCTCGATCCTGCATAGTTGAACTCGCGGTGGGGCGAAGTTCGGCTAAGGAAGAGAAGTAGGCTTTGATTTGCGCTTCGTTTGATACCACGTAAATGTTTGATGAATCACTGAGGGATGAAAGTAGCGCAATGTCGACGCCAGCCAATTGGCTTGCAAGGCTGATACGCTGATGGGTGATCTCAAAACCAAACAGCACATAGCCAATAATGCGCGGTGCTCTGATTGGCGCGAGGACAAACTGGGTCGGCTTACCTTTGTAGATCATGAGATGGTATGGCCTAGCGGTAGAAAACTGTTTAATCGCGGTGACGAGCTCTTTGCGTGAGGCTTCGGAAATGTCGTCTTCAGACAGCGCCTGCAACGCCCATTGATGATCGATAAGCACAGCAATAGAGGCATCCACTCTGGCGGCGTTATTTTGCAGTGCTGAGGTAATGGTCTGTTGATCTTGGGTGGCTACCGCAGTGCGAAAGCCAAAATCAGACGCCAGTAGGTCGGCGTTTTCTTGTAAACGGAAACTGGCTTGAATCAATAACTGATCCCATACTCGCTTCGAAACTTCGAGTGTTTCTCGTATCTCTTCGCGAATGTGGGCATCTACCGTCACTTGCACCAATGCGTAACTAACAAATTGAATTGAAATGAGAAAGGCAAGAACGAACGTGATAAACCGACGGGAAAGGCTGGTGCGTAGGTAGTGACCAAATAGCGAATTCACAGATTCCCTCCTAACGCGGGCATCACTATTTCGACAGCAGCATTGTTTGCCGTTAAGCGTGTGCCTTGAGTGACGAGGGGAGAGCCAAAGGGTAACGCAGAATGCCACACTTCAATCTGATACGTATCGGCTTGTTGCTGAGTGAAGTGTACTTCGCCTTGATTGTCTGTTGTGGCAAAGAGTGGTGTGTCGGAGACTAAAATCCATGCCAGCATGCTATCGTGAATATTGCAGCCAATCTCGACAACTCCCGCCTTATCAAACACGACAGGTTTTTCTGGCCGACCTGAATAGAGTTTGAGTTCAAATGTTTTTGCATTTGAGAACGAGTAAACGTGGTGCCGAACTCTATCACGATTAGGAAACTCAACGGCACTGCCTTTGGTGATCACCAGTACATTCGGGGTAAAAGTTCGGTGGTTCTGGCTTAATTCGGCTACTGGCATCGGCTGGAGAGACTGAAGAAGCGCGTCTGACTTGAGAAACACGACCGCGTTTTCAAGAGGTTCCCCTTGCTGAGTGAATACCCGTACTGTCAAATCCTCGGCGAAGCCGGGCAAGGAAACTAGAGACAACCACAATAAGTGAATAGTTCGTTTGTTCACGATGGTACTTCCTCAATAGCTCATTTGTGTTTTTGGATCTGTGCATCGCTTTCGTGACGGCTTGATAGCGGTGATGTTTTAACTATAGATGAAAGATGGCAAACAGAATGTTTGATGCAAGTAGAAAGAAACTTGTGCGCTTTTTTGGCCAGCGAAAAGGAGGGCGAAATAGACTGGCGAGTTAGCCTAGTTAGGTTTAGTAAGGATAATAAAAAGCCCCGCTAAATAAAGCAGGGCTTTGAGTTTGATTTGGTCAGAAATCGTGATTACGCGAGAAGTTCTTTCGCTGTGTTCACCACATTTTCTACCGTAAAACCGAACATTTCGAACAGTTGATCTGCTGGTGCAGATTCACCGAAGGTAGTCATGCCGATGATGCGACCGTCGAAGCCAACGTACTTGTACCAGAAGTCCGCAATGCCCGCTTCGATAGCGATACGTGCCGTTACGTCTGATGGCAGTACTGCTTCACGGTAAGCCGCGTCTTGCTTGTCGAAAGTATCAGTAGCTGGCATTGAAACCACGCGTACTTTCTTACCTTCAGCTGTTAGTTGCTCAGCCGCTTTCACCGCTAGCTCAACTTCTGAACCCGTCGCGATTAGGATGAGCTCAGGCTTACCATCGCTGTCTTTCAGGATGTAACCACCTTTGGCGATGTCTGCCACTTGCTCAGCGCTGCGTGGTTGTTGTGCTAGGTTTTGACGAGAGAAAATCAGTGCCGATGGACCATCTTTACGTTCAATTGCTAGTTTCCAAGCTACCGCAGACTCAACTTGGTCACATGGACGCCATGTGCTCATGTTTGGCGTTAGACGTAGCGATGCGATTTGCTCAACGGGTTGGTGAGTTGGGCCATCTTCGCCAAGACCGATAGAATCGTGCGTGTACACTTGGATGTTTTGCACTTTCATCAGAGCCGCCATACGCATTGCGTTACGTGCGTATTCCATGAACATTAGGAAGGTTGCGCCGTAAGGTACGAAACCACCGTGCAGCGCGATACCGTTCATGATCGCAGTCATACCGAATTCACGCACACCGTAGTGGATGTAGTTACCAGAGAAGTCGCTTGCTTCTAGTGACTTTGAACCCGACCACATGGTGAGGTTAGAAGGCGCTAGGTCAGCAGAGCCGCCCATGAATTCTGGTAGCATTTTACCAAACGCTTCTAGCGCGTTTTGCGATGCTTTACGTGATGCGATGTTCGCTGGGTTTGCTTGAAGATCGGCAATGATTTGGTTTGCTTTCTCTTCCCACTGCGCTGGCAGTTCGCCATTTACGCGGCGTTTGAACTCTGCTGCAAGCTCTGGATATGCTGCTTCATAAGCTGCAAATTTCTCGTTCCACGCTGCTTCCTTAGCTGCGCCTGCTTCCTTCGCTGACCATTCTGCGTACACTTCTTGCGGAATTTCAAAAGGACCGTGCTCCCAACCTAGTTCTTTACGTGTCGCTGCAATTTCTTCAGCGCCTAGTGGTGCACCGTGACAGTCGTGTGAACCCGATTTGTTTGGTGAACCAAAACCGATGATAGTCTTAGTACAGATTAGAGTTGGGCGAGGATCTGCTTTAGCGGCTTCAATTGCTGCGTTGATCGCTTCCGCATTGTGACCATCCACTGCTGGGATGACGTGCCAGCCGTAAGCTTCGAAACGCTTAGGTGTGTCGTCAGAGAACCAACCTTCAACGTGACCATCGATAGAGATGCCGTTGTCATCCCAGAATGCGATCAGTTTGCCTAGACCTAGTGTACCAGCAAGAGAGCAAGCCTCATGCGAGATACCTTCCATCAGACAGCCGTCGCCCATGAACACGTAAGTAAAGTGGTCAACGATGTCGTGGCCTTCTTTGTTGAATTGCGCTGCGAGCGCTTTCTCAGCCATTGCCATACCAACCGCGTTGGTGATGCCTTGGCCTAGCGGGCCAGTTGTTGTTTCGATGCCCGGTGCGTAGCCGTACTCTGGGTGACCTGGAGTCTTAGAGTGCAATTGACGGAAGTTCTTTAGGTCGTCGATAGATAGCTCGTAACCGCTCAAGTGCAGTAGCGAGTAAATCAGCATAGAGCCGTGACCGTTAGACAGTACGAAACGGTCGCGGTCAGCCCATTCAGGGTTTGATGGGTTGTGGTTTAGGTGGCCGCGCCAAAGAACTTCAGCGATGTCCGCCATACCCATAGGTGCGCCTGGGTGGCCTGAGTTTGCTTTTTGTACGCCGTCCATGCTGAGTGCGCGGATTGCATTAGCGAGTTGTTTACGATCCATAATAAATACCGAATATTATTTGAGTCAAAAGAGGAAATAAGTAGGGGAACGTTTGCGTTCCCCTAGTTTGATTCTGTGTGATTACAGTTTCGCTGCAATCATCGCTTCTAGTTTGCCTTGGTCAACGGCGAAGTTACGGATACCTTCTGCCAGCTTCTCAACCGCCATTGGGTCTTGGTTGTGCTCCCATAGGAATTCCGCGTGAGTCATTGCTGCTGGACGCTCTGCTGCGCCTTTAGAGTCAACCAGTTTCTCAACCACTTCACCTTCAGCCGCTTCTAGCTCTGCAAGTAGAGCTGGCGCGATAGTCAGACGGTCACAACCAGCCAATTCTAGGATCTCACCGATGTTACGGAAGCTTGCGCCCATAACGACGGTTTTATAGCCGTACTCTTTGTAGTAGTTGTAGATCTTAGTGACAGACAATACGCCTGGATCTTCTTGAGCTTCAAAATCACGGCCTTCTTTCGCCTTGTACCAGTCCATGATACGACCAACGAATGGAGAGATCAGGAATACGCCCGCTTCTGCACAAGCACGCGCTTGAGCGAATGAGAATAGAAGAGTCAGGTTACAGTTGATGCCTTCTTTCTCTAGGATTTCCGCTGCGCGAATACCTTCCCAAGTAGACGCCAGTTTGATCAGAATGCGATCGTTAGTGATGCCCGCATCGTTGTACATTTTCACTAGTTGGCGAGCTTTCGCTACGCTGCCTTCCATATCGTAAGATAGGCGAGCATCCACTTCTGTAGAGATACGACCTGGGATTGTTTTTAGGATTTCTTTACCGATGTTTACTGCAAGCATGTCGCAAGTGTCTTGGATCTGCTGTGCTTTGTCATCGCTTTGAGTTTTTGCATACTCGATAGAAGCATCGATCAGAGGTGCATACTCAGCGATTTGAGCAGCTTTAAGAATCAGAGAAGGGTTTGTGGTTGCATCTTCTGGTTGGTATTTCTTGATTGCATCAATTTCACCAGTGTCTGCTACGACAGTTGTTAGCTTGCGAAGTTGCTCTAACTTGTTGCTCATAATCGATCATCCTATATAACGGGCTATCGCTCGGTGTACACACCCAAGCCAATACATTTGTAAACTGACTAGCGAATAGTTTAGTGCGATTTTTACAATGCACGCTCTATTCATCAGAAAAAATTTAGCGACCGAACATTTGTTTTGAACATTTGCTCGATGGCTGAGTAAATGATGTGTTCATATTTATCCTAACGTGTAGGAAAGTCAATGGTTGAATGAGCTTTAAGGTGATGCTCATCAACGTTTTTTTTCGCGCAAAATCGAACAAACAACAATTAAACGTTTGCCCTTACTCGGTAAGGTTTAGTGAGTGAAAGTCATTAACAAAATCTTTACTGAGAAAATGTCATTTCAATGAGCAAAAGTTGCGGTTAGAATCGTGTGTAACATATGCTAAGTCAATGAGCATATGCTCAATGGCAGATTAAAATAGCACTCTGAAATGAGGGTGAGAGTAAATATGAGCAGTTCAAACCAAGATATATCGATTGAAAGCACGGATCTTCTGACTGAGATCTCGGTCGCTTACTATCAGGATGGCGCTACTCAGGAAGAGATTTCAAAGAAGTTTTCGGTTTCTCGCGCCAAAGTGGGCCGAATGCTTAAGCAAGCAAGGGACGAAGGGATCGTCGAAATCACCGTGAAGTATCACCCGGTGTTCAGCGCCAAAATTGAGCAGCGTCTAATTGAACGCTTTGGTGTGAAGCGAGCATTAGTCGCGCTTGACCAACCCCACGAAGAAGCACAGCGCCAGCAAGTGGCCGGTTTGGTCTCGAACTACCTGACGAGCACATTAAAAAATGGCATGGTGGTTTCGGTTGGGCAAGGACGAAATGTCTCTGCGGTTGCGCACCACGTTGGTGTCATTACTTCCCGCGACTGCAAATTTGTCTGTGGGATTGGTGGGATTCACCCTCGCGGCGGTATGTTTAACGCTGACCATATTTGCCGCCAGTTGGCGAAAAAATATGGTGGCACATCAGAAACACTCTATGCGCCTGCGTACGCAGAAAACCGTGAGCAGAAAATGGCATTCATGCAAAACGCGACCGTGAAACAGACTCTCGATCTCGCACGCAAAGCCGACATCGCTCTGATTGGGATTGGTGACATGAGTGAGAACAGCTATATGGTCGATCTTGGGTGGTTTACCCCCGATGAAGTGGTGCAGTCTCGCTTACAGCAAGGTGTTGTGGGGGATTTCGCAGGTTATGACTTTTTTGATATTTATGGCAACGTCGCGAATACCGTGATGAGCGATCGTGTGATTGGTTTAGGTATTGAAGAGTTTAGGCCGATCTCCCAAGTCATCGCCATCGCGGCTGAGAACAGCAAACCCTTGGCACTGCTTGGTGCGCTAAGAACGGGAGCTATTGACGTTATTGCCACGAGCGTGAGTAACGCGCTTACCGTACTGAACCTTGACGAGCAAATGCAAGGTAAAGCGCAATAGCAGATCAGGTGGCATATTTTTATGCAATTTGTGCAATCAGGCTGTGAGATTTTATAAATGACTCGCAGCCTGATTTGATTTGATTTCTAAGCTGAAAATAATCCCGAGGAGTAGCTTTAAACCAGTTACTTGGAGGGACTTATGAAAAAAACATTGATTACCGCTGCTTTGTTCAGCGCGTTTGCTGGTAGCGCTGTTGCGCAAGAAAAAGTGGTTGCGGGTTACTTTGCCGATTGGCAATACGCGAATGCTTCAAATCCTTACACGGTGAAAGATATTCCTGCAGAAAAGCTGACTCATGTTATCTACGCCTTTTTAAGCATGTGTGGTCCTCACACTGGAGCATCAGAGACAGTACAAAAGTTGGTAGCCAAACAGTGCGAAGGCAAAGAGCCATTCAGTGCGATTGTCGTTGATACCGAAGCCGCCCTAGAAAAAGACTTCGGCAAGGTATCGGTGAAGGTGCCATTCAAAGGCCATTTTGCCCAGCTTGCGGAACTGAAGAAACAGCACCCAGATCTTAAAATCCTTCCTTCTTTTGGTGGCTGGACCATGTCTGAGCCGTTTCATGCAATGGCCAAGGATCCCAAAGCAATGGCGCAGTTCTCTAAAACCGCCGTTGAACTTATCAAACAATATGACTTCTTTGACGGCATTGACTTGGACTGGGAATACCCGGGCGGTGGTGGCTTAACCACGTCCCCTTGGAATCCTGCGACGAAACTGTCTGATGAACAGAAAGCGGCAGAGCGTGATGCTTTTACTTACTTAGTCAAAACGTTGCGTGCCGATCTTGATGCGTTAGAAAAGAAAACCAATCGAGAGTATGAACTGTCAACAGCGGTTGGTGTGGGCGCGAAAGCGGCACAAATCGATTGGAAAGCCGCACAGCCCTATCTCACCAACATGTTTGCGATGACCTATGACTTCCTCGGTGGGTGGGGGCAGCAGACCGGACACACCACCAACTTGCATGCCACAGAACGCAGTTGGTGGGGCATGGGCGCAGATGTTTTCATCAATCAGATGATTGAACTTGGCATTCCAAGTGAAAAGCTCGTGATTGGCGCGGCGTTCTATGGCCGTGGATGGCAGGGAACAAAAGACTATGACGGTCAAGCGCCGAAAGGGGATCTGCTCTCTGAACAAGGGGCGCAATTTGGCACTGGCGAGAATGGCTACTTCATGTTCTGGGATCTGGTGAAGAACTATGGGGAGAAACAAGGCTATCAGTACAACTACGACGAACAGTCTCAAGCACCTTATTTGTGGAACCCAGAGAAAAAAGTCTTTATCTCCTTTGAAGATCAGCGCTCGATTAAAGCGAAAGCACAGTGGGCGAAGCAATCAAATCTAGGAGGCATCTTTACGTGGGAACTCTCTGGTGATCCAAGCGGTAAATTGGTTGATACCATGCATGCTGAAATGACGAGCAAGTAAAGTTCAATCATTGGCTTTGATATAAAAACCCGCTGCTTTAGCGGGTTTTTGTTTCACCGTAATTGGGTAATGAGCGTCTATTTTTCCGTCTGTTCGTCCAGATAGCTTTGCAGTTGCTCGACATTGAGCGGTTTCGCGTAGTAGTAGCCTTGCAACAAGTCGCAACCACATTCCGCCAGTTTGTTCGCTTGCAACTCCGTTTCTACCCCTTCGGCCAACACTGCCATGCCAAAGTTTTTCCCGATAGCGATGATGTTTTTGACCATGTTGAAAGACTTTGCGTCATTCTCGATGTTGTCGACAAAGCTCTTGTCGATCTTCAGCTCGTCAATGGGCAGATCTTTTAGCATGCTCAACGAGGAATAGCCGGTACCAAAATCATCCAGAGAGATTTTGAGCCCTTGTTGGTTCATTTCATTACAAATGGGTTTGAACTGCTCAAGATCTTCAATAAACAAGTTTTCCGTAATTTCGAGAGTAATGCGCTTTCTATCGAGTCTTGCCGTGTCGATGGTGGTGAGAAGGTGCTCAGCAAAATCCTGCTGAATAAACTGTTTTACAGAGATGTTGATTGAGAGATTCAAGTCTTGACGTTGTGGCAGCACATAGCTCGCAATATCACTGACACTGCGTTCAATGATGAATTTACCCAGTTTAACCATGAGTCCTGAGCTTTCGGCGACAGGAATAAACAGATCGGGTGGGACAAAACCGAGCTCTTCGTCCTGCCAGCGAACCAAGGCTTCGACACCATGCAGCTTGCCATCCATATCAACCTGAGGTTGGTAAACCATAAAGAGCTTTTGTTGTTCAATCGCAAATCTTAAACGTTGTTCAACTTTCGTTTTGTATAAATGCTGCTCTTGCATTTCAGTGGTGAAAATATTGAACGAGTTACGCTCTTGTTTGGCACGATACATCGAGATATCGGCGGCGCGAAGTAACGCGTCGAGGTCATTGCCGTGAGTGGGATAAACGGCGATGCCTACGCTACAGCTTAATAGGAACTGAACGTCGTTAATCACATAAGGCTCGGCCATTTTAGCGATCATGGTAGTCGCTAATGACTTAAGTAACGCAGGATCGCTCTCTTTTACCAATAAAATGAATTCATCGCTGGCTTCACGCACCAACAAGCGTTGGTCGTTGTTGAATGAACCTAATCGTTGCGTGATTTGTTTTAGAACTTGGTCACCAAAATCGTGACCATGAGTGTCGTTGACACTTTTAAAGTTATCCATATCAATGAACAGCAGTGAAAAAGGCGACGTTTTATTTTTGAGCCAACTGTTTACGTTATTGCGCAAATAGAGTCTGTTTGGCAGGCCAGTTAAGGTGTCGTGTGTCGCTTGTTTGTTTAAGCGTTCAATGGTTTGTTGTTCGTTGTTGGCGATCGAGCGCACTAAGCCGTAAAACGCGAGCTGTAAGATAGTGAAGATCAGCAGGTAGAAGCCGAGTTGGCTGTAAAACTGTTGACGAATAAAATGCATTTCAGTAGCAGAAACGGCCCAAACTTTATAATCCGACAGGTATTTCACTGTCATTAGATAGGAGACTTGGGGGCCATTTGTCGTCACTGTGACGGCTTTTTGAGAAGCTTTGAGTTCCGGTTCGGAAAGCGATAACTGAGAAGCCGCCGCGGCGATGACCTCTTTGTAACGATGATCGTCAATGGGTGCATCGTAACGATTGACGAGGGAGGCGTCGGCAGAAACAAAAGTGCGGTACAAGTCTTCTCGTATCAGGCTCACAATATTGTAGGGGTTCGCATGAATATTGTTGCGAAAAACCAGTGTCGACTCGACTTTTAGTCCCGCGGTCATGACGGCTTCCACTTCACCGCGCTGATTGCGAATGGATTTGCGAATGGGAATCACCAAGGAATCGATGGCATCAAAATAGTAGGTATGCCCCAATACCATACGATTGGAATTGAGCGCTTCGATGAAACCGATTTTTGTCGCGGGGTTGGCGATTAAGTTTTCTGCTCGCGCTAAATCGACATTGCTGCTGACCGCGATAAAGTCACCATTAGGATTAGCAAGGCCAAAACCAGCAATAATAGGATGAATACGCATCAAGTTATCGAGTAGCGGCCGTATCTGCATGGCTGCCGTCCGAGTGAAATCGCTTTGCTCGACTAATTGATGCCCAACCACTTCGAGTAGGGACTCTTGGCTTTTGAACAGTGAGTCGACGGAAGCCGCAAAAAGTTCAAGTTGCAGCAGTTGCTTATCTTGGTATTTCTGTAGGTTGGAATGATAGAAATTATGGCCAAAAAGGATAAAAAGCCCCATGGTAACCACCACGAGGACCCAATATAGCAGCCAAATATTTTTCTTCATTCCAGCCATTCTTTGCCTTCTGTTTGACGCTGTCTTCGTTAAGGTTCAATAGGTAATTGAGGGTTGGCTCCCCATTCCGTCCATGAACCGTCGTAGACAGACAAATTTTTGTAACCGATTAGGTATGCGCCTAATAACAAAATGCATGCAGTGACCCCCGAGCCACAACTGAAAATGATCGGTTTACTCTGGTCTAATGGTAGCGACTCGAAAGCCTCTTGCAAACCAGACAAAGGTTTAATATGGCCTTTGTCCATCAGTTGTGAAAACGGCAAACACAGGGAACCCGGAATGTGGCCACTGCGTATACCTTCTCTGGGCTCTGGGACCTGAGCTAAAAACCGTTCCATAGATCGTGCATCGACAATTGAGGCGGAGCGCAAATTACTGTGCTTCAGAACAATATCGGCATTTAAGAAATAATCTGGATCGATTTGTCCATTGAATGTACCAATCTGTGATACTGCTTCAAAGTTGTCTTGGGTTTCAAAGCCTGCGTCAATCCACGCTTTCAGGCCACCATTGAGCACTTGAACGTTATGATGTCCCATCGCTTTTAGCATCCACCAAGCTCTTGGCGAGGCGTAAGTTCCCGCGTTATCGTAGACCACGATATGGCTATCATTGTTTAGACCGATCTGTTGTGCTTTAGCATTGAAGGTTGCTTGATCGGGCATCATATGAGGCAAAGTACTGGAAAGATCGCAGAACTCGTGGTCGTAATCGAATCGACGAGCACCAGGGATGACCTTGCCGAAAATCTTAGGTTCAGCATTGGGGATCGTGAACTCCATGCTGGCATCTAAAATGACCAAATTTTTTTGATGTTTAATCTCATTCAGTTCACTGGCAGAAATAAGCGGGGACATAGAGTGATTTCCTTATGGTTTCTGGCATTCGATAAAGTGATAGCTAGGTTGCTCGGTGAGCGCATTTGTTCCTTTGGCTAAAAGCACTTGCGCAGGTGGCTGACAATTATTGTCGGGTTTGACCGTCAATCTCAGCACGCTGGAATCGGGGAGCTTGACCGTTAAATAACGTCGATGCCCATCTAAAGATTGAGTTAACGTATTGCTAAGCAGTATTGCGTGAAGCCTCTCATTGTCCGGCTTATCTCTGAGCAGGTGTTGCAGCAACAGAAGCAAAACGATGCCTGACAACAGTAATCCAAATCCTTTTATGAGTGGTCTCATCGAATGCTCGTCAAAACAATTGGTTATTAGCGTTTAGGGCCAAGATAAAACAATTTCCTTCCGTTGTAACCATTTCCTTCCATCGCAACCACGGCACAAGTGGAGCGTTAAAAAAAAGCCCTCGACAATAGAAGAGGGCCTTTCAATCAAGTCTGGCTGGTGCGTTGTGAATCATCGTTGCACACTGGGCAAGCGGGCAGTTTCATGAGATTCATTTCTCGCCAAGACATCGTCATGGCGTCAAGGATCAAAATTTTACCGCTTTTGGGGGTACCAAAGTGAGCCAACACTTTAATCGCTTCCATGGCTTGTACGGCGCCTATGATGCCAACGACAGGTGCCATGACCCCCGCTTCGACACAACTCAGCGCATTTGAGCCAAACAGTGCGCTAAGACATTGATAGCAAGGCTCGTTAGCGTTTTGATAGGTAAAAACACTCACCTGACCTTCCATGCGAATCGCAGCGCCGGATACCAATGGCGTTTTGGTCGCAAAGCAGAGGCGATTCAATTGATTGCGTGTCTCCACGTTGTCACTGGCATCCAACACTAAGCTGTGGTTTTTAATCAAAGTTTCAAGCTCAGAGTCGCTAAGACGCTGCGCCACCGTTACCACTTCAATGTGAGGATTCAGCTCTCGTAGCGACTGAGCGGCGGACTCGACTTTTTTACGCCCAATATCAGCATCGTGATGCAAGACTTGGCGCTGCAAATTCGACAACTCAACAATATCGTCGTCAATCAATGTCAGCTTGCCGACACCCGCTGTCGCCAGATATTGACTCGCAGCGCAGCCAAGACCACCAGCACCCAAAATTAAGATGGAACTTTGTTTGAGAGCTTCTTGGCCTTCAAAATCAAACTGACGTAGGATGATTTGGCGGTTATAGCGCAGCATTTCCTTATCGGAAAGAATCTCCACCTTCAGCTCCTAAAACAGGGTTGAGTTAAACAATTCGATATTGACGGTTTCACCGACTTCAACACGTCCACGCTCTCGCTCTAAAACCACAAAACAATTTGCCAAGCTCATTGAACGAAACGCGCCGGAGCTTTGATTTCCTGTCGTTTCGACAAAGAACTGACCATTTTCAATGGTGTAAATACCGCGTTGGTAGTCGGTACGGCCGGGTGCCTTTTTAAATGCCGTACGTGTTGTGGCAGGGATAGACTCCGGAGCTTTCCATTGCGAATGGCCCGCCAATTTGGCCAGCATCGGCTGAACCAAAACATACATAGTTAAAACGGCTGAAACGGGGTTACCTGGCAGACCGCAGAACCACGCGGTGCTGAGTTTGCCAAAAGCAAAGGGTTTACCCGGCTTGATCGCAAGTTTCCAAAAACCGATTTCGCCTAGCTGTTCCAAAATGTCTTTGGTGTAGTCGGCTTCGCCCACGCTTACGCCACCAGAAGTCACTACCACATCCGCTAGTGATTGGGCTTTTTCGAAGGTGGCTTTCAATGTTTCAGGGCAATCAGGAATGATGCCGAGGTCGATGGCTTCGCAGCCAAAGTTTTCAATTAGCGGCTTAATGCCGTAGCGGTTGCTATCGTAGATCTGACCTTCCAATAGTGGTTCACCGAGCGATTTGAGCTCGTCACCAGTAGAAAAGAAAGCAACACGTGGTTTTCTGACCACTGTGACGTGGCTGATGCCTAAAGAAGCAATCATTGGAATATCACGAGGCGTGAGGCGAGCCCCTTGGGCCAAGACTAAGTCACCCGCTTGGATATCGTCGCCTGTTGGTCGAATGTTTTCGTTCGGCTTAATCTGGCACTGTTGGATGACAATACCTTCGTCGCTTACTTCGGTGTTTTCCTGCATGATGACGGCGTCACAGCCTGCCGGGATTTTTGCGCCTGTCATGATGCGAATGCAGCTATTTTGCGGCCATTCCCCGTCAAAAGGCTGGCCTGCAAATGACTTGCCCGCAAGCGGTAGTGGTTGGTTGTGCTCTAAATCGGCAATGCGAATCGCGTATCCATCCATTGCAGAGTTATCAAAAGGAGGCACGTTAATAGGGGAAAGAATATCTTCAGCTAAGACATAACCAAGCGCTTCAGCAAGCGGTAGTTTTAACGTTGTTTGAATCGGTTTAATGCGGGAAAGCATTTTTTCCATCGCATCTTCAATTGGCATTAAGCCAGGTGCATCACAACAGCCCATATTGAATTTCCGTTGAATTATGGTTTTAGCGCACTTTAGCACAAATCGATGAGTGGCACGAATGACCCTCAGTAAAATATGGGTGTAATTATTCAAAAATCCGAGTATCCTTGTCAGCCATCCTAAAGGGGTATTCTTCCCTTTATGAGAGTCTTGAGATGTAAGAGGAAGTGGAATGTCAGGTCTTAGCGAATCCGCCCAACTGGTTAAACAAGCGTTAGAAAAGCGCGGTTTGGAAACGCCGATGGTGCCGAACCAATTCAGTCGTGAAGAAAAGAAAGAGAAAATCGAACACCACATGCGTGAGATCCTTTCTTTGCTTGAACTGGATCTGACCGACGATAGTTTGGAAGAGACGCCAAGACGCATTGCTAAAATGTACGTCGACGAAGTTTTTTCCGGCCTTGATTATCAGAACTTCCCTAAGATCACGGTGATTGAAAATAAGATGAACGTCAGCGAGATGGTTCGAGTGAAAGAGATCACCTTAACCAGCACCTGCGAGCATCATTTGGTGACCATCGATGGCAAAGCGGCAGTGGCCTATATTCCTCGCGGAAAAATCATTGGTTTATCTAAGATCAACCGCATTGTTCGTTTCTTTGCGCAACGCCCTCAGGTGCAAGAGCGCATGACACAACAGATTCTAGTGGCGTTGCAAACCTTACTCGAATCGGATGACGTTGCGGTAACCATCGACGCAACACACTATTGCGTGAAGTCTCGCGGCGTGATGGACGCGACCAGTGAAACCACCACAACCGCATTGGGTGGCATTTTTAAGAGTAACCCAGCGACACGAGCCGAGTTTCTGCACGGTCTGCGTTAATGCAAGTGAACACTCAGTTTGATAAAGGATGGCGAAATGCCATCCTTTTTTGTATTGAGTTAATCGTTAAGCAAGCAGCAATATAAATATTTATGGAATTGCGTGTTGACAGTCACATTCGTTGCTTTTAGTATGTGCGCCCAATGAACGACTACAACTTGTAATTGTTTGTTTTAAAAGAAATACCACGCTAAGTTCAGCTGATCTCGGTCAGTTGTCTTTCTATTTTTCTAATAATAGAAAGACAACAAATTTGAGAACCAGCATGACGACACAAAGCACTATCATCACTTCCTCTATTTCTACTCAAGTACCCGAAAACCATTGGCAAAAGAAAGCCATGCTAAGTGTCGCGTTTTTGATGGCGACGACGTCTGTTGGCCCCGGCTTTTTAACTCAAACCGCTGTCTTCACCAACCTCTACAAAGTCGACATGGCGTTTCCCGTTTTGGCTTCGATCTTTATCACCTTTGGTATCGTCATGAACTTATGGCGTATTGTTGGTGTTTCTGGCCTGCGTATCCAAGATATTGCGAACAAAGTGGCGCCGGGGATGGGGTATGGCGTAGGTGTTCTCCTTGCGCTTGGCGCTGTGGCGTTTAACTTTGGTAACGTCAGTGGTGCTGCATTGGGCATCAATGTGTTAACGGGCGTAGACACGACGTGGGGAGCTCTGTTTACGGGATTGATCGGTTGCTTGCTATTTGTGGTGCATAACGCTTCCAAACGAATGGACCAAATGGCGCGATACCTTGGCTTGTTTATGATTGTGCTGATTGCGTATGTTGCCATGACAAGCCTACCACCAATGGGGGAAACCCTAAGTGCCGCGGTGATGCCTACGGATATCGGCAGTTTGCTACTGCCTACACTGACTATTGTTGGTGGTGCTGTTGGCGGTTACTACACAGGTGCTCAACGTTTGGTCGATATTGGCTTGAAGGGCAAAGAAAATGTACCGTCTATTACATCAACGGCGTGGGCGGGCATTTCTATCGCAGTGGTTATCCGAATTCTGCTATTTTTGGCGGTATTTGGTGTTATCGCAACAGGTGCGACATTGGACACGGCGAACCCCGCTGCTGATGCTTTTCGACAAGGCGCTGGTCAACTCGGCTACTTCATCTTTGGTTTGGTTCTGTTCGTCGCTTCAATCACATCGGTGGTTGGCAACTCGTACATGGCGATCTCACTGATTAAGACGCTGTTCCCGTTTGTCGCAAGAAACGAAAAATCATGGTGTGTGGGTTTCATTGTTCTAACCTCACTTGGCACCGTATGCATGGATATGCCTATTCTTCTGCTGATGCTGGCAGGTTTAGTGAATAGCATTATTCTCCCTGTTGTACTGGGGACCGTTTTGTTGGCAACAAGACGCAAAGATATTGTGGGGGACTACCAACATCCGATGTACTTGACGTTGACGGGCGTAGCGATTGTTATCGTAATGGGGGCATCCAGTTTAACGAACATCGGCAACTTCATCGCGAAGTTTGTTAGCTAGAGGGACTTAGGTAAATAGCGAATGGCCTCAAATGAGGCCATCATTATATTGGATTTTTGTTGAACACCTCAGGCCAATACATCTTAACGTAGCCAGCAGATACCCACACAACAAGCACGGTGGCAATGCTCAGTTCAAGAAAGCCAAAATCATGCAGCCATGCCCATTGAGGGTGGGACTCGGCAAAAAATGCGGTTAAGCGATGCATCGCAATGGCACTGATCACCGATGGGAAGGTAACGGCCGCGATGGAGGGTTGGAACTTCAATCTCAGTAATCGAATGTAGCACAGGTAAATCAGCAGAGTCATGGTAATGGCAATGCCCGCTAAAGCGCCTGTGAGGATAGGGTCTGGCTCTTTGAAGTTCACCAAGTATGCGGCTAGCGAAAGGTTAACCGGAGCGGCCATGATGGCTAATGTTGGCCTTGCTCGTTTAGGCAGAGAGCCAAAAAACACCAATCGGTAGAGAACCAGAGGCAGTAGGAAGAAATAGATCCCAATGCAGACCATAGCCAGTGTTTCTGAAAAGACATTGTGTCCAAATTGAGAACCAGCCAATGAGCTGCTAATCAATCCCACAGGATAGAGGAACCAGCTTGGCACAATATTGGACATCTTGAAATTCATGATTTGGAAACTGAAAAACAGCACCATCATGGTAAAGTGCAGCAAAACCGCCATAAACCAAAGAGGGTAGGCGATCAACGGAGATACGACCGCCAAATAATCACACAACACCAACAGCGCCATACTCATCGGAGCCATCAAACTTCCACTCAAAGGATGACGAATATCGTTGAGAAAGGTTTTAGCGTTGGTGGCGTATTTGGCCAATACAGGTAAGAGTAATATCGCACCAAAAGCCGCAAGGAAAGGACGAATAGGTACGCCAACTTCTGGTAAATAGAGCGCCCAAGCTTGACCCAAACCAATCATGCCCAACGCTAATGCAGCTTGAGAAGGGGGAACACTTTGGACTTGAACTAGCCTTCTCCAATTCAGCGAAAATTCCATTTGCGAATTTAACCTCAATTCGACGCACTACCTTTTTTGAGTGAGGATCCGTTCCCACTTAACCATGACTTAATAGAAGAATCAGCACCACTTAACCATGACTTAATAGAAGAATCAGCACCATTTAACCGTGCATTCAAGAAATCAGATGCGCATGAGAAAAATGGGCTCAGGGATGGTATCAACTTTGTGTGGTTGTTGCTTGGAAAAAATCGAATTCAGCGCAAAAAATCGGGATAAAGTCATTTATCCCGATGCATTATTAGTGAGGAATCTTTACGAGTTTTGTTGCTCTGGCAGATCTTGCTGACGTAACTTATCGTTCTTGATGGTTCTGTGTAGAAGCTGGCTATAGATAGGTTTACCGCCACAAATTTGCGCACAGATTACCGCGCCGAGACTGGTAATGATCAGTGGCAAAATGAGGTAATAGTTGTTGGTCATTTCAATCACGAGCAGAATTCCCGTAATCGGAGCGCGAACCGTGGCGGCGAACAAAGCGCCCATACCCGCAATGGCGAACATGCCCGGCTCGATGGGAAGATCGGGAAGTAGAATTTTCGCTGTGGCACCAAATGCATAGCCAAACAGCGTGCCCAATGCCAACATAGGCGCAAAAATCCCGCCGGGTGCACCTGAGCCAAAACAGATTAAAGTGGTCAACACTCGTCCAACAAAGAGCATCACCAGCAGAGAAACGCTGTAGTTGCCGTTAGTGACGTCTGGAATAAGATGAATGCCGCCGCCCGTCAACTCGGGAACATACAGCAACAGCAAACCAAAGATGCCACCAAGACAGGTTCCGGTGATCAAATAGCGTTTGCGATCATTTTTGTGCAAGGCAACGAAGGCGTCTTGTGCAACAGTCACCAGTTTATTGAACAGCACACCAAAAACGCCAAATAGTCCGCCCAATAACAAAAAGAGCCACAAAGCTTTTAGCTCGGGTGGTTGATATTGCGGCATGGTAATGACCGCATCTTGGCCGTTGATGGCACGAAACACGATGTTGGCCATGACCGCAGAAATAATCACGGCTCGAATAGAGATCAGCGAGTAACGAAATTGTGGGCGCATCTCTTCGACCACGAACATGATCCCCGCAAGAGGAGCATTAAACGCGGCGGCCAAACCACCTGCCGCCCCTGACGCAAGTAAAGAGTGGCGAGTGTCGTCATCTTTCACTCGGAAAATATCCGTGACCATGCGACCAACGGCGCCGCCCATCTGAACAGTAGGCCCTTCTCGGCCCAGCACCATTCCTGAACCCAGAGCCCCCATGCCGCCAAAAAACTTCACGGGGATGACTCGCCACCATCTGACAGGGCGGATATTGTCCATCGCCCCCTCGATTTCTGGGATACCTGAGCCAGCTGCCTCTGGCGCAAAGCGATGAACCAGAAAATACCCCACAAATGCAAGCGCTGCACTGATCAAAATTGCCGCAAGCCAAAGGGGCAACAAATGACCAATTTCACTCTTTAACCACTCCGTCCGAGTCTCAGAAACAAAATGCACGGCGATTTCGAAATAGGTTCCAACCAGTCCTGCCAATACGCCAACCAGTGCCGCAAGGAAGAGCACAGAAATCGGGGTTGATCCGTGTGAGAGAAACTGATTAATCGCGTCCTTGGGTACTTTTACTAATACGGACTGAATGATTCTCTCACGTTTGGTCATTTACCTTCTCCGACACGAATAGTTGAAGCACGAATTATAAGCCTGACCACTGTTACGCCTTAATCAGTAAAGATGCAAATTAGCTTTGCAGAAATCGTATTTAACGATGCACTAAATGTGATGGAGGTATCATTAATAAACAGGTGTATCACTTGCAAATTCGCCAATCTGAACCACACTTAAATCGTAAAGCAACATGCTGCTCGATAAGGAGGGATTTGAGGTTTTACACACAATTTGGATGGAATCAAAACTCTACTGTAGTTCCTCGTTTTTTGTCAGGGATGCATCTATAGTAATCCCAAATCGCAGACTCACGATTGAGTAACGAGGTAAAGGCGCACTGCTAGGTGCGCCTTATTAATTTTAGAGTTGAATATAGTTGTAGGCGATGACAATCTCAGCTCCTGCTGCTGGAATAGCCGTTCCGCGGAAGCTAATACTGTTTGTTTGAGGATAATAAGTCCAACCGTTTACTTTGTCTCGGGTTACTTCTACACCATCGACTTTAACTGAAAGAGACGTGGAAATGACTTTACTTGCGTCGTTTATCCCGAGTTTATACCCCACAGTTGACGCTCCAGCATTGTTCGCAATATCGGTCATAAACTGTTTGTACTCGGTTTTCTCATTGATATTGAGAACCAAACCGAGGCTTGTTTGAGATAAGTCATCATATTGACTAACACGAGCATCACTTGGATCAACTATGGAATACACACGATAGCCATTATCTACAAACAGATTGTTATTGACGTCAAAATCTCTTGTCGGATATTGACTTTCTTCATCACTCATAATGATAACTGACAGAGAGGCTCCTGCTCGAGGGTAACCCGCAACGGCAACAGTTCCTGTAGTTGGAGCTAAAGCCATTTCTGCAAAATAGATACCTCTTTCGTATCCGCTACCGTTTGTTCCGGGTTTAAAGTCTAAGGCAATTTGCTCAGGCTCGTGAGTAAATCCATTCCCTCTTAGAGAGTCATTATCAGTTGTAATTGTTCCCACTTTATAATCGAGACCTGAAGCAGAAATTTCATCTAGAAACGTTTGTGTTAGAGTACTGATCTCATCTTGTTCATCTCCCATACTTCCAGAATTATCGATCACAAAGAGAAAATCTGCTTTTGATACTGTCTGCTCAATAGCAGTGATAGTATCGTTTTGTACTTTGATCGTTGCATTTACTGGCGCACGAACACTTTCAGAGGTGGTTGTATCGATCAGTGTTTCGTATTTACTAAAGAGTTCTTTAGCAATAAGAGTACTCGTCATTACCACATTATCTTTTTGTTCATCGAACGAAAGCACAATGTCGAACTGGAATGCGTTGGTATTTTTTTCGTTGTTATCGGCGACGAGCTGGTCAACAACTCCACCCACTTTGTTGGTTCCGATAGTTTGTAGAATCAGCTGGAGTAAGGCCGTAGTTTGTCTAGTTTCACTTAAGGAAATGTTATAGCGAGCAGATATGTCGCCATTTACCAAAGTTTTTTTCGATATTTCAGTGACGTCGTTGCGATAGCCTAATGTTGAATTCAATGACCTCATTAGTGTGTTAAGGATATCAACTGTTGTTGAGCCCTGTGATAGAGAAGGTCTTTCACTGGTAAAGCCAATCAGTTCTGTACCTACTGGTGTTGGTATGCCTGATTTTTGAATTTGCTGTGGAACTTCTCCATACATAACCACTCCTTTAAAATCACCTGTGATGTTTTGGGTCGAGTAGCCTTCAGGGAGTAGTACCTGAGTATTGTCCATCACCACGGATTGAGTTTTACTCGGCGCTTCAGCAATGGTGACGTTGATTTTTTGTGCATGCAAAGTGATCGAGCCATCTTGATGGACTCTTTTTACTTCTAATTTAGCACTCATTACACCAGATGTATTACCTGCGGTAAGTGCAATGACTTGGGGCTGATTGACTGACACTGGGCTAATGATATTATCGTCACTGTCGTACCAAGTCAGAGTATCATTATCACTTAAGTTACTGATGGTGGCTGTAATCGTTGTCGTTTCACTAGGAAGTATTACGGCAGGAGACGCAACAATTGCATTGATTAAAATGTCAGGTGCGATATATTCGCCGTCACTACATAAAATGTGCTCTTCAGAAATTTCTTGCTCACTTAGTTTGTTATTATTGTCAGCATCAATACCAGCAATAACTAATTGTCCACCTAAATTGCATCGAACGTCATTTTTAGCAATAGATAGAACAGAGACAAGAGCATCATTGTTTACAACTAGGTCTCCATCTATGACCTTCACTCCACTGTTGCAGTATGTGTGGCTTTGTAATACTTCTCCATTTTCAAGTATTTTTGAATCATCTTTATCTAGACCAAGATCTATTTTAATTCCACCTGAAGTACATATGGAATCGTTTGTGGGTACAGGGGTTGCTTTGACCAGTGATGAATATGTTTGTGTTGGTGGTGTTGCTGAATCTGTCGCGCTTGAGTTTGAATCTGAGCCGCCACAACCGTATAAGCCAAACAATGCTATTGATAAAACTGACAATTTTAGTTTCATGGTTTCCTACCTTAGTTATAAGATAGGCTGGATTTTATGGAGCAATATCACATTATCAATGTTTGTTATCGCATAATTAATAATTTTAATGAATGTGTTGTTGTTTATTTATTGCCCGTCTCATGTCTGGGTGGTTTTAGGTGATAGATATATAAATATAAGGAGCGAACCTATGTTTCATAATATGTCTAGATATTGCTTTTCTCCAATTTTGCTCGCTAGTGTTTTAATTTCTTCACGGATTTTGTCTCAAGAGACTGAATATTCAGTGCTTATCTCACATAGTCTTATGGGGGAAATAGCATTGATCAGTGAAACTACCGTTGTTGAATCGCCATTTTTTGACTGTTCACAAAGCGAAGTAGAAAAAAGGTATTGCGTTGACGAACTGACCTACTATCAGCGACCTTTCTTTGGAGAGTTGCAATTAATGGATTCGAAAAATATCTATATGTTGCAAACAGCGTTTGACTTGATCGCTTGGTCGCAATTGCAGTTGAACCTAAGAAAAGATTTGATGCAGATTGCCGAGGTTTCCGTGTCGGGTGACTCATTCGATGTGCAAGCGCAATTATCGAAAGCCAAGACTCAAGAAGAAAGAAACCTTGTTGATAAAAATTTGGTCATTTTTCTCAATAAATACCGAACGCATTCACAAACACAACGTTGGCTCCCAGCTTCGCAGTATCACCTTCAACAACCCAGCGTGTTAGCCGAAATCAGCCATGATAGCGAATGGATAACCATGGTGATTACTCGTTTTTTGCCGCCAACGAAGAACGAGAAATGAACGCGGCCATACCTTCTTGATCTAAAAAACCATCTGCTTTCTTGTGCGCACGTAGGTACTGATAGCCAGCAATAACTTGTTGTTGGTTTGGCCATTCTTGTTCGTTGAGCTTTTGCCCCGTCACGTATTGATAAGCCATTTTAAATGCCTGTTCATCAACGACTTCTGCTTGTCGGTAAAGATAGCCGCAGCCTGTGGCTAACCACTCTAATGAACAGTTGGCTCGCATCGCAATTTGATTGGCTTTGGATAGACTAGGCTCGGTGCCTTTTAGGTACTTGCGAATCAGGGCTTCCGACAGGTCTACACGGCGAGCGAAACCACTGACGCTCTCTTGGCCAATTAAGCTGGCTAATCTTTGGGCAAAACTCATCAATTCGTACTCCAGTTCGAATTCCTTGGGTTTACGCGTTGAGTCGACGGCAAAACAAGTCTAGGATTTAACAAGATAAATAAGGAGTACGCAATGGTAGCGAAAGTTGTAACTGCGCCACAAGGGCCAGAGTTTTCGGAGCTGGTTCAAGGTTATTGGCGTTTGGCTGAATGGAACATGACCCCTCAACAGCGTTTAACATTTCTCAAGCAACATGTCGAAATGGGCATCACGACGGTTGACCATGCAGACATTTATGGACAATACGAGTGTGAACGCCTATTCGGTGAAGCGCTGGCGTTAGACAAAAGCTTACGTAGCGATATTCAAATCGTGACGAAATGCGACATCAATTTATGTGGGGCAAAGCACCCAGATCGTAAGGTTAATCATTACGATACCAGTGCTGCGCATATTTATCAGTCAGTGAACAACTCGTTGGAACGTTTAGGGGTGGATGAGCTGGATGTGCTACTTATCCATCGTCCTGACGCGTTAATGGATGCCGACGAGGTAGCGGAGGCCTTCAGTGAGCTGCATAAAGTGGGCAAGGTGAAGCACTTCGGTGTGTCGAACTTCTCTCCCCGTCAATTTGAGTTGCTTCAATCTCGATTGAGTAAGCCGCTGGTGACTAACCAAGTGGAAATCAATCCTCTTCAGTTTGACGTAGTACACGATGGCACTCTGGACCAACTACAGATGTTACGTGTTCGTCCAATGGCTTGGTCGTGTTTAGGTGGTGGCGCACTGTTTTCCGGCCAAGGGGAGCAGGAGAGTCGCGTGCGTCAAGAGCTAGAGGCGATTCGCGAAGAAGTCGGCGCACAGAGCATTGATGAAGTAGTGTATGCGTGGGTGAGAAAGCTACCGTCGCTACCGATTCCTATCATTGGTTCAGGCAAAATTGAACGTGTTCAAAGTGCCGTGAATGCATTGAAAATTGAGCTAAGCCGTGAACAGTGGTACCGAGTTTGGGTGGCTTCTAAAGGCCACGGTGTGCCATAGAAAAAAGAATCAGTGGCGGGTGAACCGTCACTGATTCACCCGCGTATAACGCATCGCTTGGGCGAGAAAAGGATGTTCGATGACACTAGGATGTGGAAGTTTAGGTCGAAATAAAACCACTTGGCGGACGTTGAGTTATCTTGTTTTGGCCTTTATTTTATTAGGCTGCTCCAATAAATTTCTATACACCAACCTCGATTGGGTGGTGCTCGAATATGTCGATGACTATGTGACATTGGAAAACGAGCAAGAAGCAATGTTGGACGAACGCTTGCAGCAATTGCTGCGCTGGCATCAAGAAAAAGAATTGCCGCTCTACGCCAAACAACTACAACAGTTGGAAACGGTCACCTCGGCACAAGTGTCCGCTGAATTTGTTATCAAACAGCGAGCCGCCATTAAACAGCACACAGTAAGGCTCGCCACGCGAGCTGCTCCAGATATCTATGCTTTAACACTTTCCCTCAGTGCCAAACAAGAGCAAGAGTTATTGAATAATTTGGCAAAAAAATATCAAGAATTGGATGAAAAATACGGCGGCTGGTCGGAGCAAGAACGTCGGCGTCGTTATGTTGAACGCATTGAAGAGAGCCTAGAGAAGTGGATTGGCCGTTTAAACACAGAGCAAAAAGCGCTGGTGGTTCGTTGGGCCGGTGAACTGCAAATCACCACGCCACATTGGCAAGAGCACAGGAATAAAATGTTGGAAGTTGTTCGCCAACTGTTAAACAACAAGCATGATCCCCACTATCTACATGAAAATTTGATGCGCCTTCTGTTGCAACCAGAGAGTTACTATAGTCCTGAGTTAAGCGAGAAAGTGAATTTCAATATTGCGTTAGCCAACCAGTACATTCCCCAAATCAGCCAAACCATGAGCGATAAACAGTGGCGACATTTTCGTTCTGAAGTAAAAAACTGGCGTGACTTAGCGAGTGAGTTGAACAATCAAATTGTTGGGCGCTAACAGACAAACGCTATGGAATGGTTTGCGTAATATTCCTCGTCAATGACAGAAAAACTGATTCAAAGCAATTTCTCATCTTTTCAAGTGCGTAAGATAGTTGCGTCGGGTTGTTCATACCACACTAACTTGTGCCTTCACTCTATGCCCGACAACTCGTAGAGCAGGTGTCTTCATCATAATGACTATATTCACCACTCTCGTTGGCTAAGAAGAAGAGAATTGCCATGAAACATTTAGTACAAAGATTTATTCGCTATGTGACGTTTGATACTCAATCAAACCCTAAAAAGAAATGCTGCCCAAGCACGTCTGGACAAATGAAATTTGCAGAGCATCTCAAACAAGAGCTGCTTGACCTTGGTCTCGGTCAAGTTGAGTTGGATGAGCATGGCTACTTGATGGCGAAGCTGCCAAGTAATGTGGCGTACCCAGTTCCAGCGATTGGCTTTATCGCACACATGGATACCGCGCCAGACGCCTCTGGCAAAAATGTGAAACCGCAGATCATAGAAGATTATCATGGCGGTGACATCGCGCTCGGCATCGGAGACGAAGTGCTTTCTCCGGTGCAGTATCCTGAGCTGCATGCGCTACATGGTCACAATTTAATTACCACAGATGGCACTACTTTGCTGGGTGCCGATAACAAAGCTGGTATTGCGGAAATCTTATCGGCCATTGAGATGCTCATTGAAAATCCAAGCATTCCGCATGGCGACATTTGTATTGGCTTTACGCCTGATGAAGAGATTGGCCGCGGGGCGGATTTGTTCAATGTTGAACGCTTTGGCGCAGAATGGGCCTACACCATTGATGGCGGGCCGCAAGGCGAGTTGGAATATGAAAACTTCAATGCATCCAGTGCAGACGTTATTTTTCATGGTGTGAGTGTTCACCCCGGGACAGCAAAAGACAAAATGGTGAACGCAATGACATTGGCATCGCAATTCCATTGCCGAATGCCAGCAGATGAAACACCAGAAACCACCGAAGGCTACCAAGGTTTTTATCATCTCAAATCAGCCGAAATGGGTGTGGCGCGATCAGAGCTAGGTTACATTCTTCGAGACTTTGATCGCGACGGCATTGCTCGCCGTAAGGCGTTTATGCAGTCCCTAGCGGACGATATGAACACTCAGCTTAAGCATGGCTCGGTTGAGATCCGCTTCACCGACAGCTACTACAACATGAAAGAGAAAGTTGAGCCTTTCCCACATGTGATTGAGTTGGCGAAGCAAGCAATGGAAGTGTGTGACGTTGAACCTATCATTAAGCCTATCCGTGGTGGAACGGATGGAGCTCGTTTATCCTTCATGGGATTGCCTTGCCCAAATATTTTCACGGGTGGGTACAACTTCCACGGTATTCATGAGTTTGCGTCAATAGAGCAGATGGAAAAATCGGTTCAGGTGATCGTAAAAATAGCCGAACTAACAGCGAAAAAATACGCTTAACGCTTCTGTGAGCATCAAAAACTAGCCCAGCATTGCTGGGCTATTTTCTTAATGATTATTCTCAATAACGTGCTGTTTAATGGCTGAGTGATCAACGTACGCCTTCTTCGCCTAGTTCATTGACAGGAAGCCAATTTACTTCGACACCTGCTTGATTGAACATATCTTGGCTTACGGCAATTTTGTCACCCCAGCGGGAAAGAAAATCTTCCGATTGCTCAGGGCAGTGCACGCGCGAAATGCCCGTTTGAATAATCTTTGCAGCACAATTTGGGCAAGGAAAGTGAGTGACCCAAATTTCACATCCGTCCAAATCACGCTTAGAAAACAGAATGGCGTTTTCTTCGGCGTGCAGTGTTTTGAGGTATTTCAATTCACGCTCGTCGGTGTCGACGCTATCGGAAACACCGTGTGGATATCCGTTAAAGCCAACAGAAACGATACGGTTCTGTTTGGTGATCACCGCACCCACTTGAGTGGATGGATCTTTACTCCAAGAGGCGACTAATTCTGCCATTTGATAGAAGCGTTTTGCCCATTTAGAAATCATTCATTACCCTCTCTTCATTAGGCTGTTGGCTGAATAATAACGTATTTTATTTAAAAACATAGTCATCCCTAATGATATCTGCTGAAAAGCGTTCTCTGCACTCATCAATCCGATGGAAAAAACGGTTCTTTAGCCGGTGAATCTTGCTCATGTCCCTCGTGCTTCAAGGGATTCGGTGTTACATCAGTTCAACAACTCGGTGCAGTTGATAACCTTCTTTTCTGCTCGTTTCAGACCTTTACAGTTTGAAACAGTTTTGATTTTTTATCTGATAGTTCTCGGACAATTCTTGTAGCAAGCTTGCGTATTTTAAACAAAACTCCGTTTTATAAGTATGGTAAATGTATGAAATTAAAACCAATTGTCGGACTTGTTGTGGCTTCGGCTCTGTTGGCAGGATGCGAGGACAAAACGCTTCAACAGCGTAATACGATGGCGCCTCTGGTCGTGACGCAAGAGGTACTGATGTTAGATTACCAACCCAGCAACGCCTATATCGGGCGTGTGGAAGCGGTTGAAGATACCAACATTACCGCACAAGTCTCTGGCTATCTGAAAGCTCGCCATTTTGAGGAAGGCCAGTTGGTTGAAAAGGGGGCGCTACTTTACACTATTGAACCATCGTCGTTTGAAGCTCAGGTTGCCAGTGCGAAGGCGTCACTGGCTCAAGCGAAAGCATCATTGAAGAAAGCGGAGTTAGATCATCAACGTGGCAAGAACTTGCTGCCACGTGGCAGTATTTCGCAGTCGGAATTTGATGCTTTGACTGCTGGTCTTCTGGGCGCACAAGCGCAGCTTGAAGCGGCAAATGCACAGTTGAAATTGGCAGACGTTAACCTTTCTTATACTCAAATTCGAGCGCCATTTTCAGGCCGCATTAGCGATTCCAAAGTCAGCACGGGAGATTTGGTTTCTCCTTCTGCAGGCATCTTAACCACCTTAGTCAGCCTTGATCCTATTCATACCGCATTCAGCATTAGCGAGCGTGAGCGTTTAGCTTTAGGCATTGAAAGAATTAAGGGAGATGGCTCTACACCATCGGCTGGTGTAGAAGTCCAGCTGCAACTGGAAAATGGTAAAGAATATCCGCATTTAGGGCGCTTGGATTACTTAGGTAATCGCATTGATACCAAAACGGGCACCATTGCATTGAGAGCGGTGGTGGCAAATCCCGATCATCAATTGCTGCCGGGTCAACACATCAAAGTCAATTTGCGAGAGAAACAAGCTAAGTCGGTGGTGGTGGTGCCGCGCCGTGCAGTGCAGACGGATCTTGAAGGGCATTTCGTGATGGTTATGACCCTGGGGGAGGTGGCAGAGCGTCGAAATGTCTCTTTAGGCGCACAAGTTGAGCAAGGTGTGGTGATTCGTGAAGGCTTGACGCAGGATGATGTCGTTATCACCCAAGGATTGCAGCGTGTGAGAAACGGCATGCAAGTGCGTGTGCAAACGCCAACCGAATCGAAGCAGTAAGGAGGCGTTATGTTAAGTCGTTTCTTTATTCAGAGACCCAAGTTTGCACTGGTGATCTCAATTATTCTCACGCTGGCTGGTGCCATTGCTCTGGCAGTCTTACCCGTTGCGGAATACCCCAAAATTAGCCCACCGTCGGTGAGCGTGACCGCGTATTACACCGGCGCGAGCGCCGAGGTAGTGGAACAGGCGATTGCGGATCCGATCGAGACCTCGGTCAACGGTGTGGAGAACATGATCTACATGTCGTCCAAGAGTGCCAACGATGGTTCGTACAGCCTAAACGTGACCTTTGATGTCGGCACCGATCCAGACATGGCACAGGTGAACGTGCAAAACCGTGTCGCCCAAATTGAGTCAAAGCTGCCGCAAGAAGTACGCATGGTCGGTGTGACAGTGAAAAAACGCTCTCCGGACTTGTTGATGGTACTGAACTTCTATTCGCCCGACGGCAAATATGACGATCAATTCTTAATCAACTACATCAACCTCAACGTTAAAGACCAACTTGCGCGCGTTAAAGGCATCAGTGAAGTAAACGTGATTGGTGGCGGTGAGTACGCGATGCGCGTTTGGCTTGACCCTGAAAAAATGGCCAACCTCAAGCTCACCACCTCGGATGTCTACTCGGCATTAAGCCAGCAAAACGTCCAAGTTGCCGCTGGGCGTATTGGTGCTGCGCCCTACAATAACCCTCAGGAAGTTCAGTTCAACCTAGTCACAAAAGGGCGTTTGGAGAGCGTTAGCGAGTTTGAAAATGTAGTATTGCGAGCCAATTCAGATGGTTCAAGCGTTTACTTAAAAGATGTCGCCAGAGTGGAATTGGGGAAAAAGTTCTACGATGGCAACGGTAAGTTCCGTGGGCGCGATGCGTCGATCGTAGCACTGTCGCTGCAATCTGATGCTAATGCGCTAGAAAGCGGCCAAGCGGTGATGGAGCTGCTTGAACGTTTAAGCGGCAATTTCCCTGCAGGGATGGCGTATGAAACCAGCTACGACACAACGGTGTTTGTGGCGGAATCCATCAAAGGGGTGGTGAAGACCCTGATTGAAGCAATTCTATTGGTGATTGCCGTGACCTACTTGTTCTTGGGGAGCGCACGTGCAACGTTGATACCGGTTGTGGCGATCCCTGTCTCACTGATCGGTACTTTTGCGGTTATGCTCGCCACCGGCTTCACCATCAACACCGTCACGCTGTTTGGTTTGATCTTGGCCATTGGTATCGTGGTTGATGATGCGATTTTGGTGATCGAAAACGTCGATACGACGATGGCGAAGGACCCAAGTATCTCACCACGCAAAGCCACTTTGATGGCGATGAAAGAGGTGACCGGGCCAATCATTACCTCTACGTTAGTACTGTTGGCGGTTTTCTTGCCAGTGGCGATGCTGCCGGGTATTACCGGCATTATGTACCGCCAGTTCGCGTTGACTATCTGTATCTCGGTGGTGATCTCGTCGATCAACGCCTTGACCTTGGCGCCCGCACTTTGCTCTTTGGTGCTTAAGCAGGGGGGAGAAAACACCGCAAATTGGTTTAAAACCTTCAACCGTGGTCTCGAGCGCGTCACTGAACGTTATGGCCAGGTGGCGGGATTCTTAGTGAAAAAATCACTGTTACTGGTGGCTTTTTTCATGGTTGCTGTCGCTGCGGTGGCGTTTTTTGCCAAAACCACGTCTACCGCTTTTGTACCGCAAGAAGATAAAGGCATCTTGCTGGTGAATGTGCAACTGCCAGACTCTGCTTCTTTGTCTCGCACCGAAGAAGTGACCAATCATCTTCTTAATATGGTGGAGCAAGAGCCGGGAGTGGATGGTGTGACGGTGGCCAATGGCTTTTCGTTTATGACGGGAGCTGCCGCTTCGAATGGCGCTTCACTGTTTATCAAGTTGCACGATTGGGAAATGCGCAACGGGCTAAATGGAAACCACTCGGCGAATGCGATTGCTCAGCGTATTAATGGCCGAGCAGCAATGGAGCTGCCACAGGCAGTTGTGTTTGCTATGGGGCCACCGGCAGTGCCGGGAATGGGCGCCGCTTCAGGTTTTGAGTTTGCACTAGAAGATACGCTGGGCCGAAGTCGAACCGATTTAGCGATGGTGATGGGAGAAATGATCCAAGCGGCGAATCAAGCGCCTGAAATTGCCTATACCTTTAGCACGTTTCGAGCGAATGTACCGCATTACTATGTCGATATTGATCGTGAAAAAGCGCAGCAACTAGGCATTCCGCTGTCGTCGATCTTCCAAACGTTACAGGGCAATCTTGGTTCGATGTACGTGAATGATTTCACTATGTTTGGCAAAAACTTCCGTGTGACGATGCAAGCCGATAGTGAACATCGCAGCAGTATGGACGATCTGTCGCGTTTCCACGTTCGTACCTCCTCTGGTGAAATGGTGCCACTCAGTACACTGTTGAGTTATGAACAGGTGTTTGAGCCCGATGTGGCATGGCGTTACAACATGTACCGCAGCGCCATTATTCAAGGCCAACCTGCACCGGGCTATTCCAGTGGCGATGCCATTGCGGCAATGGAACGTATTGCGGCAGAGCTGCTTCCTCAAGGTTACACCTACGAGTGGACTGGTATGGCGTATCAAGAAGTATTGGCAGGCAACCAAGCGATTTACGCTTTTGCACTGGCGTTAATTTTCATCTACCTGTTCATGGTGGCTCAGTATGAAAGTTGGACCATCCCGTTGGCGATTATTTTGGTGGTACCCGTGGCGACGTTAGGATCGTTCCTTGCGCTGAACTTAACCGGGACACCACTGAATCTCTATGCTCAGATAGGTTTGGTTCTGCTCATCGCTCTGGCTGCCAAGAACGCCATCTTGATTGTGGAATTTGCCAAGCAGCAAAGGGAAGACAAAGAGGTGGCCATCGATGAGGCTGCCGTTCAAGGTGGTAAATTGCGCTTCAGGGCCGTAAACATGACATCTTGGTCGTTTATTTTGGGGATTTTCCCGCTGATTTTTGCAGCAGGCGCTGGTCATGTGAGTCAAAACTCGCTGGGCATTTCTCTTGTTGGCGGCTTGCTGTGTGTGTTATTGGCCGGTACCTTCTTGATCCCAGGTTTCTATGCGTTGGTGCAAAGAAAGCGGGAGCAAGCACACGGAGGCAGCACCAAGCTCATTCCATTGGATGATGAATAGTGCGAAGAATCTTCTCTTCTGACAGATAGTAAAATGCCCCAACTGAGTTGGGGCATTTTTTTATTAGCATGAATGCTATTAACGTTGCCGAGTTTTAAACTGAGCGACCGCATTGTCCATCGAATGCGCTTGTTCGGAGACAAGGTCAACTTCTCTCAAACACTCTTGTGCTGAGTGCATGTTGTTTTCCGAAATGGTGTTCAGCTCGGTAATGGAGCCGCTTACTTGGCCCATAACCACACCTTGCTCTTCAATGGCTGAAGCGATGCGTTCAGAGTTGGCCTGAATATTGGTCATATCATTGATGATCTGGCGCAGGCTTGAATCAAGCTGCTCAGATGCATGTAGGGTTTCTTGGCCTTGTTCATTACATTGGTCGATATCTGATACCACTTTAGCCATTTGCGATTGGATCGCTGAGACCACCTTCGTGATCTCTTCTGTTGACTGATGGGTGCGGCTGGCTAGAGCACGAACTTCATCCGCAACCACGGCAAAGCCTCGGCCTTGTTCTCCAGCACGAGCTGCTTCGATTGCCGCATTAAGCGCCAATAGGTTAGTTTGCTCTGCTATGCCTTGAATGATCTCGACCGCGCCGCCAATTTTTTCGACATGGCCATTCAGTGAACCAATCGACTGTTGACTGTTAGCTAAGATGCCCGTCAATTGATCGATGTTTTTCACGGTCGACTCCACGACGTTACGGCCAGATTCCGCATTCTTCGCCGCTTGTTGTACACCTTCCACCGCAATATTGGTGCTTTCAGAAATCTCACCAATGGTTGCCACCATTTCTTGAACAGAGGTGGCCATCGTGCTGGTGTGATCCGCTTGAACGTGGAACTGCTCGATCACGCCTTCAAGCTCAGTGTGCATATTATTAGTGCTGCTGGTGAGCTGAGACGATTTTTCTTGGGAGCTGAAAATCAGCTGTTCGATTTTTTCCAACAAAGTATTCAGTTGTTGGCCAATCATCGTTAACTCATCGTTTCCTTTCAGCTCGCTTCGTAAACCAATGTTGTTGCTTTCAGAAATGGCTTTAATCGTGGTGGCAAGGGCATGGACTTGATTGTTAATCGAGCGAGAAATTTGCAAGATAACAATCACCAGCAGCGCCAGCAAACCGAGCGTGATGATCTGTTTTACCACACCCATTTCTTCTTCTTGAGTGGCATTGGCTTCATTCAGTGCTTTAGAAAATGATTTAAACTGCTCTTCAACTTGGTGGGAGAGATTGCGAACATCGCCCAGCAAACCTTTGTTGTAAGCGACACCAATAACCACACGCTGATTCACCACCTCTTTAGCGGCGCGAGTCAATGTTTGTGTGTTGCTAAGACCGGCAAGGAGGTTCTCTTGCAGATCCCCTTTGAGCGTCGCACTATTAAACTCGATGAGTTTCAATAATTGGTCGGCATCGGCATTCTGTTCAACGGCGTCCAGAGCAGTAAAGTAGCTGGCGAGCAAGCCTTGCTCGTTAGAAAGCCCTAAGGTTTGAGAAGCGGCAACAAGGGTCTGGAAGCCTTTCTGGTACTTGAGTAAGTCTTGTCTAAACTGGGCGCTGGATGGAAGGTCATTGGCGTCCAAAATAGCTTCCAACTGCTTTTCAGTGTTCACAAATATGTCGACGTTTTTATCAAACGAGCTGAGATATTTTGCGTCGCTTCGCAATAAGAAATCTTTTTCGTTTCGACGTAGGTTGAGGAGACGAATTTCCAAGTCACCGACCAACTTAATGGCCTGCTGTAATTGGTTGGATTTATCCACAAAGTGGTTTGAGGTGAATAGAAGGGTAATGATACCGAGAATGGCCTATTGCACCTAACGCATAGAGCTTCTGCTTGATAGTCATACTTAACACCTTTGATATGTAAGCAGTATATAATTTGGCGAGATTATACAGCGCTCACTTAAATTGACTAAATTATTAATAACTTTATTTGCACCTAGCTCTAGTTTTTTATCTTTATAACCCACTGTTAAATGGTTAGTTTTAATTTTGAGACAGTTCCAATACAGCGCCATTACCAAATACTAACCTTAATAGTGCATTTTTCCTTTTTGTTCACTTTTGTCTCTTTCAAAGGCCAATTTTTCATTAACTTTCTACGTACGGATTCCTAAAGATTCTTATAAGTGTAGAATCGTTTAATCAAAAATCACGAAATAAGAAAGAATTAACCTCATGAGTGAAATCCCTTTTAACGGCTACACCGGCTTTATTTTTGATATGGATGGCACCTTAATTGACACTATGCCGGCACATCTTATCGCTTGGGAAAAAACAGCAGAGCATTTTCAGTTTCCGTTTGAACAGCAGTGGATCCACAGCTTGGGAGGCATGCCGAGTTTTAAAATAGCCGCAGAGATTAATAAAAAGTACGGTTTATCGCTGGTAGCAATGGATGTTTCTCAATTCAAAATGGCAGCTTTTGCGGCATTGGATGAGCACGGAGACGCGATCGAATGTACACACCGAGTCTTAGAAAAGTATTTGGGTCAAAAGAAAATAGCAGTGGGAACGGGCAGCCAAAGAGAGAGTGCGATTCGTCTGCTGGCCAAAGCCAACTTACTTGATAAATTGGATGCGCTCGTCAGTGCCACAGAGGTGCAGAATCACAAACCGCATCCAGATACCTTTTTGTTGGCAGCGCAGCAATTGGGGCTGCCTGCAAATGAGTGTGTCGTTTTCGAAGACACCGAGCTTGGAAAGCAAGCCGCTCATGCCGCGAAAATGGACTGCGTGATGGTGGAAAATGGTGAGCTGGTGTTCTATCCGGTGAACTAAAAGCGCTTTGCAGCGAAAAACCACAATGCCACCTGTTGGTGGCATTGTGGTTGATGGTTTTGCATGCGTTTGGTGTTATTGAATTTCCAATAACTCAACATCAAAGATCAACACACTGGCTGGTGGAATTGGGCCAGAGCCGCCTTTACCATAACCTAAAGTGCTAGGGATAAAGAGGCGTACTTTCTCACCTTCAACCATATATTGAAGGCCTTCTTGCCAGCCTTTGATGACTTGGTTGAGATTAAAACTGATTGGCGAACCGCGCTCAACAGAGCTGTCGAATACAGTTCCATCCGTAAGCATGCCATGATAATGGACTTTAACTTTACTGCTCGCGCTAGGGTGCTTGTCGCCGTGACCTTTTTCTAATACTTGGTACTGCAGGCCACTTTCGGTGGTTATCACACCTTCTTTTTTACTGTTTTCTAGCAAGAATGCTTGGCCTTTTTCAAAGTTCACTTCTGCTGCTTTATGATTGTTCCAAGTGCGATAAATCATAAAAACCGCAAGCACTAGAATGATCAGGGGTAGGATTAATTTAGACACGTAATACCTCTATTCCGTTAAGGTTTGCTAAGCAAAAATTTGATGGTGTTACCGATTTCTTCCGCATTTTGGTGTGCAGAAGTGATGACTTGGTATTTACCGTTGACGATGAAAGTCGGTACCGAGTTGATTTGTGCGACCTGCGAAATCTCATCTGCGTTTTGGAACAACTCAAACATTTTTTCTTGCTGTGCTTTTTCAAGCTGGTATGGGCTTACCAAACCACGTTTCTCAAAAGCGGCTTCGAGCGCTTGCTGTTTTTCCACCCCAGACACTTCCGGCCCCATTTGGACTGCGGCAAAAAGCTCATTCATAAAGTCATGATCTGGGATGTCATTTAGCTGCATCACCGCGGTGTAGAAGATGAAGGCACTGATTTGAGCGCTGTCATTGAAAGTCACATGCAGTTTGCCAAACGTTTTGCCCGTTTGTTCTTGCAACTGGGGAATCACACTTTCCATTGTGCGGCAGTGGCCACAAGTCAGTGAGAAGACTTCGGTCACCTCAGGTAGCTGGTAACTTGTTAGAGATTTCGCCAAGGTTTTGTACTGAACGCCTTCAGTGGGTTGGTTATTGTCACTACAAGCGGCTAACGCCAGCGCAGCAAGCAAAAGCAGTGAGATGTGCTTAATTCGGTTTAGCATAATCAACTCAAAATAGTAGAAAATAGGCCTAAGTTTAACGGCTTAGCGGCAAGGCGAAAACCGATAATTTTTGATAACTTGCACTTTGAAACAATATCTCAAAGCTCTGGCGATGCTTTGGCAAGCAATCGTGATGAAAACCGAAGAAAAACCTAAAGATTTTGCTAACTGGTCGATACTATACAAGAGGACTAGTTAGAGCTTTTTGGGTTGTGCTGATGAAAAAACAAAGTTTGTTTGCATGTGTATTGTTGTCGGGGTGTGCGAATTTGATCGTACCGCCAAACATGCTCGATGTCGCACCGAAAACCAATGAGGAGTTGGTTTATCCTGAATGGGGTGGTGAAGAGGTTTCTCCTCCACCGCCTCAAATGATGCAAGCACAGAAGCCTCAGGTACAGTCAGACTCTTTACAATCGTTTCTGCAACGTAATGCGATTCAATACCAAATCTTACCTGGTGATCACATCATGATTCATCTTACGGAGACGATTCATTTCAAAACTGGTTCTGCGGAAGTTTCCCCTGTATCTGCTCGATGGATAGGGCTGTTAGGCAACTATCTGAATCAGAGAAGCGATGTGGATATTGTGATTGATGGCCATGCCGATAGCACGGGGACGACAGGTTTCAACAATTCTCTTTCTGAGCGTAGAGCAGAAGAGGTGAAAAAGCAGTTGTTAATGTCGAGAGTACCGGAATCCAGAGTCTATACTCGGGGTTATGGTGAATACCTTCCAGCCTGCAGTAACACCTCAATCAACGGACGCAAGTGCAACAGACGTGTCGAACTGATGCTGATTGTAACCAAATAACACAGCTGCAATACGAGCAAAAATAAGACGAACAAAAATGGCAAAAGGCACTTAACGTGCCTTTTTTAATATGTGCCTTGGGCAAAAAAACGCTTAAGGGAAAGTTTTCTCTAAGTACGCCACGATATCACTCGATTCATACATCCAACGTGTTTGACCGTTTTCCTCAATTCTTAAACAAGGCACTTTGATTTTTCCGCCGCCTTGCTCCAGTTCACGACGATGCTGTGCATCGTTTTTGGCATCACGCAGCTCGATAGTAACGGATTGTCGCTTCATCGCTCTGCGTACTTTGACGCAAAAAGGGCAGGCGGCAAATTGATAAAGTGCGTAGTGCGTTGCCTTCTCATCGACTTTGCTTTGTGCTTCAGGTGAGCGTTTGAGGCCTTTTGGCGAGAAGAGCGTGTCCACTAAAAGAATGAGTTTACCGAGAAACCAACGAATTAACTGCATGATAGACTTCCGTAATGTTTAAGTGGCGAAAGTCTATCAGGCTTTAAGATGTTATAAAACCGGGTGTTTTATGAGGATAAATGGTTAAGAAATCGCTGCCATAGGCTCGGTTTATCCTGTTGGCGTTGATAGAGCGCTTTGCCTTGATAGAAACTCTGCATCAACTCACTACGAATCACATCGGCGTCTACAGCGAGAAAAGGAGCCACGTGTTGCGCCGTTTCTGCTGCGTGATCATTGGCAAGGCTGAAATCCATCTTGAGACGGCCTTGAACGAAAATCCACAAGGTGGAAATCATCAGCAGGTCTTGCAACACCACATCGTTAAACTTGTCGCTGGATTGTGCGCCTAGTGAAGTTTGCAAAACGTCTTTCATGGCCAACCGACTTTCCTTGTCAGAAACAAATTGAGCCAGTATCTCAATATGGCTTTTAGTGAGAAGCCCGAGTAAATGGAGCGTGGTTGGCGTTTCGGGTTTGTTTTCGCATACTCGTTGAAACAAGGCATTCTGCGCATCGCAAAATCGTGCCAATGCATCCTGGTTGTTGTTGACGTACTCCAACGTGAATACGCCAGCCTCTGCCAGCGCGTCCTTTAACTCACTCATTGCTTTGCAGTACCTGCCAATCGACTTGTTGATGGAACGAATCGCCATCTATAAACACAGAGTTTCCGCTGATCATGACAGACAGCGAGCTGCCACGTTGTAATTGATTGGCGAGTTGTTCAATGGCATCGGCATCAAATTGGCAAACAGAAACGGGTAACTGTTGAAATTTGCCTTTGTGCTTTTCCCACCAAACGGAAGACTTCTGATTAAAGCTATAAACAAACACGGATTTAGCTTGGCGAGTGGCTTTTTTAATTCTATCGGCCTCAGGCTCACCGACGTCAATCCACACTGCGATCGAATCGTCGAGCTCTTTTTTCCAGACGTCTGGTTCCTCAATCGTGGATAGACCTTTGGTGAAAACAAGCTCTGGTTGAGCATGCAGGCAAAACGCGAGCAATCGGGCCGCGAGGCGTTCGACTTTTTCTGATGGATGCAGCGCGGTGGTGATAGACAAGGTATCGAAGTGATCGCGATTGATATCAGTGAGATTGATGCGGAATTTGTAGATGGTGGGTTTAAGAGCCATGGTTTCAGTTACTTATCTCTAGCCATAAAAATAGCCAGCACTATGGCTGGCTACCGTAAAAATGTCCAGTCTAATTAAAGCAGTGTGATCTCTTCTGCTTGAGGACCTTTTTGGCCTTGAGAGATGACGAAAGAAACTTTCTGACCTTCAGCAAGAGTGCGGAAGCCATCACCTTTGATAGCAGAGAAGTGTGCAAAAACGTCCGGGCCGTTTTCTTGCTTGATGAAGCCAAAGCCTTTAGTTTCGTTAAACCATTTTACGGTGCCGGTTACTGTGTTAGACATGTGTAAATCCTATCTCTTTAAAAAACTATTGAGTCGGGTTAGCGACTAGTATTGCTTGTAGAAAAAACTCTATTGTGTCGCACACCGAGGGTTTATATGTAATCCAGCGAAATGTGTAAAACAAAGACTTTCTTTCCAACCAGACAAGAGTCTAGGAGATCGGTTGCAGGAGTCAACGACTCACGCTAGGGAAAGTTAGAATCTTTGTAGCGAATCACTGTTTTGTTTCCAATTAATTAGTCTTTTTACAAAATAACGCAGCGTAAAACAGAGGCTTATTATATTTGTTGGGTTGGTTTGCGATATTTTGCAAAATCTTTGCCTGTCTCATCGGGCCAGTAAATGAAAATATGGCCCCTGTTTAAGTGTGTTTTTTAAGAGCGGGGAATTGACAGTGATGATATTTTGCCTTTCAATAGCGCGACTTTATAAAAGTCTCACCATTTATTTGAGGTAACGATGAAAAAGAAACAAGAATATCTCGCAGAAGTCAGTGTAGACACTGAAATCGGGCGAGGAACCATTAACGATAATGCATTAAAAGCATTAGTGACCAGCCAGCTATTTCGAACCCGTGTGGTCAAAGCGAAAAAAGGCAAAGGCAGCTTCCAACGAAAAGCGAAGCACAGAGGCAAAGAGCCCTACTCAAAGTTGATAAGAGAATCAGTTTTGAATAGGGCTCTTTCTTTATCGGCGCTTAGTGTTCAATTTTTGGTGAGTAAATCGCGTACGCGGTGATTTGTCCGGCCACAATCGCAGAAAACATGAACAGCGCTGAGAGACCAATACTTGGGATTGGTAGAATTGACTGCTCAAACACCGATTGGCTGGCGCTGATCAATACCCGGCTGCCAGGGACCAAAATAATAATGCCTTGTACGATATAGATAGAGCCAGTCAGCTCCATTTTCTTTGCCAACCAAGTGCCGTAAAGGGTAATTAGCACCGTGGTCACCCAAGTACCTACCACCCAGCCACTTTCAAAACCAAGGTAGAACGGTCCCCACATGCCCAGCATGGCAACAGGTAAGCCAAGTAAGATGTCTATTGGGCGCGCATTAAACAAAATGCCGAGTGAAATTGACAGCAAAAATAGACCGAAGATATGCATCCAAAACGGCACTTCATTGGTGTAGGAAATCGACTCCGCTTGTCCCCATATCGCTTCACCGATATTCAGCCCCATGACAATACCCACAAACAGCTTAATTAAGGTGAGCGCACTCTGGCCAAGTAAACTGGTGCCGGAAATTAAATCGTTAAAAGCCAAACATTCCAAAGAGTTAGCAATGGATAGGCCAGGAACAAACAAGATAACCGAGGCGACACACAGTGCCCAGACGGGGATCGGCAATCCACTGTTGGCTAAGTACGCGACACAAATACCAGTAAGCAGGGCAGAGAAAAATTCGACTGCAATAGAACGACGAGAATGGAACACTTGCTGGCAAAGCCATACCATCAGCCCCAGCAAAAACGCGATTCCCACCGCTTCTAATGTGCTGCCCACCAACATTAAATAGGCCGGCGGTATGCCCATGTTTGCCATCGCAATCACCCATTTGGAATAGCCAACGGGCTCAGGGACAGGTTCATGGCTGGGTTGGTTAATGCGAATAATGGTATTTGCCAGCAAACTTAAGTTGATGGATGCTGGTTTTAGGCGTTTCATGACGACGGTGTTGTTTTCATCAGAAAACTGATAGTTAATCGCGGTTGGCGTCGCCTGAATCATGACATCAACATCGTGTTTTTGCGCATAGTATTGAGCGTACTTTTCTACTTTGTAAGGCGCACAGCCACTACGATGCAGAGTATCTCCAATTTCAACGATTTTATTAATTCGGTACTGCGTTGGCATGTTAAATTGTGAAACGATCAAAAATGGCGATAAAGTAGCAGAGACGTTAACACTTAGCGAGATCTTTAGCTCATTTTTGTCATAAAATAATTTATAAAAATCTCTGTTGCTTAGAGTTATTATTCTATCAATAATTGAAAATTCTAACGTTAACGATATCACTACAAACTCTAGAACAACGCTTATAATTGACATGTCGCTTAATTATTTTAATGGCTTCGTTGTACTGACCATATGAATTTGGCGTGTTCATCAATGAGAAATAGCGGACGAGAATTTCTCCTCCTGACAAGGTGCACTCACTTAAAACAATGATGAAAAAATCCGCAATATTACTGCTTGCGTTCAGCTTAATTGGCCTGTTTTCCATTTTTGTTAGCGCTAAAGAGCAAGAAAGAAAAACGCTTCGAGTCACCAATTCCAAGGCTTGGAAGCCGTTCTCTTATCTAGCAGAAGATGGGAGTCCAAGAGGCATCTTGATTGATCTCTGGAAGCTGTACGGTGAGCAAAATGGTGTCGACATTGAGTTTGTACTTGTGGATTGGAATGATTCGTTAACCGCGGTGGAAGAAGGCAAAGCAGACGTGCACGCTGGGATGTTGTGGTCTGAGCCAAGAGAGCTAAGGTTTGATTTCGCTGAACCTATTATGACGATCAATACTCAGCTCTATCTAAGTCAAAGGATCATCACGACAGATCTCAACTTTTTTCTCACTGGAGACGGTAATCGAGGTGTGGGTGTGGTGGAAGGGGGTTATGAAGAGTACTTTGTTCAAACTCATTTCCCTAAGTTACCGCTGGTTAGATTCAAGAATAACCGCTTGATGATGGAGGCGGCGTTTCGAGAAGAAATCGACGCTTTTGTTGCCGATCTCCAAGTCGCTAATTTTTATATCTACACCACTGCTCAAACCGTCACTTTTATTCCTGCACTTTATCTCTATTCCGGTGAGATTCGCCCAGCGGTAGCAGAGGGGAGTGCACTGCTTTCGACCATTAACGCCGGTTTTAAGGTGGTGGGGGAAGAATTGATAGAGCGAACGATCACCAGTTGGATCACGGTACAAACCGTCTACCCGAAATTTTTGTTCCCTTCGATACTTGCTCTTTTTGGGCTGACTTCCCTTGCTTACATCATCGTGCTGAAGCGAGCCGTCAAAGCAAGAACCCGCGAATTGCAGTTGGCAAATGAAAACTTGCTGCAACTCTCACAACAAGACTACTTAACCCAAATCAGTAATCGCCGTCACTTCATGGAGCAATTGAAAAACCTTTCACCTGAAGCCGTATCGGTTTCAGTACTGATTTTTGATATTGATGACTTTAAACGAATCAACGACAGCTATGGTCATGCGACGGGCGATCTGGTGATTCAAAATGTGGCGACGCAGGTGGATGAAACGTTGCCGAGTGACGCGCTTTACGCTCGTATTGGTGGCGAAGAGTTTGCCATTGTCGCGTTTGGTTTGGCGTTTACTGATGCACAAGCACTGGCTAAAAAGGTGTGCCATGTGGTCGAGAAGCTCACATTTAATAACGTTCCCGAAGGCGTGACTATCAGTTTGGGCTGTGCGTATTACCCGTTTTCCAATGGCCATATCGACCTAGGGATGGCTGATAAGTTGATGTATCAAGCTAAGCGGCTTGGCAAAAATCAGGCGTGCGTTGCTCGATTATTTGACTGAGTGCACGCAATTTGAGCATCTAGGAAAGAAGTTGGTGCTGAATTAACCGATTGAACTTATTAGGGCTTTTCTTTTATCTAAGTTGTGGCATAGTAGACCCCGTCCTCACGATGCGCGGGCATCGTATAATGGCTATTACCTCAGCCTTCCAAGCTGATGATGCGGGTTCGATTCCCGCTGCCCGCTCCAATTCTCTGATTCAAAATCAATAACTTAATCTGAATTTCTTAGCTAAGCTAACAGTGTTACTGTTGGATTTCACGATCTCATTTGGCTACAGAATTTTGCTCATCCGTTTCGTCTCATCAAGTTGTTCCTACTATCAAGTTGTTCCTACTCTTCTGTTTTTCAGTCTATCGGTTTGCTATTTCTGGGTGCGATTTGTTTGCTTGGAAGTTATGTGTCAGAAAAAGTGACAGAAACGCAGCTCTGCCACTTTCAAATGCATTTACTATTTAACCATTAAACGCACGAGCGATACGCCCAGAGCTTGAGATGGCGTAAGTCTTGACGTACGCCGGAATAAAGGCCGATTGCCCTTTGCTTAATGTTAGGGTTTCACCGTTGGAGGCCACTAAGGTCAAATCGGCATCAATGGCCATGAGTATCTCGGCGCTCGACATTGCCATGGGCTGATTCTCTGGCTTTGACAGTACCGAAAACTGAAAGTCCTTTACTGGCACGGGGAAGTGATGCTCACAACCGACAATGTGCGCGTGGGTGAGCAAGCTCTCTACGGGTTTGGAGACAAAATCGGTGCATTTCACCAACTCTTCCACATCCATATGTTTGGACGTTAGGCCAGCGCGTAAAACGTTGTCGGAGTTTGCCATGATCTCAAGCCCGGTGCCTTTAATGTAGGCATGAGGCGTCCTTGCGTTTAAGAACATTGCCTCTCCGGGTTTGAGTGTTATCACGTTCAGGAGCAATGGTGCGAACAAGCCCACATCATTGGGATATTGCTCAGCCAGTTCAATGATCAGCTGGCAAGTGGGTTGTTGTTGATTGAGTGAGGCATACGTAACCAGCTGATCGAGCGCGTTTTGTTTACGAAGCTTGCTCATCGAGAGCAGCTCGATAAAAAAGCGTCGTAAGCCAGCTTCATTGGTGTTTTGCTCAAATTGCTCGAGATACGTGTTGATCTCCGGGATGTGACATTGGCGAAATCCCACAAGGATCTCCTCGAAGGGTCGGAAGCCGTTCATCGCTTGATAGTCGGTGAGGGCGTAGACCAACTCGGGCTTGTGGTTGGCGTCTTTGTAGTTGCGCCAAGCGGCATCTAGTGGAATGCCCAGTTGCTCTTCTCTTGCAAAACCAGTTTGCGCATCGCATTTACTCGGATGAACTTGAATGGAGAGGGCGCGCTCTGCTGAAAGGATCTTAAACAGAAACGGTAAATCCCCATATTGCTTCGCGGTTGGCTCAGACAGAAAGGCGACTTGGTCGTGCTGGATCAAATCGGCGAGCGAAAGTGAAACATCGCTTCCTTTAATGCTTGAGCAGCCATTGGGGTGCGTGCCCATCCAAACTTCGGCTTGCGGGCGATGATCGTCGTTGGCGAAGCCAAACAAATCGTGAATAGCAGAGCGGCTTCCCCAGTCGTAGTTTTGGATCTTATTGTCCATTTTGAAGAAGCATTTTGATGAAATTGTGTTCAAATTCATGAATTTTACCCGTAGAAAACCCTCCGAACTGAATCGGAAGCAAAAAATTGTGGTGGAAGCGGTGGTGAGCGTTTAGCTCACCTTAAGTAAGAAAGAGGTTGTCTCTATAAGCGAAGTTTGGGGGCCAGTGGTTTACGAGACGGTTGAGCTTGAAGAAAGGGCAGCAACAGTAAGCCGATCACCGCCGCACAGATAGAGATGGTGACGAAGAAACCGGTCCAGCTGTATTCTTCCAAAATCAGTGCAAGCGGGTAGCCAGACAACGCCGCGCCCATGTAGGCAAACAGACCAACAAAACCCGTGGCTGCGCCAGCTGAATCTTTGTGAGAACACTCAGCGGCTGCCATGCCGATAAGCATTTGTGGGCCAAACACGAAGAAGCCAATAGAGAATAAACCCGCCGCTTGAAAGGCAAAGTTGGTTAACGGCATTAACCACAGCGCAGCAACAGACAAGAAAATACCGGCGGCAAATAGCAGATTCATCGGACCGCGGTTACCACCGAACAGTTTATCCGAGCCCCAACCTGCTACGAGAGAACCAACAAAGCCACCGATCTCGAACATCGACAATGCAGCGTTGGCGTTGATCAGAGAGTAATGGTGTTGCTCGGTAAGGTAGAGATTGCCCCAGTCATTGATTGCGGTGCGCACGATGTAAACCAGTACATAGCTAAAAGCGAGCAACCAAATGTATTTGTTGTTGAAAACATAGTGCGTGAGAATTTCGTGATAGCTGAGTCCTTGGCCATGTTTCTCTTGAGCCAGTTCGAGCGCATCATGACGCCACTGACCGACGGTTGGCAGCCCCTGAGTGGTGGGTTTATCTCTTAATCGCCAGCAAACAATAAGGCCAAGTAACACGCCGATAATGCCAGGAACAATAAAGCCTTCACGCCAACTGAAATGAAAAGTGAGGTAGCCGACCAATAATGGGATCAGTGCGCCACCCACGTTGTGGGCTGTGTTCCAAATTGCCCACAAGAAGCCGCGTTCTGAGCGCGAATACCAGGTGGTGAGGAGTTTGGAACAAGAAGGCCATCCCCAACCTTGGAACCAAGCGTTGAGCACCCACAAGATGGAAAGCGCAATCAGCGAGCTGGAAAAACCAAACACGATATTGATAATCCCTGAGGCGATCAGGCCCACACCCATAAAATAACGTGGATTAGAGCGGTCAGAAATGGTCCCGGAGATAAACTTCGATAGGCCATAGGTGATGTAGAAAAGTGTGCCGATTAAACCGAGATCGCCTTTGTCTAAGCCCAAATCAACAATCATGGCAGGCGCGGCGTAGTTGAAGGTTTTGCGAGTGAAATAAAAGCCCGCGTACCCAATGTACATGCCGATCATGATATGCAGTCGCCAGTAACGATAACGTTCATCAACTTGGCTTTTGTCCAAGGGAGCTTGTGTGTAGCTCGGAGATTGAAACAGTCCAAACATACGCGTTACACCTTCGGCAATGTGATGGCAATTTGCGCGCCAGTCACTTGGTCGTTAAGAGAATAGATATACATTTTTCCGCCCAAAGCTTGCACGCGCTCCTGCATACCGCGAATGCCCATGCCTTTCATGCACTCTTCGGTTTTAAAGCCGATACCGTTGTCTGCAATATTGAGAGAAAGCTCGTCCCTAATGGACAGTTCGATAACGATGGACGTGGCTTCCGCGTATTTGGCGGCATTGTTCAGTGCCTCTTGGCACAAACGGAAGAGGGTGACTTTCAAAGTGTCACTGAGCGAGTGGTAATCGCCTTGCCAATCGAGTTGAACTTGTGTGCCATGATTATCAAATTCCAATTCGCGAGTGAGCTGCTCGACGGACTCCTTCAAATCCAAATCATCCAGCATCTTTGGTCTCAACTTGCTTAAGAGACGCTTAGTGGTGTCGTAGACATTGAGAGAGAGCTGCTCAATGGTGTCGGCACAACGAATGTTCATTTCGAGGTTGTCGATACGTTTGATGATGCTCGCTTGCGTTCGAATTGCGGTAATGTTTTGGCCAATTTCATCATGAAGTTCTCGCGCCACATCTCGGCGTACCGATTCTTCCGCTTGAATCAACTGACGGGAGAGCGTTTGGTTACGCGATAGCTCTCCGCGCAGTTGTTGGTTGAGATCCTTCTGTTTTTGCACCGCCAAGCCGAGCATGATGCCGGTTAAGGTTTGTGCTGACAGAGATAGCAACAAATCGGTGATTTCTAAATTGGAAACACCACTGCGTGCAGCAATCAGCGCCACACTGTTCAGCATGGTGGCCAATAGCGCGCCTTGCCAGCCGTAGCGTAGCGCCAACACGATGATCGGAATCGCCATGCAAAACGGCGCGAATCGTTTTAATTCATCCGGCAAACTGGTTTGAATCAAAATACTGGTGATGAGTAACACCGTATACAAAACGATGTGGCGCACCTTAAATTCCACGGTATTGGCGAGCAGGTTTGAGGTGAGCGGAGACCATGGACTTTGAAACAAATAGTTCCAGAGCAAATAACACATAGGCAAGAGCATCAAACCGCCAGTAACGCTGGCAAGCCAGACCATGTAGACCGATTGAACATGAAAACCCACGGCCAGCACGTTGATGGACGCAGTGATGACAATAATGACCGCCATGATCGCCAAATGCTGGTTGTGATCGCCTCGGTAGTATTTCTTCGCTAGGCAGACAACCGGGATGCTTAAGACGCTCGCGACCAACACCATTAACCACTGTGGCTGATCAAGCAATAAGGCCAGCGCAACGGTTAATCCCCATTCCGCCAAGTAGATGGTTGGCCAAAATCGGGTGTGAGTGTGTAGCGTGATGCCGAGTCGCAGCGCAAATGGGAACAGCAAAATAGCCAACTCTGCGTCATTGACAAAGTAGTAGGCGATCACCCACAGACAAAACCAAGCACAAGCGGTCATGAAAAAACCGCACAGTGATGTGATGGTGTAACTGCGCATTAAAATGACTCTTGAGAGAACAGTTTTGCCAGCTCGACGTTGTTTTTTACGCCCAGCTTGTCGATGGCGTTAGCACGGTGAACATGAACCGTTTTGTGGCTTAACCCCAGTTCGGCAGCGATGGACTTCACATCCAACCCTCGCGCTAGCAACTGACACACTTCGTTTTCTCGGCGCGTGAGTTGGGTGAGGCTGGTGGCTTTATCGTTCGGTGTGGCAAGCTTCATTGCGATGTCTGGAGTAAGGTAACAACCACCTGCCGCGCTGGTTCTCACCGCTTGAACCAGTTCATCAGGGCTGCAACGTTTGCTTAAATAACCTTTGGCACCCAGTTTGAGCGATTTTTCCACCATGGCAGGGGAGTCGTGCACGCTCAACATGATGCAGGCAATGCCGGATGGAATTTCACTGAGTAACGTTAGGCCGCTTTCATCCGCCATTGAGATATCGAGAATCACAACATCTGGCTTGCACGCAGGTAAGCCGATTCGTGCGTCCGCGACGGAGCCAAATTCTCCGACAACGCAAATGTCCGCCTCAAGATTTAATAGTTGGGCAAAACCAGAACGAACAATGACATGGTCATCCACAAGCGCTACGTTAATCATCATAACAACCACATTTCAGCAATACACAAACGACAGCGAGCTCATACGAGCTCAAGTAAAAACGGACTATGATACTAAATCGACATCTTGGTTTTAATGATCTAGCGCGCTTTGCAGGACAAAGCGCGCTGATGAATTAAGACTGGCTGGCCGCGAGTTCAAGTTTCTTCTTGTTATGTCGAATCTTTTTCTCTTCTGCGATAGCAACGAAGGCAAGAAGGACAATACAAATCATCGCTGAGGTATCCAGTGCCGCGAAGGTGCCTTTCCAACCGGTCAAACCAAAGATTGGTGTACCGTCTGCAATCATACCAAGACCAAGTTTGGCAAAGCTGTCACCGATTAGGTAAGCGAAGGTGCCTTTTACGCCATCTGCCACACTGATGGCTTTCTTAGGAACAAAGCCAACCGCAGCAACACCGATAAGCAGTTGAGGACCAAACACGAGGAAACCAAGAACAAATAGCGATGCTAAGTACATGAATTCGCTTGTTGCGTGTTGGTAGAACTCAAGGGATACGATGATCAAAGCAAGAGACACACACGCCACTAAAGCACGACGACCGTTCGCCAAGTCAGAAAGGTAACCCCACATTAGCGTACCGACGAGTGCGCCCACTTCGAATAGGGTAAAACCGGAGATTGCCGCTTCTTTTGATAGACCAAGTTCTTGGTACGCGTAAACCGTTGACCATTGGTCGATACCGATACGCACGATGTAAAGGAAGATATTGGCAAAGCAAAGTAGCCAGATCACTTTGTTTTTCAGTACATACTCAACAAAGATCTCTTTCTTGGTCATTTGATTTTCTTCAGCCGCAGTATCTTCTTCGCTGATGGCTTCATCAAAAAGTTCTTCAACTTTACCTAGGCCATAAGCCTCAGGTGAGTCACTACCAAAGCGCATGCCGATGAAACCAACGATGATGGCGATGATAGAAGGGAAAACAAACATACCAATGACGTGGCCATCGAATAGGTAGTTAGCACCGAACAGGGCAACACCAGCCGCACCAGCACCACCCACGTTGTGCGACATGTTCCAAAGACCTAGGTAAGAACCACGTTTGTTGCGTGGTGTCCACTTCGTGATGGTTGAGTAACTAGAAGGGCCACCCGTACTTTGGAAGAAACCACTGAGCGCGTAGAACGCCACCATCAAGAACAAGCTGGCGCTGCCACCGCCCATGCTGAAGCTGAAACCAAGCATGGCAAGACCAGAAAGGATCAGCATGAAAGGGAGAAACTGCTTGGTGTTTTTGCCGTCAGCGTAGTAGGAAACGACGGTTTTACCGATACCGTAAGTAATCGAAAAACCAAGACCAATCAGACCCAAATCGGTCATGCTTAAACCGTAAGTGGAGATCATGTCGTTTTGCGCGACGTTGAAGTTTTTGCGGATCAAATACATGGTCAAGTAACCAATAAATACCACAAGGTAAGATTGGATAAACGGCTTAAACCACATTTTGCGTCTTACTTCGACTGGAAGGTCGAGGGTCGGCTTCCGCACTTGTTCAAGGAATTTTAACATTGTGAACTCTCTTGTCATTGTGTCGTACACAGGTGAACTTTTGTCATTAACTGGCGACGATTCTAGAGAGCGAAAGAGCAAACCACATGAGAGGAGGGCTTAGATCGCCTAGGAAAAATTCCTAGAAACAGTAAAGTTGGAGAGAAAGCGTGAAAAGAGTCACATTGAATATAAGAGAGGGATCTGAGAATCAAAGTAAATCAGAGCCAAAGGTGGCTCTGATATCTAACAACTAAAGTACGCAATACTTAGCGTAAGAGGTGGCTTCTTTAGCCGTCCAATCGCCTTTGGATTTTTCATCCATATCTTCACACCAACTCTTGCTACCAATCTCGTTGTTGAGTAGGCAGTGCTTGGCAAAGTCTAGCGTATTTTGTCCATTCCATTCGCTTTTCGGCTTATCGCGCATGTCGTTGCACCAGCTTTCACTGCCTACTTCACTGCAAGCTGAAAGGGCGAGTACGCTTAGCAGGGCCAATAATGTTGTTCTCATTACTTCCTCATTTTTGAGTCAATTTCTTTGCTCGCTACTATACAGAATGGATTGGGGTTTGTGTTAAATCATCGCGAAAATAGGTGGTTTTATTCGCATTAGAGAAAAAAAGCCAGCCGTATCAGCGGCTGGCAAAGGCAGTGTTTAAAAGGCATTAATTGTATTGTTGTTCCAGCGCTTGCGCTTTAACAAAGCTTGGGTGGCTGGCGAGTGTATCCGAGTAACGGGCAAGGTTCGGATACTGCTCAAGCAAACCAAATTGCTGCACAATCTCGACAATGAACGAGTTCATGATGTCGGCACCGGAGAGCGTCTCACCAACAAGGTAGTTTTTGCCCTGCAAGCTTTGGTCGAGATAACCCACCACTTTGTTGATCTCCGCATCTGCGTACTGAGCAAGAAACTGCGTTTGCGCGCCATCTTTGGTTAAAAAGACTTTAAGCAGCAAAGGCAAAATGCCGGAGCTTTCCGCAAAATGCAGCCATTGCAGATATTCCACGTACTCAGCGCTCTCTGGTGCTGGAGCCAATCGCAGTGGGGCGTGTTTGGCAATGAGGTATTCGGTGATCGCGCCTGACTCAGCAATCACTTTACCATCGGCTTCGATGACCGGTGATTTGCCTAGTGGGTGGATCGCTTTCAGCTCTGGTGGTGCTAAAAACGTCACGCTGTCTCGCTGGTAGGCGACAACTTGATAGTCAACGCCCAGCTCTTCCAGCAACCAAATGATACGCTTTGAACGGGATTTGTTGAGATGATGTAGAGTGATCATACCTAGCTCCTAGCGTGGTTGATTGGTTTGGACGACCATTTTGCCGAAGTTTTTCCCTTCAAGCAGGCCAATAAAGGCGTCAGGCGCGTTTTCCAGCCCTTGGACAAGATGTTCACGATAGTGAATTTTTCCTTGTGCTAGCCATTGGGTCATGTCCGCGGCAAACTCACCATAGCGATGGCCGTAATCATCAAAAATGATGAAACCTTGCATCTTGATGCGTTTGATCAACAGTTGCGCCATCAGCATAGACATGCGATCTGGACCTTCTGGTAGAGATGTGGCGTTGTACTGGGAAATCAAACCACACAGTGGAATGCGCGCACCAGTGTTAAGCAACGGCATCACAGCATCAAAGACCTTTCCGCCGACGTTTTCAAAATAGATGTCGATTCCGTTGTGGCATACTTTTGCTAATTGCTCGGCAAAGTCAGTCGCTTTGTGGTCGATACATTCATCAAAGCCCAGTGTTTCTTTAGCAAATTGGCATTTTTCTTCGCCACCGGCGATACCAATGACGCGGCAGCCCTTGAGTTTACCAATTTGTCCCACCATAGAGCCGACCGCGCCTGTTGCTGCGGCAACCACCAATGTGTCCCCTTCTTTGGGTTGACCAATATCCAATAGGCCCATGTAGGCAGTAAATCCAGGCATGCCCATCACACCAAGTGCATAAGAAGGGTGGCTAGGCTGTTTGCCTAATTTGATCAAGCCTTCACCGTCGGATAGCGCATAATCTTGCCAACCTGTGTAAGCCAACACCCATTCACCCACTTCAAACTCGGCGTGGTTGGATGCTTCAACTTGGCAAACCGTGCCACCGACCATGACTTCATCGATACCAACGGGTTCGGCATACGATTTGGCATCACTCATGCGGCCACGCATGTAGGGATCGAGTGACAGATAAACAGAGCGTAGCAGCATTTCACCTTGGGCTGGCGTTGGGATGTCACTCTGTGTAAGCGCAAAGTTGTCTGCGGTTGGTGCGCCTACTGGGCGGGACGCGAGCACGATTTGACGGTTTGTAGGTTGAGTCATCTATTCTTCCTTTATTAGACCGGTCGTCTAGTGTTTGTTTCAAAAAATCCCGCCAGCAAGGCGGGGTGTCGATAACGTGTTTGAACGTTACCTTTTGAGTATCTGTTTGGTGCTGGCTAAGCACTGTTCTAAATGCGTTTGATCCTGCATTAACTTATTCAACAAGCTGGCACCTAGCCATTGTTGATAAAGCTGTTGTGCGGTAGCCGTGGCATTGTTTACCGAGATCGAACCATCATCAATGCCAGTTTGTACTGCGCTTGCCAACGCCAGAATAACGCGTTGTGCACCTTGCGAAAGTGTATGACGCATCGCTTCAGATAGGTCAGATACCTCAGCACTGAGCTTCACCACAAGACAGCGATTGGCATTACACACACCATTTTCAATGGAAAGCCAACGAGAAAAATACGAGATAAGGTTGTCAAAACCAGAGTCATTTTGCTGGTTAAAATGCGCCTCTAAGCGAGCAAGGTATTGATGAAAATATTCCTCAATCAATGCTTGGCCAAATTGCTCTTTCGACTTGAAGTAATGATAAAACGAGCCTTTCGGCACGCCTGCTTCTTTCAACAATTGCGACAATCCCACGGCAGTAAAGCCCTGGTTGACGACGAGTTGATAGCCAACGTCAAGAATGTGTTGGCGAGTGTCATTGGTTTTCGTATTCATGAGCGGCACTATAAAGGATATTAGACCAGTCGTCTAGTGTTTAACTGGTGTTTGATCTTATGACGATCAATTTGTTTTCTTTTCTCGTGGTTTGGTAATAGAATAGCGCCGCTTAAGGGAGTAGCCTTCCTCATGGTTTGAGGAGTGAATATCAACAGTCTCCGAGCTTAATGCTTGTGGTATTCACGTTCATCTGTTCTGGCAAGACTTAAGCAAAGTTTGAATTTGGGTAGCAATTCGAACTTTGCTTTGGTTTAAGCCTACCCGTAATGCGAGTAAACACACGAAAGTGTTGGCTTGTCATTGGGTCGTTCAGATGCAGAAACTCGCTTGATGCCTTTTCTCTTTCCCCTCGATGACACGCTTAAGTCTTCTTTCTCGAACCGTTTACTCGCCTGTGTGATTTATCTTTTCAGGATACAAACATGTTATTGGCAAGTGTTGCAATTGTATTGGGTTTTGCGCTTCTGGTTTGGAGTGCAGATAAGTTTGTCGAAGGGGCCGCTGCGAGCGCTAAGTATGCTGGCATGCCCGCATTATTGATTGGTATGCTGGTGGTTGGTTTTGGTACTTCAGCGCCAGAAATGGTGGTTTCGGCGATGGCGGCATTGGATGGTAATCCGGCATTAGCGTTGGGTAACGCGTTGGGTTCTAACATCGTCAATATCAGCTTGATTCTTGGTACCACTGCGCTGATCGCACCGATTGTGGTTCATTCCAACATCATTCGCAAAGAGATTCCGTTGTTGTTGCTCATTACCCTATTGCTAGGGGGCATGCTGTGGAATCAAACCATTAGCTTGATGGAAGCTTTAGTGCTGCTAGCGGGCTTCTTCGCCGTGATCGGTTGGTCTATCTGGAGTGCCATGAGAGCGAAAAAAGACGCTCTAGCGACGGAATTTGAACAAGAACTGGATGTACCACAGCTTTCCAAAGGGATGGCGATTTTCTGGTTGATCGCCGGTTTAGTTCTGCTGATCGTCAGTTCAAGAATGCTGGTGTGGGGCGCTGTGAACATTGCTCAGCAATTGGGTATCAGCGATTTGTTGATCGGCTTAACCATTGTGGCATTGGGAACGTCGTTGCCTGAACTCGCTGCATCGATTGTGGCTGCAAGAAAGGGTGAACACGATATCGCCGTGGGTAACGTTGTTGGCTCAAACATGTTTAACTCATTGGCGGTAGTGGGCATCGCAGCCAGTATTGAGCCGATCGAAAATATTGGTTTAGAAGTGTTTTGGCGAGATTGGTCAACCATGCTGTTTGTTACGTTGCTTTTGCTAGTGACCGCAGTGCGCTTTGGTAAAAAACAGACCATCACCCGAACGGAAGGTGCTGTGCTATTAGGTTGCTATGTGGTTTATAACGGTTACTTGGTTTACGGTGCGCTATAGGATTTCAACGGTAGATTAACCGCGAGAGCAAGTCGAACAATCCAGTTACCAATCAGAGTTGCGCATGGTAGAGCATGGTTGGTAACTGGAACACTTAAAGCGCATACTGTTTCTCGAATTCTTTCTGTTCCAAAATATCTTCGATTCGCTTTCGCGTTTGGTGCTGTGTGAGTGGTTTTTTCTCATCGACGTCCAATGTTTCTTTCTTACTTGCTTTCTCTTTCTTCTTATCCATTTTCGCTCTCTTTCAGTGTTTTTCTTTGATGTTATCTATTTATGGAATACACCTAAAAGACCGAGAATGCACCTATTTTATTTCCACTGAGTGAAAAAATACTGCCTTGGTTCGATTTTTCACAAAAATCAAAGTTTAAATCAAAAAGGCCGAGCTGAGTTTTGAGTACAACATGGCGCGTTAATATATCACTGTTAAGTTGATGTATTTCTGCAGACCAATTTAAATTATCTTTATAAATATTAAAGTTTATTTTGAACATGCTTTAAATTTTCTTCCTTTATGTGTTTTTCACGTAATAGTTGATACCAATGACGTTGGCGAGTGGTTCTACGAGACATAAGTCCTCCGATAAATTTGATTGAATGAATATACAAAACCAATATGACACAGATGTGTCTACTCCTGTTCTGTTGGCAACAAAAAAGTCTTTAAAACTGTCGACAAACAGATCAGAGGTATTGAATGAAGGTGATTGATTTTAAATGGATTAAACGATGGGGCAGAGCAGGAGATGGCGTGGCCGTGGTGACCACGCCATTAAAATTATAGCGCAGTTACGTTTGCAGCTTGTGGGCCTTTTTTGCCTTGCTCAACTTCAAATGTTACGCGTTGGCCTTCTGCCAAAGTTTTAAAACCTGTTGAAACGATAGAGTTGAAGTGAACAAACACATCGTTACCACCGTTGTCTTGAGAAATAAAACCGAAACCTTTCGTTTCGTTAAACCATTTTACTGAACCAGTTACTTTATTAGACATAGATACCTCTAAGTATTAAATTTTTCGATTAATTAATTGCTGATAACAAAAGCTATTATGGGTATTAAGGAAAAGCTGTCGCAGAGGCTAAACGAAGGGTATCGAAAGATAACTGAGATTAAACTTGAACTAAATCTATCATGAATAGCTCATTTGGTAAGAGCTGATGATTACTATACACACTTTTTATTTATTAGATAGCTTTATTTTGTTTTTAAGCAAATTATTTTTTAGCATGGTTAAAAATAAAAAGAGAGGTGCTTTTAAACCTCTCTCCTTTGTGACATGCCTTTGCTGGTTGGTTTAGCCTTGCTTACGAATCAAGTAATCAAACGCTCCCAAGCTCGCTTTTGCACCTTCGCCCATTGCGATGATGATTTGCTTGTAAGGCACGGTTGTCGCGTCACCAGCGGCAAATACACCTTCTAGGCTGGTTTCACCACGGCTACCGATCTCGATTTCGCCGCGAGCAGAAAGCTCAACGTCTGAATCTTTTAGCCACTCGGTATTCGGCACAAGACCAATTTGAACAAAGATACCAGCAAGATCTAACTGCTTGATCTCATCAGTGTTGCGATCTTTGTATTTCAAGCCAGTCACACGTTTACCATCACCAACCACTTCGGTGGTTTGAGCCATGGTGATGATATCGACGTTAGGCAGAGAGTTCGCTTTGTTGATCAGAACTTGGTCTGCGCGCAATGTGTCAGCAAACTCTAGAACCGTCACATGTTCTACGATACCTGCAAGGTCAATGGCCGCTTCGATGCCGGAGTTACCACCACCAATAACAGCGGTTTTCTTGCCTTTGAACAAAGGGCCATCACAGTGTGGGCAGTAAGCCACGCCTTTATTGCGATATTCTTGTTCACCAGGGACGTTCATTTCACGCCAACGAGCACCTGGGCTGAGGATAACGCTGTTACTTTTAAGCGTTGCACCACTTTGTAGATTGACGTGAATTTTGCCATCTTCCGTGTATTGCGCGCCCATCAGCTTTTCAGCTTGCTGCTCTGTGATGATATCAACACCGTACTCTTTCAAGTGCTCACCAAGGTTAGCCGCCAGTTTTGGACCTTCCGTGTGTTTGACTGAAATAAAGTTTTCAATCGCCATGGTGTCCATCACCTGACCACCCAAACGTTGAGCAACAATACCGGTGCGAATGCCTTTACGCGCTGCGTAAATCGCAGCGGCTGCACCTGCAGGGCCACCACCGACAACGAGAACGTCATACGGATCTTTGTCATTAAGGCTTGCCGCCGCTTTTTCTGCTGCGCCATCGTCCAATTTGTTAAGAATTTCTGTCAATGACATGCGGCCTTGACCAAACAGCTCACCGTTTACAAAGACGCTCGGTACCGCGAGGATGTCACGCTGCTTCACTTCATCTTGGAACAGGGCACCATCAATCATGGTTGCGCGAATTTTTGGGTTAATCGCCGCCATCATGTTGAACGCTTGCACCACATCCGGACAGTTTTGACATGAAAGGGAAATAAAGACTTCCACATCGAGTTCTTTGTCTAGTTGTGCAATCTGTTCGATGGTTTCTGCATCCAGTTTGATCGGGTGACCACCTGAATGAAGCAGGGCAAGAACCAAGGATGTAAATTCATGACCCATTGGCAAACCTGCAAAGCGAAGCGCAGTGCTTTTCTCTGGGTTAGTCACCGTCATAACGGGCTTGCGTGTGCTCGCAGCATCATCACGGACAACGGTGATCAGCGGGCTTAGTTCCGCGATTTCATTGGCGAGCGCAAGAATATCTTGTGAGCCTTTACTGTCATCTAGGCTGACCACTAAACGGACGTCTTGTTTTAGATTTGTTAGATACTGGGTTAACTGTTGCTTGATCGCTTGGTCTAGCATACTCGAATACCTTTATAGTTTTTTTAAATTGGAGAGCGGTCACTCTGGATATCAGGGGAGAGCGGACCGAGCATTTAGGTCGTCAAGTAAAACGCCCGGCCCACTCTTTAACTTAAGGGGTAATCAACGCAAATGGTTAGATTTTGCCAACTAGGTCTAGTGAAGGTGCTAGCGTTTGTTCGCCTTCTTTCCATTTAGCAGGACATACTTCGCCTGGGTGTGCAGCAACGTACTGAGCTGCTTTGATTTTGCGTAGTAGGTCTTCTGCGTCACGGCCGATACCTTCTGCTGTAATTTCAACCGCTTGGATAACACCTTGTGGGTCGATAACGAAAGTAGCACGGTCTGCAAGACCTTGGCCTGGGCGCATTACACCAAAGTTGTTGGTGATGTTGCCAGTTTGGTCGCCCACCATGAAGTATTTGATTTTGCCGATAGTGTCAGAGCTGTCGTGCCACGCTTTGTGAGTAAAATGCGTGTCAGTTGACACTGAGTACACTTCCACACCGCGAGATTGAAGCTCTTCGTAGTGGTCTGCTAGGTCACCAAGTTCAGTCGGACATACGAAAGTGAAGTCCGCTGGGTAGAAGAAAAATACCGACCATTTGCCCAATACGTCTTGTTCAGTGATGTCAACGAATTTGCCATCTTTGTATGCTGTTGCGCTAAATGGTTTGATAGTAGTGTTAATCATATTCTTGATTTCCTTTAAGTTTGTTAGGTTTGGCATCGCTTGCCTTCGGGAGGTATATTCACATTCTGACCCACGAAAGGAAAATTGCTTGTGGCTATTCTATTGATAGGCTTTTTCTATTTTACCTGAGGGACTAAAGGCGTTATTTGAAAAGTATTGCCTATTAATTGCAGTGTTTTGATAGGTGCTGTCGGTGTAGTAGCGTTGTGGAACCATTCTCTAAAGCGCTTCTGCTCTGCTGGCTTAGGGCTTTCTGGGCTAAGGCTTTCTGGCGAATGACACTTTTGAGTTCGGTTGCTTGTTGAGCTGACGGCTGATTTGCCAACCAGTTTGGATGAGTAAATCAAGATCGACACCAGTTTCTATGGCTAATCCTTGACATAAATAGACCACATCTTCACTGGCGACATTGCCCGACGCCCCGGGAGCATAAGGGCATCCACCTAGGCCAGCCACACTGCTGTCTATCGTATTGATGCCCATCAGTAGCGATTGATAGATATTGGCAATGGCTTGGCCATAGGTATCGTGAAAATGTACGGCAAGGTGTTCACATGGCACTCGTTTCATCACTGTATCGAGCATGGTGGCGACTTTGCGTGGCGTGCCTGTGCCAATGGTATCGCCAAGTGAAATCTCAAAGCAGCCTAACTGATATAGCGCAGAAGCTATGGAAGCCACTTGGCTGGGCGGGGTTGCACCATCGTAAGGGCAGTCAATGACGGTAGAAAGGTAACCTCGTACGGGGATGTTGAGCTGCTTGGCTTGTGCGATTACAGGTTGAAAGCGCTCTAGGCTTTCGGCAATGGAGCAATGAATATTGTGTTGGCTAAACCCTTCACTGCAAGAGGCGAAGACGGCGACGTGATCCACTTGGGCAGAAACAGCGGCTTGAAAACCCTGCATGTTGGGCGTGAGGGCACTGTATTGAACTCCCAGACTGCGGTGAATTTGTTCAAACACAGCAAGAGAATCTGCCATTTGTGGCACACGTTTAGCAGAAACAAACGCGCCCGCTTCGATGCGTGTTAATCCGGTTTGGGAGAGGGCGTTGATCAGCGCCACCTTGCTATCGGTGGAAACGGCGCCCTCGTTTTGTAAGCCGTCACGAGGGCCAACCTCAACAATCGTGACGTGTTCAGGCAGGGTTAAGTTCTCTGCAGAGAAGCGGCTCATTCAAGCTCCCTTTTGGCCGGACACCAACTGGGTAACCTTTTGCTAAAAAATGCATTGAGCCCTTCTTGGCCTTCTTCACTGCAACGAATATTGGCGATCATGGCACTGGTTTTGTCGATCAACGGCGATTCGATGGGCATGGATGTGCAATCTTGGCAGAGCCGTTTTACTTGTTGCATCGCTTTTGGACTGTTGTGCAATAGGCGCTGGGCCATCGACTGTGTGGTTTGCGGCAACTGTTTCTCGTCGTTAACCACAATGTGCACCAATCCCATTTCCAGTGCGGTATTGGCATCAAAGGTTTCGGCACTGAGCATGTAACGTCGAGCATGTCGTTGCCCCAAACTTCGGCAGACATACGGCCCAATGGTGGCAGGAATCAACCCTAATTTAACTTCACTCAAACAGAAGCGGCTTTCCGCGGTGGCAATGGCGATATCGCAACAACAAATCAACCCAAGTGCACCACCAAAAGCCGCGCCTTGAACGCTGGCGATGGTGGGGGCAGGGAAGTGGTCGAGGGTTTGCATCAACTTGGCCAAGCGTTTTGCATCTTCAAGGTTAGCGGCTTCGTCTTGCTCTGCCATGGCACGCATCCAGTTGAGATCGGCCCCAGCCGAAAAGTGTGGCCCGTTGGCGTTGAGAATCAAAACCCGCAGTTGTGCGTTTGAAGCGAAGGTTTCTAGCGCTTCAATCAATGCGCGGATCAGCTCGGCATCAAAGGCATTGTGCTTTTCAAGCCGATTAAGGGTTAACGTGGCAACCCCTTGCTGATCCATATTGGCTAATAACGCCTGCTTAACCATAGGTTAACTCTCCAACGTGTGACTATTTACATGCGGAAAATACCAAACTCACTGTCGCCGATCGGCGCATTCAAGCTAGCGCGTAATGCGCGACCAACAATGGCGCGAGTCTCTACGGGATCGATAATGCCGTCATCCCACAATCGCGCACTGGCGTAATAGGGATTACCTTGGCTTTCGTAGAGTTCAAGAATCGATTGTCGATAATCGTGTTCATCTTGTTCTGGCCAGTGTTCCCCTTGGCGTGCTTTTACATCACGACGCACTTGCGTGAGCACCCCTGCCGCTTGCTCACCGCCCATGACCGAAATACGGGCATTGGGCCACATCCACAACATAGTGGGATCATAAGCCCTGCCACACATGCCGTAATTGCCCGCACCATAGGAGCCGCCGATGATCACGGTAAACTTAGGCACATCGGCACACGCCACCGCCATCACGAGTTTGGCGCCGTGCTTCGCAATGCCCTCTGCTTCGACTTTTTTCCCCACCATAAAGCCAGTGATGTTCTGTAAAAAGAGTAGTGGAATTTTGCGTTTTGCGCACAATTCGATGAAATGTGCGCCTTTTTGCGCCGATTCAGAGAAAAGAATGCCGTTGTTGGCCACAATCCCGATTGGGAAACCCAGTAAGTGCGCAAAACCACACACTAATGAAGGGCCGTACATCGCTTTAAATTCGTCAAAGTCGGAGTCGTCGACCATTCGGGCAATCACTTCACGAACATCAAAAGAGAGCCGCAAGTTAGCATTGACGACGCCGTAGATCTCATCGGCAGGGTAGCGTGGTTCAAGAACGGCTTTGGGCGCGCATGGTAGAGCGGGGGCGTTGCAACTCTCGATGGCTTGACGAGCCAGTTGTAGGGCGTGTTGCTCATCCAGTGCGTAATAATCCGCCACGCCTGATTTTTTGCAATGCACGTCTGCGCCGCCCAGCTCTTCTTCGCTGACAATCTCACCTGTTGCGGCTTTGACCAGCGGTGGGCCACCTAAAAATATCGTGCCTTGTTGGCGAACAATGATGGATACATCCGCCATTGCGGGGATGTATGCGCCGCCAGCGGTGCATGGGCCAAGGACAACGGCAATTTGAGGAATGCCAGCAGCCGACATGCGAGCTTGATTGTAGAAAATTCGACCAAAGTGATCTTTATCGGGAAAGACTTCCGCTTGGTGAGGCAGATTCGCACCGCCGGAATCCACCAGATAGACGCAAGGCAGCTGACATTTCATCGCGATCTCTTGCGCTCGGAGGTGTTTTTTTACCGTGAGTGGGAAATAGGTGCCGCCTTTGACCGATGGATCGTTGGCGATCACCATGCATTCGATGCCCTGAATCTGACCAATGCCCGCCACGACCCCCGCACAGGCGATGGGTTCGTCGTAGACATTCCACGCGGCAAATTGGCCGATTTCAAGTAGTGAGGTGTTCTCGTCAAGCAGCTTGGCGATCCGCTCACGAACGGGTAACTTGCCTTTCTCTCGCTGGCGCTGCTGCGCTTTTACCCCCCCGCCTTGATGCACCAAGTTTAAGTTAGCACTCAGCTTGCGCACCAATTCTGCCAAGGTTTGGTAGTTTGATTGATAGAGGGCATCTTCTTTGCGTGCTTTTGTCGGTAAAACTGCCATGTTCCTTCCTTAGCGGGCATTGCTTCGCCTCGCTGAAATTAGCGAGATTCGTTAAACAGCTCTCTGCCGATGAGCATGCGGCGGATTTCCGAAGTTCCAGCGCCAATTTCGTACAGCTTGGCGTCACGAAGCAGGCGGCCAGTGGGGAACTCGTTGACGTAGCCATTGCCGCCGAGCAGTTGAATGGCGTCAAGCGCCATTCGAGTAGCCAATTCGGCGCTGTAAAGGATCACGCCAGCAGCGTCTTTGCGCGTCACTTCTCCGCGATCGCACGCTGCCGCGACGGTATAGACGTAACTGCGCGCCGCGTTCATTTGGGTATACATGTCCGCCAATTTGCCTTGCACTAATTGGAACTCGCCAATAGGCTGGCCAAACTGCTTACGATCGTGAATATACGGAATCACCGCATCCAAACAGCTGCGCATAATGCCGAGAGGTCCTCCGGCCAACACTACGCGTTCGTAGTCCAAACCACTCATTAACACCCGCACGCCGTGGTTGATTTCACCCAACACGTTCTCTTTGGGCACAAGGCAATCTTCGAACACCAATTCGCTGGTGTTTGAGCCGCGCATGCCCAATTTGTCGAGCTTCTGAGCCGAGTGAAAACCGGGGAATGCACGTTCAACAATAAACGCGGTAATACCATGAGCCTCCGCTTTGGGATTGGTTTTGGCGTACACCACCAATGTATGTGCATCGGGGCCGTTGGTGATCCACATTTTGCTGCCGTTGAGCACGAAGTGATCGCCTTTCTCTTTTGCTTTCAACTGCATGCTCACCACGTCAGAGCCGGAGTTGGCCTCGCTCATGGCGAGTGCGCCAATGTGCTCGCCAGAAATCAATGCAGGCAAGTAATGGGCTTTTTGCTGCGCGTTGCCGTTACGGTAGATTTGGTTAATGCACAGGTTGGAGTGGGCACCATAGCTCAGTGCCACGGAGGCGGAGGCGCGACTGATCTCTTCCATTGCAACGACGTGCGCGAGATACCCCATATCTGCGCCGCCATATTCTTCACTGATGGTGACGCCGTGCAATCCCATTTCACCCAGCTTAGTCCACAAATGATCGGGGAAATGGTTGGCACGATCGATGTCTGCCGCCAGTGGCGCGATATGTTCGTTAGCAAAAGCATTGACCTGTTCTCTGAGCAGAACGATGGTGTCGCCAAGTCCGAAATTGAGGGGTTGAAACCTATCTTTCATAGCGCCTCCTGAGCAGCCATGCGGGTGTTTCACTACCTATCCCGAGGGTGGATTTATCTCACTGGTTAAGCCCGTTTTGATCGGCTGGCAAGTTCATGCAGTGCGTGTTGGCAGCGCTGTTTGGCTGCATCGAGCTCGCTCATGACCACGCTAATATCGTCGAGCTGACGCTGCAAAATCGCTTGTTTCTCATCAATGATATTGAGCATTTTGACCAATTGAGTTTCGCTTTGGCGCAGATCATACAGCTCGAACAGTTCACGTATTTCCGCTAATGAAAAGCCGAGCCTTTTCCCTCGCAAAATCAATTTCAGCCGCGTTTTATCACGGCGCTGATAGATTCGGGTGTTGCCTTTGCGCTCTGGTTGCAACAAGCCAACGTCTTCATAGAAACGGATACTGCGCGTCGTGATGTCGAACTCTTTTGCCAGTTCGCTGATTTTAAACGTTTCCATTTCAGACCCCCTTAGAGGTATTTATGCGATGTTGATGAGCCACAGCATGGCACGCGAGGTGTTCATGAAAATTGCCATTGTTAAAAAAATGCTTCTTTACGTTTACGTAAATGTTAGTGCTATGCTTACGTAAACGTCAAGAAAGCCGCCAGAGCGAATTTGAGTAAAACGCGTTTCTCGCGGCAGGGAGCGAATATGGCGAAATCAATTTGGATAGTGGCAGCAAAACGTACCCCGATAGGGCGATTCCAAGGGGTGCTCGCCGCCCTGAGTGCACCGCAATTAGGCGCTGCCGCGATTCATGCGGCGATGGATGCCGTTTCGTTGTCCGCGCAACAAGTGGATGAAGTGTATATGGGCTGTGTGTTGCCCGCAGGGTGTGGTCAAGCCCCCGCACGGCAAGCGGCACTGAAAGCCGAATTGGGTTATTCCACGCCTTGTACCACAGTCAATAAAGTGTGTGGCTCTGGGATGAAAGCGGTGATGTTGGCCTATGATCAGCTCAAAGCGGGTGATAAATGCTGCATGATTGCAGGGGGAATGGAGAGCATGACCAATGCCCCATATCTATTGAAAGAGTCGCGCAGCGGCATGCGAATGGGCCACAAAACCACCTTCGATCATATGTTTCTTGATGGATTGCAAGATGCCTATGAGGGCCATTTGATGGGCGTTTATGCGCAGCAAATCGCTGACAAACTCAATTACACCCGAGAGCAAATGGACACTTGGGCCATTCAATCGGCGCAGCGTGCGACTCAGGCACAGCACGAAGCGCAGTTCAAAGAGGAAATCACCCCGATTTTTCTCGAAGGACGCAGCAGCATGACGCTGGATCATGATGAGCATCCAACCACCATTCAGCTCGACAAAATTCCCAAACTGAAACCCGCGTTTGCCGATAACGGTACGGTGACCGCCGCCAATTCCAGTGCGATTGCGGATGGCGCAGCAGCACTGATATTGGCCGATGGTGATTGGGCCGAAAAACAAGGCTTAACACCGCTGGCGATCATTCGCGGCCACGCAAGCCATGCTCGCTTGCCCGCCGAGTTTACCGTCGCGCCCGTTTATGCGATTGAGCAACTGCTCAGCCAGCTCGATTGGGGAATCGACGAGGTGGATTTGTGGGAGATCAACGAAGCGTTTGCCGTCGTGACACAAATTGCCATCCAGCAGCTCGGCTTAGCCGCGGATAAAGTGAACATCAAAGGGGGGGCCTGTGCGTTAGGCCACCCTATTGGCGCCAGTGGTGCCCGAATTTTAGTCACTTTGATTCACAGCTTGCGTCAGTTACAAGCGTTGGGCACCAATGGCGACACTAAGTGCCGTCGCAGCGTCAAAGGTGTGGCTGCACTGTGCATTGGTGGTGGTGAAGCGACCGCTATTGGTATCGAAATTCCCGTGTTTTGAGCGGCCAATACAGCAGTGACATTAACACGATGCAACGAATGAAAACGACGCAATTAACGCAGACGCAAACAGAATCAGGGCGAATGAAACCATAAGGAAAGCCAACATGACCCAATCAGTACCTCTTTTTATCCAAGGTTCGTTTGTCGAATCTCAGAGCAACGAATGGATTGATGTGACCAACCCAGCCACTGGCGAGGTGATTGCTCGTCTGCCTTGCGCCACGCCAGCAGAAATGACCAATGCGATTACCTCTGCAAGTGAAGCATTCCAATCATGGAAAGAGGTTGCGGTCTCCGAACGGGCCAGATTGATGTTGCGTTATCAGCATTTGCTCAAAGAAAACCACGATGCGCTGGCGCAATTGCTCTCTCAAGAAACGGGCAAAACCCTTGCCGATGCCAAAGGCGATGTGTGGCGAGGGATAGAAGTGGTGGAACAAGCGGCCAATATAGCCAGCAATATGATGGGAGAGACGGTGGAAAATGTGGCCACTGATATCGACAGCTACTCCCTAATCCAGCCATTGGGTGTGTGTTGTGGTATTACGCCGTTTAATTTTCCTGCCATGATCCCGTTGTGGATGTTCCCAATTGCCATTGCCAGTGGCAATACGTTTGTACTGAAACCTTCTGAACAGGTGCCGCTGACGTCGGTGCGTTTAGCGCAACTGTTTGCCGACGCTGGTGCGCCGGATGGGGTGTTGCAGATCGTGCATGGGGGTAAAGCGCAGGTCGATTTTCTTCTCACGCATCCGGATGTTCGCGCCGTTTCGTTTGTTGGCTCGGTGCCGACCGCGCAATACATCTACCAAACCGCCACGCAAAACTTCAAGCGTGTGCAGGCGTTTGCTGGAGCGAAAAACCATATGGTGGTGATGCCCGATGCCAATAAAGCGCAGGTACTCAGTAACTTAGTTGGTGCCTCGGTCGGAGCGGCTGGGCAACGTTGTATGGCGATCTCCGTGGCGGTATTGGTTGGCGATGCAAAACATTGGGTGGCGGATATCAAAGCCGAGTTGGCCACAGTCAAACCCGGTGCGTGGGACGATGCCACGGCAGCCTATGGCCCACTTATCAGCGCCGCCGCCAAGCAGCGCGTGTTGGGCTTGATCGCTGAAGGCAAAGCGCAAGGCGCGGTGTGTGAGCTCGATGGCAGTCAATGCCAAGTGGCAGGATACCCCAACGGCAACTGGGTTGGCCCAACGCTGTTTAGTGGTGTGACTACTGAGATGAGCATCTATCAGCAAGAGATCTTTGGCCCGGTGCTGGTGTGTCTGGAAGTAGACAGCTTGGAAGAGGCGATTGCGCTGATTAACCGCAATCCGTATGGCAATGGCACCTCGATTTTCACCGCCAATGGCGCCGCGGCGAGAAAATTCCAACATCAGATCCAAGTGGGGCAAGTGGGCATCAATGTGCCGATCCCAGTACCACTGCCTTTCTTCTCATTTACCGGCTGGCGCGGCAGTTTTTATGGGGATTTGCATGCTTACGGCAAACAGGCGGTGCGTTTTTATACCGAGACCAAAACCGTCACGGCACGTTGGTTTGAAGAAGACATGCCTAGCGGGCCAAACATGACCATTCAACTGCGTTAGCACCAACTGCACGCTTTGAGGAATGAGGGAAAGAAAGATGGATTTTGAACTCAATGAAGACCAACGCGCCTTTGCTGACACCGCAGCGCAGTTCGCCCAAGAGAAATTAATGCCCAACGCGGCAGTGTGGGATGAGACGCAGTTTTTTCCTGTTGAGGTACTCAAAGAGGCTGGAGAGCTCGGCTTTCTCAGCCTGTATGCACCGGAAGAGCAGGGCGGTTTGGGCATGAGCCGTTTGGATGCAGCGATCATTTTTGAACAACTGTCGATGGGTTGCACCTCCACCACCGCCTTTATGACCATTCATAACATGGTCAATTGGATGGTGGGAAGTTTTGCCACGCAGGAAGTGAAATCGCTTTATTGCCAAGGGCTTAACTCAGGTGCTTTGCTTGGCTCCTATTGTTTGACCGAACCTAACTCGGGCTCTGACGCCGCATCATTGAAAACCACCGCTACGCGCCAAGGGGATGAATATCGGATTAATGGCGCGAAGGCATTTATTTCAGGGGCGGGGGAAACGCAAGTGTTGGTTGTGATGGCGCGTACAGGGGGCGAGGGGGCAAAAGGGGTCTCGGCGTTTGTGGTCCCGGCGGATGCGCAAGGGGTCAGCTATGGACGAAAAGAACCGAAAATGGGCTGGAATAGTCAGCCAACCCGTTCTATTACTTTTGATAACGTGCGAATTCCGCTCAATCACCGTTTAGGCGAAGAAGGGGAAGGTTTTCGCTTCGCCATGAAAGGGCTCGATGGCGGTCGTATTAATATTGCGACCTGCTCAGTGGGCACCGCGCAGCAGGCGTTGAATTTGGCCACGCAATACGTTCAAGAGCGAAAACAATTTGGCCACACGCTCGCTGAGTTCCAGACGGTGCAATTTCGTTTGGCGGATATGGCGATAGAACTGATTGCCGCAAGACAACTGGTGCGTTTTGCGGCCAGCAAACTGGATAAGGGCGACCCAGATGCGACAGCGTATTGTGCGATGGCCAAACGCTTTGCCACGGACGTTGGCTTTAAAGTGTGTGATGAAGCGCTGCAACTGTATGGCGGCTATGGCTACATCAAGGAGTATCCGCTGGAGCGTTTTTTCCGCGATGTACGCGTGCATCAAATTTTGGAAGGCACCAATGAAATTATGCGTTTGATTGTGGCTCGTCGTTTGCTGTCACAGCAATCCAGTTTGCTCTAGCGGCTAGCAATCCAAGGAGAAAAGGAATGTCTGACATAATTCCACCGAGTGAAAACGGTATTTCACTTTCCCTCAATGGTCATGTGGCAACGATCACCATGGTCAATCCTCCTGCCAATACATGGACGGCAAACTCTCTGATAGAGCTAAAAAAGACGGTGTTAGCACTGAATGACAACAAGGCGATTTATGCCTTAGTGCTGACTGGGGACGGCGAAAAGTTTTTCTCAGCTGGGGCCGATCTTAAATTATTCGCTTCGGGAGACAAGGGCGTCGCGGTGGACATGGCGCGTATTTTCGGTGAAGCGTTCGAGACACTTTCAGCTTTTCGCGGCGTTTCTATTGCTGCGATCAATGGTTATGCCATGGGCGGTGGGCTCGAAGTTGCGCTGGCTTGTGACATTCGTATTGCTGAGGAGCAGGCGGTGCTCGCCTTACCCGAGGCGAAAGTGGGGCTGCTGCCTTGTGCGGGGGGCACGCAAAACTTAACGGCTTTGGTCGGCGAAGGGTGGGCCAAGCGCATCATCTTATGTGGTGAGCAAGTGAGCGCGGAAAAAGCGCTGAGCATCGGATTGATCGAAGAAGTGGTGGCCAAAGGGGAATCGCTGAGCGCAGCACAAGCGTTGGCGCAGCAAGTGGCCAACCAGTCCCCCAGTTCAGTTTCTGCCTGTAAAAAGCTGATTCAGAATACGCGCCAAGCGCCGCTGTCGATGGGGCTGATACGTGAGCGCGAGTTGTTTATTCAGTTGTTCGACACGCAAGATCAGCAAGAAGGGGTGCAAGCATTCCTCGAGAAACGCGCACCACAATGGAAAAATCAGTAGTCACGCTGAATAGGAGGCACTATGACAGGCCGAGTCAGCTTTGAAGAATACCCTTGTAGCGAAGGCGATTATCGCATTGCCGTTGCCACACTCGAAAACCCATCTGCCCTCAATGCACTGAGCGAAGAGATGCTGGCGGCATTAAAAAACTCCCTAGAGAAATGGCACGAAGACGAGCAAATCATTTGTGTGATCCTCAAAGGCGCGGGTGAAAAAGCATTCTGTGCGGGTGGCGATGTAAGAGCCATGCATCACGTGATGAGTAGCGAGAGCAAAGCGACGGCTCGCGCCTTTCTGACCGACTATTTCACCTTGGAATATCAGTGTGATTACCTCATTCATACTTACACTAAGCCGATTATTGGCTGGGGAGCGGGCATCGTGATGGGCGGTGGCATGGGGCTTTATATGGGCACCAGCCACAAGGTCGTGACACCGAATTCGCGTTTGGCTATGCCGGAAATCAGCATCGGTCTATACCCAGATGTGGGTGGCACTTGGTTCCTCAATCGTCTCGATCCGGGGATTGGTCTATTTCTCGCGTTGACGGGCGTCATGGTTAACGCCAGCGATGCGCTGAAGATTCACTTTGCCGATCATTTACTGCTGCCAGAAGAGTTGGATGTGCTACTGGATCAATTGCAACACGCACATTGGTCGAGCGCAGAGGATCACTACGAAGTGGTGACCGAGCTTCTGGAAAACTTGGCGGAGCACGCGTTGTCGCATCAACCTTCTCACCAGCTTATGCCCTATTTTGAGCAAATACAGCAGGCGTGCGAAGGGGAAAATGTCACGCAAGTGGTGCAGTCCATTTTGGCTTTGGAAGGCAGTGACTGGTTGAAAGGGGCGCAGCACAACTTGGCACAAGGTAGCCCAATCACTGCGCACATTTGCTATCGCCAAGCGCGAGACTATCACGAACTGTCACTGGCGGATTGCTTCCGCCTTGAACTCGGTATCTCGGTGCAGTGTGGCTTATTGGGAGAGTTCCAAGAAGGCGTTCGAGCGCGCTTGGTTGACAAAGATGGCCAACCGAATTGGCTTTACCCAACCGTGGCCGATGTGGACAGCAGCGTCATTGATGCGCTGTTTACCTCATTGTGGTCGGAGGACGATCACCCACTGGCACGACTGGGGAAATATTAGTCGCTCACAGTGCGCAAAGCTGGTCACTCAAAGTCTTGCCAATCGAGCATTGTAAACTGGCGTGGAATGCAGCACGCGCAGAGTCACAGCCAAGCGTAAAGAACATGGAGAACGTTATGCAAAACATCGGCTTTATCGGACTGGGTAATATGGGCGCGCCAATGGCGGAAAATCTGCTTAAAGCAGGCCATCAGGTCAAGGTGTTTGATCTCAACCAAGCTGCGTGCGAGAAGTTGGCACAGCAAGGGGCGAGCGTGTGCGCAAACCTTGAAGAGCTGGCTCAAGACGTGAGTTGCGTCATCACCATGTTGCCCGCAGGTGAGCATGTTCGCAGTGTCTATCTTGGCACCCACCAAAGCGACAAAGGGCTGTTGGATCTGGTGATCGAAAACAGCTTACTCATCGACTCTTCGACCATTGATCCGCAATCGGCTCGCTTGGTGGGAGAAGAGGCGGCTAAACGAGGTTTGGATTTTGTGGATGCGCCCGTTTCCGGTGGCGTCGCGGGGGCTCATGCTGCCACGTTGACCTTTATCGTTGGCGGCTCTGACAACGCGTTTGCTCGCGCCGAAACCATTCTCAAAAATATGGGTAAAAATATCTTCCACGCAGGCCAAGCGGGTGATGGGCAGATGGGCAAAATCTGCAACAACCTGATGCTGGGCATTCTCATGTCTGGGACGTGTGAGGCGTTAAACCTCGGCATCGATAACGGTCTCGATCCGACGGTGCTTTCCAACATCATGCTGCAAAGCTCTGGGCGAAACTGGGCGTTGGAACTTTACAATCCGTGTCCGGGCGTGATGGAAAACGCCCCCGCCAGCCGCGGTTATCAGCCCGGTTTTATGAGTAAATTGATGCTCAAAGATCTCGGTTTGGGGTTAGATGCCGCAGCAAAGAGCCAATCTTCGGTGCCGATGGGGGCGCTGGCACGCAATCTCTACGCGTTTCACAACGCTGCTGGCAATGAGGAGTTGGATTTCTCGAGCCTATTTGAATTTTATGCCAAGAATAACAAAGAGTAAGTGGGTGAAAAGCACCGCGATTTGTTTTAGCGATTGAGGGAATCAAAATGCATCTAAAAGAGAGTGTGATTGCGATTACAGGGGCTGGGCAAGGGTTAGGACAAATGATGGCGGTGACCCTTGCACACGCAGGCGCTGAGCTGGCGTTGCTGGATTTAAACGAAGAAGGGCTACGTCATACTCAGGATCAATGCCACATGCTCGGCACCAAAGCGCTGATTTATCCAATGAACGTGACGGATGAAGGGGAAGTGGAGCGCACCTTCGAGCAGATCGTCGAAGATTTTGGACAACTTGATGGGCTGGTCAACAACGCCGGGATTTTGCGCGATGGCATGCTGGTCAAAGTGCAAGACGGCAACATCAGCAAAATGTCACTGGAGCAGTTTAACTCGGTGATCAAAGTCAACCTCACTGGCACGTTTTTGTGCGGGCGTGAAGCGGCAGTCAAAATGATTGAAACTGGACGCAAAGGGGTCATCATCAACATTTCCAGCGTGTCCCGCGCGGGCAATATTGGTCAAACCAACTATTCGGCATCAAAAGCGGCGGTGGCGACATTGGCTACCACTTGGGCCAAAGAGCTTGCACGTTACGGCATACGCGCTGCGGCGATCGCGCCCGGTGTGATTCACACTGCCATGGCGGATCAGATGAAACCTGAGGCCATCGCCAGACTAGAGAAAATGATCCCCGTGGGGCGAATGGGTGAAGCCAGCGAAATTGCACACACAGTGAAGTTCATTTTCGAAAACGAATACATTACAGGACGAGTGCTGGAAGTGGATGGCGGAATTCGCATGTAGCCAAGTCGAGCGTCACGGCTAAATATCGATATGATTCACTTCGTTAACTTCGGCGATTTTCTCTCCGTCCCAGATCATTTCCAATAAATAGCTCTGGACGATGTCGCCGATAGGCTTTGGAGTGAACAGTGCCCAGCAGGTGCCATCGGCTCGAACGGAAGGGTATTCCACTGCGGCTACTCGCTTCTTTTTCAGTTCTCTGGCTAACTGTTGAGAAGCCACATAACTGTGGGGATCCAAGAATTCGGTTTCGCTGGCACGTTACTTTATGAATCGGAGCGGCTGAGTGAGTGACGACGGGCCCTTCGACATTCGCCCAATATCGCTGTTGATGGTGTTTTACTTCTAGTGCAGCCGTTTGTTCACGGGAAGCAAGGTAAAATGCGCCAAACAATCCATCATTGAAACGCCCGCCTTTGGGGTTGATGTGGGTAACTATAGAACAATGTCTAAGCACTAGGTGGCGAAAACGGACGCTGTCATGACTAAACACAACAAAATAGTGGAGGGGATGAAGGCTGATTGGCTGATTTAAGGCTCAGACTTTTGAATTCTATCCAGAAAAGCGGCTTCTGATTTCATAATGTCGACATACTCGCCACTATCGATCAGTTGTTGTAGGCCCGCATTAAATTCCTGGAGCAGTTGCTTACTGCGTTGCTCATCAAATTTGCTGAAAATGACGTACATTTCCTCTTTTAGGAGGTGTTTGGGATCGAGTCTTATGTATTCTCGCAACTCTTCTGGGACATAATTTTCAAGGATGTACCAACCTCGCTCTACACCTGTCGCGTAGGCATCCAGTCTACCCTTGGCAATTTTCACAAAATTGTCTTCTTCGGCGTTGTTCACTTCGATGTCAACACCGTGTTTCTGTAGAAAAAAAGTCGCTTGATATCCCTGTGTAGCACCTAAGCGATAAGCATCAAGGTCGGTGAGAAGCTGCCAACTAAACTCACTATCTTTGTGGTAAAAAAACTGTATGCGTTGACTGAAAATAGGGTTGGAGTAATAGAAATGCTTTATTCTTTCTTCGTTTTTCATCCATGGAAACGAAGCGTCAAATCGGCCTTCGATAGCATATTGATATGATCGAACCCAAGGAAAATACTCCAATTCAATGGTGTATCCGCGGAGCTCGAATGCTCTTCGAACCAATGTCTCAGATATCTTTAATTCTTGTTGGGGAATAGAGCTGGTGTAAGGCTCCCAATCACCAATAGCAAACTTCACCACTTTGTTATTTTGGTCAGCCAGCAAGTGGCAGGGTAAGGCCATTAAAAACAGTAAGAGTATATAACGCATAATCAATCATGAGTGGATTCTAATGTTCTAAGTTTAGTCGCCTTCTTTGAAGATGCCATTACGGGCTTCTCTCCTATGTTTGATGGCAAAACCCGAAATAGTAATGGGCTTTGTTTCTTAATAGTAAATTGTGCTGCATTAAACAGGATTATCCTCTTTTCGGCCCAACTTAGCACACCATGAACAAAGGGATGAGATGTCGAAAGGTGAGGAGCCTAAGATTGAGAGTAGTGATTTATTCATTTAAGAAACAAAGCTATAGCAATGAGCTAAATATGAAATGGACGAGTCGGCTTCATTTTTGGGGGAAGTGACTATACTTTGAGATATTCCAACAACACATAGAGGGAGCAAACGATGCGCTTATTAAGGGAATTTTTATCGGCTCTTTGGTTGAGCGTTCTATTGGTGGGAATGGCACACGCCGACACAGTCAGACTCGCAAACGGAGAATGGGCTCCTTACATGTCAAAATCGCTCAAAGAGGGCGGTTTTATGACCCAGTTTATTAAAGAGGTGTTCGAAAGCGAAGGTTACCAAGTTGAGTTTGAGTATCTCCCTTGGAAGAGAGGGTATGAGGAAACCAAAGCAGGTAACTTTGATGCAACGTTCATTTGGGGAAGGAGTGATGAAAGAGCGCAAGATTTCTACTTTTCAGATACCGTTATTACGCTGAGCACTGCGCTGTTTCAACAAAAAAGTAAACCCATTATGTGGAACAGCCGCGAAGAACTGGGCAAATACCGCATCGGTGGGGTGACGGGATATGCGTATGGGATAGAAGATTTAGAAGAGCAAGGCAAAATCACCGTACAGAGAATCTCTGACGCAGACAATAACTATAAAAAGCTCAGCGCTGGCCGATTGGATATCGTCCTTGAGGATATGGATGTGGGCATGGAATTTCTCAATAACTTAAAGCTTACAGATAAACTGGAGCCCAACAGCAAGGCGCTGGCAGCCCGAGAGTATGTGGTGTTATTTTCGAAAAACTCGCCGAAGGCAAAAGAGTTAAAAGAGGCGTTCAACCGAGGTCTAAATAAGTTGATAAGTGAAGGGCGCCTGGACGCGTATCGCGAAGCATCAACACGTGGTGAGTATAAATAGTACCGTTGAGAGTGAAAACGCGCTTCTAGCGTTTCCACTCTCGGATTTGTTATCAGTGCCTAATGTACGGTATCAAAGGACTATCCGCCCACTTGCTGCTTCCAAAGCTTAGCGTATAAACCTTGTTGGGCAACTAACTCATCGTGTGTGCCGCTTTCGGCAACTTGGCCTTTATCGAGCACAAAAATGTTATCGGCATGACGAATGGTGTTGAGTCGATGCGCAATACTGATCACCGTGCGGCCACGGCAAATTTCATCCATATTGCTCATGATTGCCGCTTCAGAATTGTAGTCAAGTGCGGAGGTTGCTTCATCGAGCAACAAGATTCTAGGGTCCACCAGTAGGGCTCTTGCCAAAGCAATACGTTGTCTTTGACCACCAGATAGTGCCGCGCCCTTTTCACCCACTGGCTGGTTAAAACCGTGAGGAAGCCCTTCAATAAATTCTAATGCGCCTGCTAAGTGCGCTGCGTGGCGAATCTCTTCGTCGCTGGCTTGCGGTTTACATAAACGAATGTTGTCCGCCACACTGCCGGAAAAGAGGATACTCTCTTGCAATACCACGCTCATGTTGCGACGCAGAGAAACGGGATCGGCAATCGCGAGATCCATTCCATCGACCAATACTTGCCCATGCTGAGGAACATATAAGCGCTGTAGCAAACGAGTGAGCGTGCTTTTCCCTGAGCCTGAAGGCCCAGTAACGCCGATAAATTGCCCTGGCTGAATCTTGAGGGACAAATTGGCCAACACTTCTGGTGCATCCTCGTGATAGCGAAAACGAATGTTACTAAACTCAATGCCACCTTCGAGCTCGGGTACCGAGGCTAAACCTTGTTTACTGTTCTCTCTTGGTTCATCGAGAATATCGCCCACGCGTCTTAAAGCGATGAGTGTGTGCTGAAAATCTTGCCAAATTTGTGCCAGACGTAAGACAGGTTGCGTCACATGGCCAGCAAGCATGTTGAATGCGACTAATTGGCCGGGCGTGATTTCCCCTTTAAGCACCGCGCTCACGCCCCACCAAAGCAGTAGCGCGGCGGTGAGCTTCTGCACCAAAGCGATAGCTTGCCCTGCAACCAGCCCCGATTTTTGCGCGTCAAAGCTTCGGTTTAATTGTTGGCTAAGAATACGTTGCCACTGTTCGAGAAAGCGATGCTCTGTGGCAGTGGTTTTGATGGTTTCAATGCCAGTCACGGCCTCGGTCAAAAACGTGGTTGCGCTAGCGTCGGACTCGTACTCCGATTCCACTTTTTTGCGGATCAGCGGCCCTGCAATGAGCCACAGTACAAAGTAAATCACCAAGGAGCCAATCACCAACCAGGTGAGCGTGCTGGCGTAATGAAACATCACGGCAAGGAAGACGGTGACAAAAATCAGATCAAGCAGCAGCATCAGTGTCGACCCCGTCAAAAATTGACGAATTTGTGCCATTTCACGCACTCGAGCAATGATTTGGCCGGTTTGACGCTGCTTAAAATAGGTTAATGGCAAACCGACTAAGTGGCGATAAAGCCGACCTGAAAGCTCGGCATTCACTTGGCTGGCAAGGTGGCCAAACACCGTGTTTCGTAAGTAGCTGTATGCTGGCTCGGCAATGGCCAATGCCAACATGGCCAGCGCCAGTACGTGCAAGCTGGATAAACTGCGCCCAACCAGTACCTTATCGATGACATTTTCAAACAACATTGGGCTAACGAGAGCAAACACCTGTAACGCGATAGCGTAAAGAAACACATCACGCAATTGGCTCTTTTGTCGCAGAATCGAAGGCGCAAACCAGCTCAGACCAAATTTGACCTCTTTGCTGCTGAGCTGCTCATCGGCGAGCAGCATCACTTTGTGCTTTCGCTGAGATGGGTTTGGCGATACAGGCTGTGTTTGCAGCTGTTGCGTCGAGGGATCATAAAATGTCCAATGCCCATCACTGACTTGGGTTATCACTTGCCAGCCATGGTTATTCTCGATAAGGGCAGGGAGCGGCAAAGTGTCGAGCGCTTGAGTATGCAGCGTGGTTACTTGGCTTTTAAGGCCCAGATAGTCCGCCGCTTCTCTCATCTCCATGTCACTCAGGTGAGCATGACTTACGCCTAATGCGTGCTTAAGCTGTGAGCTGGACGATTTCTTATGGAACTGTTGGCCAGCGTAAACCACGGCCTCGATTCCCCAGTTATTACGTGTGGTTTCTTCTGGTCGCACTTGCCCTATGGTGTCGATATGCTCATTGGCTGATAACGTGGCAGTCATCTCTATCTCTCCCTCAACGCTTCAGCTTGGTACTCGCGAATTGGACTGAGTAGGTAGTCGATAACGCGTCGCTTATCGGTCTTAATTTCAGCGACTACTGACATGCCAGGAGTCAGCTCAACCGTTTGACCATCGATGACGATATTGTTTTTGTTCAGTTGTACTTGAGCAGGAAAGACCAGCCCAAGCTGTTCGTCGGTGGTGGAATCGCGTGAGATACTCAGCAGCTCAGCGTCGATTGTTCCGTATCGTGTGTAGGGAAACGCATCCACTTTGACCGTGACCGACTGGCCCGGATAGACAAAGCCAACGTCTTTATTGAGGATCTGAACTTCCGCCAGCTGCACGCTGTTTTCCGGTACGATGATCATTAAATTTTGCGCAGGTTGCAGCACTGCGCCTAGGGTATAGACGCTAAGTTGCTGCACAGTGCCATCGACAGGAGAGCGAATGATTTCCAACTGTTCGCGCTCACGCACTTTAGAGAGCTCTTGATTCAACGCGGCCAACTGCAATTTTGCTTGGCGGCGCTTTTCCAGCCACTCTCGATGCTTTTGCGCTTTGAAACCCGTTTGACGCTCTTCGAGGCTTTGATATTGCGATTTCAGCACTTGTAGCTCTGCTCGTTGCTGAGCGACTTGGCGCTGTACTTCTAGCAACTCTTTCTCTTGCTCTAGATACTCGACGTGACCAATGACTTTAACCTGATTGAGCGTTTTACGGGCAGCAAGACGTTGGCTGATGTTCTCGGTGAGCTGAATTAGAGCGTTGATGTCGCTTTGACGAGCGGCTTGAGAGGTGCGATTGACCTTCATTTCTGCGCTGATGCTCGCTAACGTGGCGTCAAATTCTCGTTTCTCACTGAGATAGTTTTCATTGATCAGCGCCTGTTGCTCTGTTGGCAAGGCGGTGAACATTGGGTCTTGAACCAAAGGTTGGTCGTTGAGTAAAGTGCGGTAACGAATGAGTTCATTGGTTTGAAACTCGGATTGAGTGATCAAACGTGTGATGTCTTGATTCACCCCGAGCGTATCCAAGGTCAACAAGGGCGCACCTTTTTCCACCCGCTGGCCATCCCTCACATGGATGCTCATTACGCGGCTTTGCTCATAAGATTGGATAACTTGTGAGCGGCCAGAGACCACAAGGCGGCCCGTGGCGGTGGCTTGTACATCCAGTTTCCCCCAATACGCCCAAAGCAGCGCAGCCAGTACGCCAATACTCAGTGTTATCGCGGTTAGCCGTGCAAAGGGCGATGGCGGTTTTTGAGCCAAAGCAAGATGCGCAGGCAGAAATTCATAGTGGTGTTCGGCACTTTGGCGAGGTTGCCCTATGCCCAAGAAACGCTTAATGATGCTGATCATGCGGTGGTTTCCTCTTGTTTGAGCTCTTGCTGAAGCTGCCATAACTGTTTGTATTGTTTGCCGTGGGTGAGTAACTGCTGATGCGAGCCTTGCTCAACAATCGCGCCTTGATGAAGCACAATGATGCGATCGCAATCGCGCACGGTAGACAAGCGATGAGCGATAGTGATCACGGTGCGGCCTCGGGCGATGTTGGCCATGTTGGATTGAATTAACGCCTGAGATTCATCGTCTAGGGCGCTGGTGGCTTCATCCAAAATCAATACTTTTGGATCCGACAGCAGTGTTCGTGCAATCGCGAGTCGCTGCCTTTGGCCGCCAGAGAGAGATTGTCCGCCTTCCGCTAAAATGGTGTCGTAACCCATGGGTAACTTGAGGATGAATTCGTGCGCGCCTGAGAGTTTCGCCGCTTCAATAATTTCTTCTAAGCTGGCATCGGGCTTCGACTGGGCGATGTTCTCACTCACACTTTTGTTAAATAAGAAGTTTTCTTGTAGTACCACCCCCACTTGTTGTCTCAACTGCTGAATGTGGATGTGATTGAGTGGAATGCCATCAATCGTGATGCTGCCTTGTTCTGGACTATAAAGTCGCAACAGTAAGCGAGCTAAGGTGCTTTTTCCTGAACCTGACGTGCCGACAACGCCCAATGTTTCACCCGCTCGTATGTCCAATGACAAGTCGTTGATGGTGGGGGGAATGTCCGGTTGGTAACGAAAGAGGATATTTTTAAACGAGACGGCCCCATGAAGTGTGACAATGTCACTTCCTGTGTGTTGTTCTACTGGCAGGTTGAGCATATCCCCGAGTTTTTCGACGGCGACGCGGGTTTGAATAAATTGCCCCCACAATTCGACCATACGCGCTAGCGGTTGGGCGATGTGATTGGTCATCATATTGAAAGCGATCAATTGACCGATGGTCATTTCAAGAGAGAGTACTTCCGTTGCCCCAAGCCACAAGATCGCCACACTGGTGATTTTTTGCAGCAATTGAACTAGGTGGTTTGAGCGATTATTGAGCTGTTGAACATCGTAACCGGTTGAGACCATTTTTTCGGTTTGTTCATCCCAGCGACGAATAAAGCGCGGCTCAACCGCCAAACTTTTCAGTGTTTCACTGCCTGCTACTGTTTCGGTAAGAAAGGATGTGTTTGCCGCAGCATGTGAAAACTGCTTTTCAATCGCTGCCTGCATTCTTGGTGTTAACCACCAAGCAAGAAGGGCGTAACACGGTATTGTGGCGATGAAAAGCCAAGTGAGCGGGCCGGAAAGTAAACTCATTACATACAGGAAGACGAACATAAACAGCAGTTCGACCGTTAGAGTAAACATGGAGCCAGTCAAAAACTCGCGCACGGTGTCGAGTTCTCGTACACGTGTGACAATCGCCCCGACTTGGCGGGACTTAAAAAACATTAACGGTAGACCAAACAGATGCTTAACCAGTTTTAGTCCGAGTTGTATGTCAATGCGATTGGCCGTGTGGGCATACTGATATTCACGTAGACCACGAAGGACCACTTCGATCACCCCGGTAACCACGAGGCCAAACACCAGCACATCCAGTGTTGACCAAGCTTGGTGAACCAGCACTTTATCCATTACCACTTGGAAAAAAAGGGGCGAAATAAGTGCGAGGATCTGCAGAACAAAAGAGAACAACAGAATCTCACCCAAGACTCGTTTATGCTGAAGAAATTCGGGAATGAACCAAGTGATGTCAAAGCGAGCTTGTGCTTGTTTTATTTCTAGGAACTTTTTGTTCCAAGTCGAGTTAAGTTCGTGATAAGAGACCACTTCCGGACTTTCTTTATTAGGTCTTTGTATTAAACATTTATCTTTATTAGCCTTTGCTAGAATAAATGGTGCACCTTGTGAATCAAATAAAATGGCGGGTGTTTTTATTTTCTCTATGTTTTTAAATTGTGAATGTTTTGTGGTTATTCTTACTTTGTTTGCTTTTTGTATTTTTTCGAGTTCATCTTTGTAATTATTAGTTTTTGTTAAATTAGCATTTTCTTTAAATTGTTCTCTATTACCGCTGATGATACTTAAATAAAAGTGAATACATATCAGCGTCAACCCTTCATTGTTGGACATAATTAAATTACTTAGCCGATGTTTATTGCAGCGTTTTTGAAGGGGCGGAATCCTATCACCGCTTGTTAACACGATCAATCATCAATTGCGGACTGTTTTGCTCGTTTATTGGTCTTTGTTGTGTGTTTATTGCACAAATTTGATTCAAATGAATGATGCATATCACGTTAATAGGTAATCAAGGTGATTGTTACATGAATATGGAATTGAGTGAATAATGGTCGATAAAAATAGAATAATTGCTCTAATATAATCGATTTAAGTCTATTGATGACCACTGTTTTACGATGTAATATTTCGACACAAAATAAACATTACAATAATTATTTATGGCTGAATTCTTATATTTTGCCTTTTAATTGAGCTTGCAGGCGGAGAGTGATTCCTTTTAAAAGGAACAATTTTCGTCTTATCTATATAAAATAAGTAGGGGAAATTTATGACTGAGAAGTTTGTTCAAACAGTATCTAGTGTTAACTACAATAAAGGTGTTTTTTCTCTTTATTTCGTAGGTCAGGATCAAAAAAATATGGCGAATGGCGTAATGGCTGAAAGCGATAATGATCTTGAACTTAAGCAAGTTGTCCATATGCCTGCCTCTGGTTTTATGTATATGGTATCGATGATTAAGAACATGCTAGAAGATCCAAGAATGGAAGCTGAATTTGACAAGCTTGTTGCAGCCGGTTTTCTACCAGCAGGTGATGCTGCGGTAAATCAGGCGGAAGAATCATCAGCGGAAACTCTCGTGGAAGAGAAAGCCGCTCCGAAAAAACGCACTTCCCAAGCAAAAAAATAACAGCATATTGGTTGATATAGGGCAGATGTCTATTACACATCAACCAGCAAATCTCACATTAGCGCAAATGCAACAGATGATAGGTGGTGTCATGCTGCTCAGCCAGCATTCGCCCCTTCATCGTCGCTACGTGGTTGCAGAATGGCAGCAGCGTATTCTGCCTGCTTTTGAGCTAAACCAGTTTTGCTACTACGAAGATGAGCACGGACGCCCAATTGCATTTTGTAATTGGGCGTTTGTCTCTGAGCAGATCCGAGATGAGCTGTTATCTGGAGTGCGTGAAATATCTCCATCCGACTGGCGTTCAGGCCAGCATATCTACATTCCAGAGATGATTGCTCCATTCGGGCATGGCAGAGAGGTCGTTAACGATCTTCGTCGCCGTGTATTTTTACCGTGGAAAGGGCAGAAGGTCTGCACTGTTCGCGGCAAAGTGGATGCTCAAAATGACCGCTGTATCAGAAAGATACAGTGGTTTTCTATTTAACTCCTAAAGAAGAGTTTGGCTTATGGGAAAACCATTTTGGAGAAGTGTTGAATACTTCTTCACAGGGAACTATTCCGCCGACGATGGAAACAACAGTATTGTTGCTATCGGTTTTGGTGGAGAAATCCATGCCTACGGTGGTGATGATCATGTCACTGTCGGATCGATTGGTGCAACGGTTTATACCGGCAGCGGCAATGATACGGTCGTAGGCGGTTCGGCATATCTAAGAGTGGAAGACACCACTGGGCACCTTTCTGTAAAAGGCGCAGCTGGGTATGCAGACATTAATAAAAGTGGCGATGGCAATGTGTCATTCGCTGGTGCCGCTGGCGGTGTGTCGATTGACCACTTAGGTAATCATGGTGATGTCAGTTACGGCGGTGCAGCGGCTTATAATGGCATTACCCGCAAAGGTTTGAGCGGCAACGTCACCTTTAAAGGCGCTGGCGGTTACAATGCCCTTTGGCATGAAACCAACCAAGGTAATCTCTCTTTTGCTGGCGCAGGAGCGGGCAATAAACTAGACCGTACTTGGTTCAACCGTTATCAAGGCTCGCGTGGTGATGTGACGTTTGATGGCGCTGGCGCGGCAAACAGCATCAGTTCACGTGTTGAAACCGGCAACATTACTTTCCGTGGGGCTGGTGCTGACAACCATTTGGTCCGTAAAGGCAAAGTGGGCGATATTACCTTGCAAGGTGCGGGGGCATCAAACCGCATTGAGCGTACACGCCAAGCGGAAGATGTTTACGCACAAACACGCGGTAACATTCGCTTTGAAGGTGTCGGTGGTTACAACAGCCTTTACTCCGATGTGGCACACGGTGACATCCATTTCTCCGGTGGCGGTGCTTATAACACCATTACACGAAAAGGCAGTGGTAGTAGCTTTGATGCTCAAGGTATGGAATACGCGAAAGCGGAAGACATTGTTCTCACCGCAGCGCAGATGCATGGTTTATCGATTGATAACGGCAACAAGTTCCATGCGGTTACCGCTGTAAAATCAGAGCGAGAGCCAAATACTTATCTGTTTGCTATCGCAGATGGTACTTACACCAAAATCAACAAAGTTCGTCTCTATAACGATCCAGAAACGGGCAAACTCAAATACTACTCTGAAGCTTGGTTCAAGCGCGGTAATCATTTAGCGGAGCTTGCTCGTTCTGATGTCTCTTCTGCTGGTGGTTTTGAAGTCAATCCAATCAATGGTGGTTACACCCTTTCTAATATTGCCGTTGAGCATCAGCAATCGTTAACCGTTCATGCTGTCGAGAAGGACCTGACCGAATATGAGTGGGTGACCTACGCCAATGGCGCACTGATTGATGCGAAAGATGTGGCATTATCAGAGGCGAAAATGGGCGGTCACGCCATCTCGACCGATGGGACGACAGTCGATGTTCAAGCGGTGAAATCAAACCGAAAACCAAATACTTATGTTTACGCAAAAGTGCTTGGGCCTTACACAAAAATTGTGGTGGTTGAACTTGCTAATGATCCCAAAACAGGGGCGCTTAAGTATCAAGCTCGCTCTTGGTACAAAGAGGGTAATCACACCGCAAACCTAGCCAATGAAGATATTTCGTCTGCAAACGGATATCACTCGATGGGCAAAGGCGGCTACTCACTCAGCGATCTGCATTACAGTGTGAACGCGGTAAGAAGCACCAGCGAAACCGTGGCCGACATCGACGAGTACACCGATCAAACCTTGTTTAAGCCAGCGACCGATAGCGGTGAAAGCTCTGGTGATGTGCGCTTCAATGGTGCGGGTGGCGGTAACGTCATCAAGTCCAATGTGACTCGCGGCAATGTCTACTTTAATGGTGGCGGTATCGCTAACGTCATCCTCCACAGTTCGCAATTTGGTCATACCGAGTTCAACGGTGGTGGCGCGGCAAACGTGATTGTCAAAAGTGGCGAAGAAGGGGATCTCACCTTCCGCGGCGCGGGTTTGGCGAACGTGTTGGTACACCAAAGCAAGCAAGGCAAGATGGATGTTTACGCGGGCGGTGCGGTAAACGTACTGGTTCGTATTGGCGATGGTCAATACCTTGCGCATTTGCTGGCTTACGGCAACATTTCCGTGCACAAAGGCAATGGCAACAGCCGTGTCGTTATGCTCGGTGGTTACAACACCCATACCCAAATTGGCTCCGGCAACGGCTTGTGGTTGGCGGCGGGCGGCTTCAACGTGATGACGCAAGTGGGTAAAGGTGATGTAGCATCGGTACTGGCTGGCGGCGCGAACGTGCTCACCAAAGTGGGTGACGGCGATCTAACCGCAGGTATGTTGGGCGGCGCAAACGTGATTACCCACATTAGCGGCGACAATGAAACCTCGAATACCACAGCCGTAGCCTTAGGCGGTGCTAACATTCTCACCAAAAAAGGCAAAGGGAATACCCTTGCGGTGATGGGCGGTGGCGCAAACGTGCTGACGCATGTGGGTGATGGTACAACAACTGGCGTAATGGTCGGTGGTGCGAACATTCTCACCAAAGTAGGTAACGGCGACACGACCGGCATAATGCTTGGTGTTGGCAACGTGCTAACGCATGTTGGTGATGGCCAAACTCTTGGCGTGATGGGCGCAGCGGGTAACATCTTCACCAAAGTGGGTGATGGAACCTCTATTGCGGTCATGATTGGTGCCGGCAACATCTTTACCCATGTGGGCGAAGGGAATGCTTGGGCGCTGATGGGCGGTTTGGGTAACGTCTTTACCAAAGTCGGCAACGGTGATGCTCTCGCGTTAATGGTGGCAGAAGCCAACGTCTTCACTCACATTGGTGATGGTATGTCGGTCGCACTGATGTTAGCCAAAGGCAACGTTGCGACAAAAGTGGGTAATGGAACCACACTCGCTGCAATGGTTGGTAACGCCAATATCTTCACTCACGTAGGCAGTGGCAGCACGTTTGCTGCAATGATCGGCCAAGCCAACATCATGACCAAAGTGGGCAATGATCTCACCGCGGCACTGATGGTCGGTAAAGCCAACATCTACACCCATGTCGGTGATGGAACCAGCCTAGGAATATTCGCGGGCGAAGTGAACGTGATGACCAAGGTCGGTAACGGCACAACCTTGGCGGCGATGTTCGGTAAAGCCAACATCATGACGCATGTCGGCGATGGTCTAACGGGCGTGTTAGCACTGGGCGAAGCCAATATTGTCACCAAAGTGGGTGATGATTTCATGGGTGTTGTGGCGGCAGCAAAAGCCAACGTTGTGACTCATGTTGGTGATGCAACAACCGCGGCTGTGTTGGCTGGTAAAGGCAATATCCTAACTAAAGTGGGTGAAGGCACCACGGTAGGGTTGTTGATTTCCGATATCGGCAACGTAATGACCCACGTCGGAGATGGCACGACCATTGGTATTGCCAAAGGCAAGGCAAACATCATTACCAAAGTCGGTGATGGTTTGGGCGTCAATGTTGCTTGGGGGCAAGCAAACGTGTTTACCCAAGTGGGCGACGGTGATCGCTATAACTTTGCCAAAGGTGAAGCCAATATCATCACCAAAGTAGGTGATGGCCAAGAAGTCTCCGTGGTGCAAGGTAAAGCCAACATCATTACTCATGTGGGCAATGGCGACGACTACACCGGAGCTTGGGGTAAAGCGAACGTCATTACTAAAGTGGGTAATGGCCGTAACGTGGTACTGGCAAAAGGTGAAGCCAACATCGTGACCCAAGTGGGGGATGGCGACAGCTTTAACGCACTTTGGAGCAAAGGCAACATCGTCACCAAAGTGGGTGATGGTATGCAGGTGACGGCAGCAAAAGGCAAAGCCAATATCACTACCACCGTTGGTGATGGCTTGAGTGTGACAGCCGCCTATGGTGATGCCAACATCAATACCAAAGTCGGTGATGGCGTATCCGTCAACGTCGCTTGGGGCAAATATAACATCAACACGAAAGTGGGTGATGGCCTGAATGTTGCCGTGATGAAAGGCAAAGCTAACGCCAATATTCACGTGGGCGATGGCCTCAACATCAATGCCTCTTACGCACAAAACAACGTTGCAATCAAAGTTGGTAACGGCGATTTTTACAGTTTGGCTGTTGCGTCAAGCAACACCAGCAGCAACAAGCTCTCAGCACTGTTTGATAATATCAAGCAAACCCTACTTGGTGTCGGTGGTAGCCAAGCAATCAACTACTTGGTTCAAGGTGATGAAGCATCGTCATCCGGTACGCAAAAAGGCCGTGGTGCGATTGCAACACCGGAAATCACCAAGCTGGATGGTTTCCAAATGGAAGCCATTGAAGAAGTGGGCTCGGACTTGGGCGATAGCCTAACCGGCAGTGTTACTAAGGTAGATACCCCAGATCTCAACAAGATGCAAAATGCACTCGACGTTGACGGATCTGCTGATCAAACTCAAGCCCCGAATCTCATTGTGAATGGTGATTTTGAGCAAGGTGATCGTGGTTGGAAATCGACACACGGTGTTGAAGCTTCCTATTCGGGCAATGTCTATGGCGTGAACGGTGAAGGCCACGGCGCACGTGTGACGGAACTGGATACCTACACCAACACCAGTCTCTATCAAGATCTGACCGATCTTACGGAAGGTGAAGTCATTGCTGTGAGCTTTGATTTTGCGAAACGTGCAGGTCTATCGAATAACGAAGGCATTGAAGTTCTTTGGAATGGCGAAGTCGTTTTCTCATCGTCTGGTGATGCCTCTGCTTGGCAGCAAAAAACCTTAAAACTGACCGCGCATGCCGGCAGTAACCGAATCGAATTCAAAGGCACAGGCCACAATGATGGACTGGGCTATATCCTAGATAATGTCGTGGCGAAATCGGAATCGTCGCAACAAGCCAACGCAGTGAGTGAGCACGCGACACAAAATCAAGCGTCGCAGAATGCCCTATCAGATAAAGAGCGCGCAGAAGCGGATCGCCAACGTCTTGAACAAGAAAAGCAGAAACAGCTTGATGCTGTCGCAGGGTCACAAAGTCAGTTGGAGTCGACCGACCAACAAGCGCTAGGAAATAACGGTCAAGCTCAACGTGATGCGGTGAAAGAAGAGTCGGAAGCCGTGACCGCCGAGTTGACAAAACTGGCGCAAGGTCTCGATGTGCTTGATGGCCAAGCAACGCATAGTGGCGAGTCCGGCGACCAATGGCGCAATGATTTTGCCGGTGGTCTGCTCGATGGCGTTCAAAGCCAGCTCGACGATGCCAAGCAACTCGCGAATGACAAGATTGCTGCAGCGAAGCAGGCGCAGTCTGACAATAACAGCAAAGTCAAAGAATCCGTTGCGAAATCTGAAGCGGGTGTGGCAAAAGGTGAGCAAAATCGCGCAGGTGCAGAGCAAGACATTGCCGAAGCTAAAGCCGATGCAGAAACACGCAAAGCCGATGCTGTGGCGAAAAGTAACGATGCGAAACAGGCCGAATCTGACGCACACAGCGCCGCAAACGACGCGCAATCGCGTGGTGATCGCGATACGATGAATGCCGAAAACAAAGCCAACCAAGCGCAGAATGATGCCAAAGGGACCAAGCAAAACGAAGGCGATCGCCCTGACCGTGAAGGCGTGGCTGGCAGCGGTCTTTCAGGTAACGCTCATAGCGTGGAAGGTGCTGGCGAAACGGGCAGTCATGTCACCACTGACAGCCAAACAAACGCCGATGGTCGATTCAGTGAAGGTCTAAGCGAACAAGAGCAAGAAGCGCTGGAAGGTGCGACAAACGCAGTGAACCGTCTGCAAATTAACGCAGGTATTCGCGGAAAGAACAGCGGTAGCACCATCACCTCAATGTTCACCGAAACAAACTCCGACAGCATTGTGGTGCCAACCACTGCGTCTCAGGATTTGGTCCGAAAAGAGATCCGCATTTCTGGGGTGAACTTAGAGGGGCTTGGTGAAACTTCGCATGACTCTGCTGAATCGCTTGTGGCTGCTCGCGCGGAAAAAGTGGCGAATCTCTATCGCTGGCTAGACACTGATAATGACGTGGCGACGGACAAGTATGTACCTGTCCCTGGCTTTGAACGCGTCGATGCTGATGTCTCTGATGAAGTCAAGCAGCGCATGATTCAATCTATGAGCGGTTACATCGAACACACCGACAATCAAGTACCGAAAGATCAAGCGGAAGCATTAGCCACTTTGTTTGTTGAAGCGACGCTCGATTATGACTGGGACAAACGCGTTGAGTTTCTCACTAAGCTTGAGAGCTATGGTTATAGTTTTGAAGCGCCACACGCAGAGAAAAGCATTGTTTCCTTCTGGTCTGGTAAAAACTTCAAGCAATACCGAGACGTTCTCGACAATGCCCAGACTGATGGCAAAAAGGTCGTGTACGACATCGATGTTAAAGGCAACGCATTTGCAATCGACCTGAATAAGCATTTAATGCGTTGGGGTGGCCTGTTCCTTGACCCAGATAACGCCGAGCAAAATCAATTGAAATCGTCAATTGATGCAGCAACGTTCAGCAATACAGGTTTTTGGAGTTCGGTCTATGCGACGGGGGCACAAAATGATGTGTATGTCATCGCAGAAGGTGGTGTGCGTCTTGGCAACTATTTCTGGAATGTTGAGCTACCTGCATTACGCCAATTGCAGCGTGAAGGGTTAGTCGGTGAAATTCGACTGCTTGATAAGCCAGTATCCGAGTACAAAGATCTACCAGCAGACCAGATTGGACGCCGACTTACCGATGCAGGTGTTGCCGTTAAAGTACGCTTTGATGCGTTGAGTCACGAGAGACAAGCTGAGCTTTTGGCCGACAATCCAGATGGTTACAAAGCCGATACGCTGGTTGAGTTGGATGTGAAGCTAAGTGCGATCGATAGCATGTTGCGTGAATCTCTACCATTCTATTCACTTCGTACTGAGCGCAACCTCTTAGTGCAAGAAGGCGAAGAAGGATTTGAAGTTCGCTCATGGCCGGGAATCGATGGAAAGAGCAAGACTATTCTGCTTGATAACCCAGAAGATGCAGCTCAACAAAAATCCATTGAGCGCTTTATCTTGGCAAACTTCGACAACTTCGAGCAGATGCCAGATGAACTTTTCTTAGTGGATAACAAGGTGCTCTCGCATCACGATGGCCGCACGCGAATTATAGTGCAAAAAGAAGACGGTGCTTGGACGTACAACACCAATGTTGAACTGATGTCTGTCACTGAGCTACTCGATGCTGCTCATGTGAACGGTAAAGTTCGCGGTGATAGTTACCAACAAGTGATCGACGCCCTGACGGAGTATCATGCGAGTACGGTTGAACACGCAGATTACGAACTAGAATCTGTGGAAAAACTGCTCAACCTGCGTAAACAGATTGAAGGTTATGTACTCGGGCATCCGGATTCTGGCCGTGTGGAAGCAATGAACTCACTGTTAAATCAGGTGAATTCTCGTCTGGAAGAAGTCTCTGTTCTTGCGGTCTCTGAGCAAAGCATCAAAGCGCACGATAGCTTTAGCCGCCTATATGACCAGCTTGATAATGCCAACTTAAAAGAAAGTAAACATCTGTATCTGGATGGAAACGGCGATTTCGTCACTAAGGGCAAAGGCAACCTAGCCACTATCGATCAGCTAGGTGGTAGCGATGCTGTACTTGAAAAAGTAAAAGCAGCCGTAACTCATGAGTATGGTCAAGTCGTTGCCGATACGATCTTCGCAGGGCTTTCTGCAAACGATCTGGCAAAAGATGGTAAAGGCATTGATATTGCTGGTTTAAACAAAGTACACCAAGCGATTGAACAGCACATGTCGCCAGTGAGCGCGACCATGTACATCTGGAAGCCGAGTGATCACAGCGCACTAGGTCATGCCGCATTGCAAATTGGCCAAGGTCGCACGCAGCTTGAAGGTCAAGCCGCAGCAGACTTCAATAAGCAGAATTACGTGAGTTGGTGGCCACTCGGTAGCAAGTCATCCAATATCCGCAATATCTTCAACGTTGCAACAGAAGATCAGCCGGATCTTAAACTACGTTGGAGCGATTTCAGCCAACCTGCTCATCAAAATGACACACTTGAGCACGATATGGCATCGGAAGAAAACGACGGCTTTGGTTTGAAAGATGGTGAAACTAAGCTGAAACGCTTTATCGAAAAACTCAACGCCGCGAAAGGTATTGATGCTTCATACAAAGATGCTTCTGAAGGCTATGCGAGTGTGCTACTGGGCAATCCAGATATGCTTGCATCGACAGGCATTCCTGCGCATGTATTCCAGCCATTCGTCGACCAATGGAATGACACCAGCTACGACATGATGGACGTAGCAAACCGTTTTGCTGAAGAGCTACAGAAACAAGCTCAGGCAAGTGGTGATCCCGCCCTAGTGGAAAAACGCATCGACAACGTGGTTCGCCTGTTTGCTGAAAGAGCGCTGGAAGAAATCGAAGCCTTTAAGGCCAGCCAAGCAGATGAAGGCCGAGTGTTCCGCATTAACCTAGAAGGGTTGGATGTGGCGGCGATGCAAGCTGAATGGAACCGTCTAAGCAACGATCCGGATGCTCGATATCAGTTATTGACCAAAAACTGCTCAAGTACCGTCGCAAAAGTTTTGAAAGCGGGTGGCGCTGACAAACTTATCGGCCACACATGGCGACCTAAGTTTGGTGTTTGGACGCCGACAGAGCTTTTCAACTTTGGTCAGGCGCTGCAGGAAGCTCAGCTTGAAATTGCCGCGAAGAAGCAAAGTCATCAAGTCACTGATGTCCTTGATGCCTTGTCAGGTAATGAGAAGCACAAAGAAAACGTGGCGATTGAAAATGATGGCACGCCACCGCGCGATAAAGAATCTCTTAGCCCACTGACTCGATTCCTCAACAATGAGTTATATGGTGAGAAAGACGCACGTCGTAAGATTGGCGAAATCACGCAAACCTTACTTGACCATGCGGTAGAAAATGGAGAATCGCAGAAAGTTACCCTCAAAGGGGAAGCGGGTCGTCTAACGGGGTATTACCATCAGGGAGCGGTTTCAAGCGAAGGTGAAACAAGCGCGACCAGCGGCAAAGTCGTGTTGTTCTTGCACGGTTCTGGTTCTTCTGCTGAAGAGCAAGCGAGCGAGATTCGCAACCACTACCAAAAACAAGGTATCGACATGCTCGCAGTCAACCTGCGTGGCTATGGTGAAAGCGACGGCGGACCAAGCGAAAAAGGCTTGTACCAAGACGCTCGCACCATGTTCAACTACCTAGTGAACGACAAGGGTATTGACCCAAGCAATATCATCATTCACGGCTACTCAATGGGTGGTCCAATTGCCGCAGATTTAGCACGTTATGCCGCGCAAAACGGCCAAGCGGTGTCTGGCTTATTGCTTGACCGTCCTATGCCAAGCATGACCAAAGCGATCACCGCTCATGAAGTGGCGAATCCTGCGGGCATTGTGGGGGCTATCGCGAAAGCGGTTAACGGCCAGTTCTCAGTGGAGAAGAACCTAAAAGGCTTGCCAAAAGAGACGCCGATTCTGCTGCTAACGGACAACGAAGGCTTAGGCGAAGAAGGCGAGAAGCTACGAGCTAAACTCGCGATTGCTGGCTACAACGTCACGGGTGAACAAACCTTCTATGGCCACGAAGCGAGCAACCGCTTGATGGGGCAGTACGTGGATCAAATTGTCTCCGGTCTGTTCAATGCAGAGCAAGCAGCGGTAGAAGCGGGCGAAGTGCTGAAAGGACTAGAGAAAGACTTTAAACGCTATGGCGACGCGCTGAAACCAGATACGAGCGTGCCGGGTAAATCGAAAGACATTCGCACCACTAAAGATTTCCTAAATGGTTACAAAAATGACCATGCGAAAGAGATCGTTGACGGCTTCCGCTCAGATATGAGTATCAAGCAACTGGTGGATCTGTTTGTTAAAGGTAACTGGAGTGCAGAGCAAAAAGGTGCGCTTGCTTGGGAAATCGAAAGTCGTGCACTGAAAGTGACGTTCCAGAACAAGTCTGAGAAGTACAACCGATTGTTCCGTGAGATTGCTTCTGCTGGCGTGGTGGATGCGAAAGCGACTGAACAGCTTGCGCCACAGTTAATGCTGCTGAACCTATCGAATGACGGTTTTGGTGGGCGTTGTGATCCACTTTCTAAACTCGTTTTGGTTGCGAAACAGCTTGAAAACGATGGTCAAGTTGGCGTGGCAAGACAACTGCTAGAAAAGATGTACTCTGCGGCAGCGGTGCTGAGCAATCCAACCCTTTACTCAGACAGTGAAAAAGCCAATGCAAGCAAGTTGCTCAGCAGCTTGGCGGCCATTCATGCGAAGAACCCAATGCATGATACGTCGATGAAAGTGTGGCAGGAAAAGCTGGAAGGGAAGCAAGCGCTGACCGTAAACGGTGTGGTTGAGAAAATCACTGATGCATCGGCTAACGGTAAACCTGTGCTGTTGGAACTTGATGCTCCGGGGCATGCGATGGCAGCTTGGGCAAAAGGCTCAGGCGACGATCGTGTTTACGGCTTCTACGATCCAAATGCTGGCATCGTTGAGTTTTCGTCAGCAGAGAAGTTTGGCGACTACCTAACGCGTTTCTTCGGCAAGTCCGATCTGAACATGGCTCAAAGCTATAAGCTGGGTAAAAACGACGCAGGTGAAGCAATCTTCAACCGCGTGGTGGTAATGGATGGCAATACATTAGCAAGCTACAAGCCGACCTTCGGTGACAAGACCACCATGCAGGGGATCCTAGATCTACCTGTGTTTGACGCTACACCGATTAAAAAGCCTACGGGTGGAGTCGCGAGCGATCTCGAAGCATTGGGTGATAAAACCAAGGTCGTGGTCGATTTAGCGCAAATCTTTACGGTGCAAGAGCTGAAAGAAAGAGCAAAAGTTTTTGCTAAACCGATTGGCGCATCCTACCAAGGTATTCTCGATCAACTCGACCTTGTGCATCAGGCTAAAGGCCGCGATCAAATCGCAGCGAGCTTTGAGCTTAATAAGAAGATTAATGACTACATCGCTGAACATCCAACTTCGGGGCGTAATCAAGCGCTAACGCAGTTGAAAGAGCAGGTCACCAGTGCGTTGTTTATCGGTAAGATGCAAGTTGCCCAAGCGGGTATTGATGCAATCGCACAAACAAGACCGGAGCTTGCCGCTCGTATCTTTATGGTCGCGATTGAAGAAGCCAACGGTAAACACGTAGGTTTGACGGACATGATGGTTCGTTGGGCCAATGAAGACCCATACTTGGCACCGAAGCATGGTTACAAAGGCGAAACGCCAAGTGACCTTGGTTTTGATGCGAAGTACCACGTAGATCTAGGTGAGCATTACGCTGATTTCAAACAGTGGTTAGAAACGTCCCAGTCGAACGGGTTGTTGAGTAAAGCGACGTTGGATGAATCCACTAAAACGGTTCATCTTGGCTATAGCTATCAAGAACTTCAGGATTTGACGGGTGCTGAATCGGTGCAAATGGCGTTCTACTTCCTGAAAGAAGCGGCGAAGAAAGCGGATCCGATTTCTGGTGATTCAGCTGAAATGATACTGCTGAAGAAATTTGCAGATCAAAGCTACTTATCTCAACTTGATTCCGACCGAATGGATCAAATTGAAGGTATCTACCGCAGTAGCCATGAGACGGATATTGACGCTTGGGATCGTCGTTACTCTGGTACAGGCTATGATGAGCTGACGAATAAGCTTGCTAGTGCAACGGGCGTTGACGAGCAGCTTGCGGTTCTTCTGGATGATCGTAAAGGCCTCTTGATTGGTGAAGTGCATGGCAGCGACGTCAACGGCCTACGCTTTGTTAATGAACAGATGGATGCACTGAAAAAACAGGGAGTCACAGTCATTGGCCTTGAGCATTTACGCTCAGACCTTGCGCAACCGCTGATTGATCGCTACCTAGCTACGGGTGTGATGTCGAGTGAACTAAGCGCAATGCTGAAAACAAAGCATCTCGATGTCACTCTTTTTGAAAACGCACGTGCTAACGGTATGCGCATCGTCGCGCTGGATGCAAACAGCTCTGCGCGTCCAAATGTTCAGGGAACAGAACATGGTCTGATGTACCGTGCTGGTGCTGCGAACAACATTGCGGTGGAAGTATTACAAAATCTGCCTGATGGCGAAAAGTTCGTTGCTATCTACGGTAAAGCGCATTTGCAGTCTCACAAAGGGATTGAAGGGTTCGTTCCTGGTATCACGCACCGTCTCGATCTTCCTGCGCTTAAAGTCAGTGACTCGAACCAGTTCACAGTTGAACAAGACGATGTAAGTCTACGTGTTGTCTACGATGATGTTGCTAACAAACCGAAGATCACGTTCAAGGGCAGTTTGAGTGGCGCAAATACCGCTCTTCACAACCAAAATGTGAATGACTGGGAACGTGTTGTTGTGACTCCGACCGCGGACGGCGGTGAAAGCCGTTTTGATGGTCAAATCATCGTGCAAATGGAGAACGATGATGTCGTTGCAAAAGCCGCTGCGAACCTTGCGGGTAAGCACCCAGAAAGCAGTGTGGTGGTGCAGATCGATTCAGACGGCAACTATCGCGTGGTGTATGGGGATCCGTCAAAGCTGGATGGAAAGCTACGTTGGCAGTTAGTAGGTCATGGTCGAGATGACTCAGAAAGTAACAACACGCGTTTAAGTGGCTACAGTGCCGATGAGCTGGCCGTGAAATTGGCCAAGTTCCAACAGTCGTTTAATCAAGCGGAAAACATCAACAATAAGCCTGATCATATCAGTATTGTTGGTTGTTCTTTGGTGAGTGACGACAAGCAAAAAGGCTTTGGTCATCAGTTTATTAACGCGATGGATGCGAATGGTCTTCGTGTCGATGTCTCTGTACGCAGTTCTGAACTGGCGGTAGACGAGGCAGGGCGTAAACATACCAAGGACGCGAATGGCGATTGGGTCCAAAAAGCAGAAAACAACAAAGTTTCGCTAAGCTGGGACGAGCAAGGTGAAGTTGTTGCCAAGGATGAACGTATTCGCAATGGTATTGCGGAAGGCGACATCGATCTCTCTCGTATTGGTGTCAGCGACGTTGACGAGCCAGCTCGTGGTGCAATCGGTGGCAACAATGATGTGTTTGATGCGCCAGAAAAACGCAAAGCGGAGACAGAAACCTCATCTTCTTCTGCAAACAATAAACTCAGCTACTCAGGTAACATTCAAGTCAATGTAGGTGATGGTGAGTTTACGGCAGTGAACTGGGGCACATCGAATGTGGGCATTAAAGTCGGCACGGGTGGCTTTAAGTCGCTGGCCTTTGGTGACAATAACGTCATGGTTCACATCGGCAATGGTGAGAGCAAGCACAGCTTCGATATTGGTGGTTATCAGGCACTGGAAGGTGCGCAAATGTTCATCGGTAATCGTAATGTGAGCTTCAACTTAGGTCGAAGTAATGATCTGATTGTGATGATGGACAAGTCGATTCCGACTCCGCCATTGGTTAATCCGTTCGATGGTGCCGCTCGTATTTCGGGCGTACTGCAAAGCATTGCCACCTCGGGTGAGGGCCAAGATTGGCTAGCGGCTCAAGAGCAGCAATGGACATTGTCTGGCGCCAAGAAGTTTGTCAAAGATATGTCTGGTTTGGATCAGAGCAGCAGCGTTGATTACACCAGTTTGGTTGAACTAGACTCGCAGAACGAGCGAAGCAGCCGTGGCTTGAAGCACGATGCAGAAGCGGCTCTGAACAAGCAGTACAATCAATGGTTAAGTGGCAATAGCGATTCTGACACCAGCAAGCTCAGCCGCGCAGATAAGCTTCGTCAAGCCAATGAAAAGCTTGCGTTTAACTTTGCCGTGGGTGGTCAAGGTGCGGATATCCAAGTGACGACAGGTAACTGGAACTTCATGTTTGGTGACAACATCCAGTCTATTTTGGATACCAACCTAGGCTCACTGTTTGGCCTCATGACACAGCAGTTCTCTGCTACGGGTCAGGCCAAGACAACCTTCACCTACACGCCAGAAGATTTGCCTCGTCAGCTTAAGAACAAGCTACTTGGGCAGTTAGCGGGTGTAGGAGCCGAGACCACGCTAGCGGATATTTTTGGTGTGGATTACACCGCGTCAGGTCACATTGTTTCGCGTAATGGTGAAGCCGTTGACGGCGTGGCGATTCTCAAAGAGATGTTGGAGGTCATTGGTGAGTTCAGTGGTGATCAACTGCAAGCCTTTGTCGACCCAGCTAAGTTACTGGATAGCTTGAAGTCGGGTATCAACATGGGGGCGGATGGCATTAAGTCTTTTGCTGAAACTCATGGACTGAAAGAGAAGGCGCCAGAAGAGGAAGAGGACAACTCTTCGGTTTCTGTTAATGGTGCGAACGTAAACAGTGCACAAGGCGCGACGGTGGCTGATGGCAGCACTGAAACAGCAGAAACACCAGATCGTGCCTTTGGCTTTAACTCGCTTAACCTGCCGAACTTGTTCGCCACTATCTTTAGTCAAGACAAGCAGAAAGAGATGAAATCGCTGGTGGAAAATCTCAAAGAGAATCTCACCGCTGATCTGCTGAATATGAAAGAGAAAACGTTTGATTTCCTTCGTAACAGTGGTCATCTCCAAGGTGATGGTGATATCAACATCTCCCTAGGAAACTACAACTTCAACTGGGGTGGTGATGGTAAAGATCTCGGAGCGTATCTAGGAGACAACAACAACTTCTGGGGCGGACGAGGCGATGATGTGTTCTACGCAACAGGCACGTCAAACATCTTCACGGGCGGCGAAGGCAACGACATGGGCGTTCTGATGGGACGTGAAAACATGATGTTTGGCGGTGATGGCAACGACACAGCAGTGGTTGCAGGACGCATTAACCATGTCTTCCTTGGTGCCGGTGATGACCAGTCGTTTGTCTTTGGTGAGGGCGGTGAAATTGACACCGGTTCAGGCCGTGACTACGTGGTGACGTCTGGCAACTTCAACCGTGTGGATACGGGTGACGATCAAGACTACTCCGTTACGATTGGCAACAACAACCAAGTAGAGCTAGGCGCTGGCAATGACTTTGCTAATGTCTTCGGTAACTACAACCGCATCAATGCAAGCGCTGGCAACGATGTTGTGAAGCTAATGGGCTATCACGCCGTGTTGAATGGCGGTGAGGGCGAAGACCATCTCATCGCAGCGGCCATCTCTAAGTTCAGTCAATTCAACGGTGGCGAAGGGCACGATCTGATGGTGTTGGGTGGTTATCAAAACACGTTCAAAGGTGGCACGGATGTGGACAGCTTTGTGGTGAGCGGTGATGTTATCGACAACCTTGTTGAAGACATTCGCAGCGAAGATAACATTGTCTTCAATGGCATCGATTGGCAGAAACTGTGGTTCGAACGCAGCGGATATGACCTGAAGTTGTCTATTCTTCGTGACCCGGCAAGCGACAGTGACCAAGCGAAGTTTGAGCATATTGGTTCGGTGACGTTCAGTGATTACTTTAACGGTAATCGAGCGCAGGTGATCATCGCAATGGGTGAGAAAGACGCGACGGGTGAACGTGAGTACACCACCTTGTCTGAGAGTGCAATTGATGCGCTGGTACAAGCCATGAGTGGCTTTGACCCTCAGGCGGGTGACAATGGATTCATCGATAACCTAGACAGCAAATCTCGCGTGGCGATTACCACTGCGTGGGCAGACGTTGTCCATAAAAAGGGTATAACGGTGTAATATTCACCTTCCATTAATATCAAAGCCGCCTGAATAAAGGCGGCTTTTTTATGGCATCAACGTTATCTCATTTGTGGTGTTCAACGAGGCACGAGTATAGAGTCTTAGTTGTTATACCATTCTCTCTAATCAATCCGCTTTTACCTGTTTCACTTCACATAGAAGCGCGGGTTGCTGGTGCCCCAAATGGTGTAAAGCTCTGGGAAAATTACCTCGGCGTTTTCTTCCATTTCACCGACAGAGATGTGCTGGTTTTTTTGAGCACCAAAGAGCGTCACCTCATCGCCGGGTAACACGCCTTTGATATTGGACACATCCACCATCGTAGTATTCATTGAAGCAACGCCCACCACATTGGCGCGTTGGCCGTTGATCAGCACTTGCGCTTTGTTGCCCATTTTTCGTGGGTAGCCATCGGAATAGCCGACCGTGAGGTTTGCCATCACTGCGTCATTTGCTGTGGTAAACGTGCTGTCGTAACCCACGGTGCTGCCTGCCGGAAGCGAATGAAGTGAAGCAACGCGGGTTTTGAACGCCACAATAGAAGGGTACTCAGGGTTGGTCGGGAGATCACCATAGAGCACACCACCTGGGCGAACCATATCCAACTGCGCTTCAGGGACATTCAACGCGGTGTAGGAATTGGCCACATGTAGGGTGATCTCTTCACGTTTTAGCCCTGCACTTTCCATTAACCACTGTGCATGTTGGTTAAAGCTTTTTAGCTTTGTTCGTACATCCTCTGCATTGTAATTCGGGAAATGGGTCATGATACCGACCACGGCAACCGAAGGGTGCGTTGCAATGGCGACTGCTTCTTTTGGTCCACGTTCGGTACTCATATCAATACCATTACGGCCCATGCCACCGTCATTAAGAGCAAGGTGAACTTTAATGGTTTTGCTGTACTTTTCTGCCAAGCTTGCTAACTCACGAGCTTGTTGCTCACTGCCAATTAACTCTTCGATATCAAGAGAGAGTGCCTGTTCAATTTCACTTGTGCTAGCGGAGCGCACGCGAATTAACTCGCCTTCAAACCCACTTTCTCGGACGAGTTTAGCCTCCGCATTACTGGCGATAGCCACGCAGGGAATTTGTTGTTCAAGAATGGTTGGCATCAAACCACGAATTCCGTTGCCATAAGCGTCGGCTTTCATCACCGCACAAATTTTGGTTTGTGGGGCAATGTGCGATTTAAATTGTTCAATGTTGCTTTTGAATTGGCCGAGGCTGATTTCGAGCCAAGCATTGGCCCCAGCGATTTGGCTGGTTTGGTGAACCGTGTTGTCGAGTAAGAGAGGTGCGCTGTAAGAGAAAGCCGGAGTGAGACTGGCGCTAGCGATGGCAATGGATAGAAGGGTCTTTTTAAAGTTCATGTTATTTCCCTAAGAAAAACCCCAGCACTCAGGCCGGGGTGGTTGTATTAATTCAATTTGAAACGACTCATGACGTCTTGCAGCGAGACGGAAAGTTGAGTCAATTCACGGCACGCTTGCGCGGTTTGCTGCGACCCTTGCGCAACTTCTTGCGAAGCCATGTGAATGTTCTCTATATTGCGGCTGAGTTCTTCCGCAACGGAATCTTGTTGTCCACATGCGGTGGCAATTTGCGCGCCCATGTCTGCGATGTTCGCGATGGACTTTTCAATCGAGCCCATTAATTCCTGTGCGTTGTTACCTTGCTCAACACAAGCACCGATGCTGGTTCTTGAATCTTCGGTCGCGTGTTTGGCTTGTTTTGCCAAATCCTGAAGTTTCTCGATGATAGACGTGATTTCACCGGTTGAATCTTGAGTGCGGCCTGCCAAGGTTCTCACTTCATCGGCAACAACCGCAAAGCCACGGCCAGATTCGCCAGCGCGCGCCGCTTCAATGGCTGCATTCAGTGCCAAGAGGTTGGTTTGGTCAGCAATACCACGAATCACATCCACCACAACGTTGATCTGGTTCGATTGCGCTTCAAGCTCGGCCACCGTGTCGCCCGCTTTGGCGATGATGTCGGCCACCTCTTCGATCGATACCACCATTTGATGCGTCTCTTTCGCACCATCTTGAGTACGGCGATTCGCGTCGTACGCTTGCGATGCAGAGTCTTCGGTGTTGCGTGCAACGTCTGCCACTGCGGCTTTCATTTCAGTCATGGCGGTCGCAACCAACGTCACCTGCATTTGTTGATCTTTCATGCCAGAAGCGGACATTTCAGAGATCTGTGTCATCTCTTCTACAGCACTGCTCAATTGGGTTACAGCGGCAATCACGTTGTCGATCACTTGGCGCAAATCGTCTTGCATCTTAATGGTGGCGTCTGCCAGCTCGCCCAACTCATCGTTACCGATCGCGTTACGGTCGAGATCTTGCGACAGATCACCACGTGCAATGGCGTTCGCCTGACGAACAACGATATTCAGTGGCCCACAAATGATACGAGTTAATAGCAGCGTCATGATCACCATCACAGCAAAGATAGCGATATTGCTGATAACAGCAGTGGTGTTTAGGCCGTTAACAGACGACAGAATTTGATTCTTGTTGCTGTCCATTGCGCCTTTGAGAATCATCACCAACTTGTTCACTTCCGTCTCAATCGATTCAAAGGTCGACAGGGAGTTGGTGAGGATTGGATAAGCGGCGTCTTTGTCGCCTGCAAGCAATGCGTCGTTAAACTTATCCATGGTGCTGAGGTAACCACTCCAAAGTGACATCAAACGGTTGTAGGTTTGCTCTTCTTCACCTGGCCAGACGCTTTTTCCATACGCGGCGAGTTCCGTTTCGATCTCTCGACGGATGCCTTCGTTACGTGTGATGGTCTGTTTGATTTGGTTTTCGTCGTTCATCGCGAACACCGCAAATTGAGTACGACGCCAATATGAGATTTTATCTCGTACAGCATCCACTTTTTCCATCGCAGGTAATGTATCTTCGGTGTAGTTTAATAGCTCGGATTTTACCGTATTGAGCTCTGTAGACAAAAATATCCCAAATGCGATATTGATGACGGCTATGATTGAAAATGCTGCTGCGATTTTCTTGCCGATTGATAGATTCTTAATAAACATGAATGAGTTACCTTCTATGCTTGGTATCAATTATTGCCATTGCAACCTACATCCATATATTAAAAAGTGTGATTTCCTACCAAAATTTCGTGTAATTTATCATTTTTATCATTAGTTGGCGATATTTATTTTGAGCTTTAAATGAAACTTAGTGTTTATCACTTAATATTTGAATGATTGCTAGAGAAATCGGTTTGATTTCTCATACTGCTTTAACCTCAATTCGACTTATTGACATAAGCATAGAAAGCAAAGTGCGCTTCATCCAATCGAAGCGTGTTTAATTTTTGATTCGAGACGGCCTCCGCTTCGAGCTTGGTACTTTCTAAACAGCTATTTTTCAAACAAGGTATTTTCCATCGAAGTATTTTTTGAAGCCGAGTATTGTGTGGCAACTCGATTTACATATTTTGGTAGTTCGGTCCACCACCGCCTTCTGGTGGTGTCCACGTAATGTTCCCTGACGGATCTTTGATGTCGCAGGTTTTACAGTGTAAACAGTTGGCGGCATTAATTTGCAAATAGGGACCACTTTCGCCTTCGATAACCTCATACACACCAGCGGGGCAATAGCGTTGTGCAGGCTCATCGTACAAATTCAGGTGGCGTTTGAGTGCCGTGTCGAGATCGTTTACCATCAGGTGGCAGGGCTGATTTTCCTCATGCTGAGTGGCGGAAAGATAAAGTGATGAGGGTTTGTCAAAGCTCAATACTCCATCCGCTTTTGGGTACGCAATGGGAGTGACAACGGCGCACTCATCCAAACAAAGGTGATCCGCTCTATCATCCACAATATGCCAACTGGGGGCCTGCCCGGTGAGAGGATACCAGAGATTTTGTTCAAAGGTATTCAGAGCCCCACCAACGAGCGGCCCGTAGCGATGTAGGGCGGCAGAGAAGTTTTTCGTCTGCGCGAGCTCATCAAAAAGCCAAGATTGTTCAAATTCACTTTGATAGTCCGCTTCAGTATTTTGCTCGGGCGATTGCCACGCCTTGAAAATGGCCTCAGCGGCGAGCATGCCCGATTTCATCGCCGTATGGCAGCCCTTGATCTTGCCACTATTTAGGGTGCCAGCATCGCAACCAATCAGTAATCCTCCAGCAAACTGCTGCTTGGGCAGTGAATGCAGCCCGCCCTTGGTGATGGCTCTGGCACCGTAAGCGACGCGCTCCGCGCCTTGCAATAGCGAGGCGATAGCGGGGTGATGCTTCATGCGTTGAAATTCTTCAAATGGACTGAGGTAGGGGTTGCTGTAGTTCAGGTCTGTGATCAAACCAACGCAAACTTGATGATTATCCATATGGTATAGAAAGCCCCCCCCTTGGCTGTCAGTGTCACTTAAAGGCCAGCCAGCAAAGTGGGTGACGTGGCCTGCTTGATAGGCTGGGTTCTCTTGAGGCAGTTGCCAAATTTCTTTGATCCCTAGAGCGTAGTGTTGTGGCGGCTTTCCTTGGTCGAGAGCAAAGTGCTCAATCAGTTGTTTACCCAAATGACCACGCGCGCCTTCGGCAAACACGGTAAAGCGCGCTTTTAGCTCGATGCCCGCTTCAAATCCTGCTTTAGGCTGAGATTGCTTGTCTAGGCCCATGTCGGTGGTAATGACACCAGTGACAATGTCACTTTCATTAATTACCACCTCTTTAGCGGGAAAGCCAGCAAACACCTCTACACCGAGGGCTTCTGCTTGTTTGGCCAACCAGCGGCAGAGATTACCCAAACTGACCACATAGTTGTCACTGCTATTATGAAGTGATTTAGGCACCAGAAAGGCAGGCACTTCAATGTGGTTATGCTCGGTAGTGAGGTAAAGCAGGCGATCTTGCGTGATGGGCGTGTCGACTGGCGCCCCTTGATCCTGCCAATCGGGAAAAAGTTCTGCCAATGCGCGAGTTTCAAACAGTGCGCCAGAAAGGATATGCGCACCCACTTCTGAGCCCTTTTCTAACACACAAATGGAGAGGCTTTGATTGGAGGCTTGGGCGAGTTGCGCCAAACGACAAGCGGCTGACAGACCAGCTGGCCCCGCACCAACGATAACCACGTCGAATTCCATGCATTCTCTTTCCATAATGTAAACCTGCCGCTACAGAGTCGTTCATTGGCTTAAATATAGTCCAGTTGACGTAAACGTAAACTTTACTAAGCTGAAATTACCATGTTGCACAAATGTTAATGCAATAAATCTTCGGACAGTATTTGACGACATTGAAGTAAAGAGATTGAGTAAATGGCTTTTATTTCAAATGGTTGGTGATGTCCATTAAGGAGGCTACGTGAAAGTATTGGTGGGTATCAAACGCGTGATCGACCCTTATCTCAAAGCGCGTGTGAAAGCGGACGGTTCTGGCGTTGAAATGACCAACGTGAAAATGACGCTCAATCCGTTTTGTGAAATCGCGGTAGAAGAGGCCGTGCGGGTCAAAGAAGCGGGCCATGCTGAGGAAGTGATCGTTGTCTCCATCGGTGACGAAAGCTGCCAAGAGCAATTGAGAGCTGCGTTGGCGCTGGGGGCGGATAGAGCGATTCATGTCGATCTCTCTTCTGTGGTGGAGAATGCGCAAAATGTGTTGGCTGTAGAACCGCTCACGGTGGCGAAAATTCTGCATCGTCTGATGGAGCAAGAATCGGTTGGATTAGTGCTGCTGGGAAAACAGTCCGTCGACAGTGATAACAACCAAGTGCCGCAAATGCTGGCGGCATTGAGCCAAAGACCTTGCGCGACGTTTGCTTCCAAAGTCGTTGTCTCGGGTGAGCAGGTCAACGTGACGCGAGAAGTCGACGGCGGGTTGGAGGAGTTGCGATTAGTACTTCCTGCCATCATCAGTACGGATCTGCGCCTTAATGAGCCGCGATATGCCTCTTTACCCAACATCATGAAAGCCAAGAAGAAACCGCTGGATGTGATCACACTACAACAGCTTTCCATTGAGGTTAAATCTCATCAGCAATTGCTGACGGTGAACACACCAACAGAGCGCAAAGCCGGAGAGCGGGTGGCGAATGTGGATCAGCTCATCGAAAAATTAAAAAACGACGCCAAGGTGCTGTAATGCCAGCCGTGATAATGGAGAGAGTAAAGTGATGGAAAAGAATGACGTAAAAGTGCTGTTCCTGACTGAGCATAATGACCGGAATATTTGTCCTGAAAGCTTACGAGCCATGAGCGCGGCGTTGCAATTGCAACCTGAGGGCATTACGGCGCTGATCATTGGCCATCAATGTGATGCCGTGGTCGAACATGCACAGCGTATCGACGGAATCGCAGAGATCATGGTGTTGGATTCGCCGGCCTATCAACATCGTTTGGCAGAGAACATTGTGTCCGTGATGGCGCAGTTGAGTGAGCCTTATACCCACGTGCTCGCAGCGGCAACCACCTTTGGTAAAAATATACTGCCCGGTGTCGCGGCGCTGCGCGATGTTGGTCAGTTGTCGGATGTGGTGGCGATTGAATCGGACGATACCTTTGTTCGGCCAATTTATGCCGGCAATGCGCTGGCCACGGTGAAATCACTCGATGCAGTCAAAATGGTTTCCATTAGAAGCTCTGCGTTTGAAGCCTTATCTGACAATGGCTTAGGTGAAAATAGCAGCAATCAGGTGCCAGTTGTGCGACTCGACAAGGTACTGTGCGCCGAAAACAGCGAATTTGTCGGTTTAGAAAAGGTAGAAAGTGAGCGACCAGATTTGCCCAACGCGAGAGTCGTGGTGTCTGGCGGGCGTGGCTTAGGGAGCAAAGCACAGTTTGCCATGGTGGAGCAATTGGCCGATAAGTTAGGCGCGGCGGTGGGGGCTTCGCGCGCAGCGGTCGATGCGGGTTACGTGTCGAATGATCTGCAAGTGGGGCAGACTGGGAAAATTGTCGCACCGGAGCTGTATATTGCGATTGGCATTTCAGGCGCGATACAGCATCTTGCTGGTATGAAAGAGTCGAAAGTCATTGTCGCGATAAACAAAGACCCAGACGCGCCAATATTCCAAGTGGCGGACTACGGTTTGGTGGGCGATCTGTTTGACATCCTGCCGGAACTGTTGGAAAAGGTGTAGAAAGACGCCGAGGTTTTTGAGGCGCCCAGTTTGTCGAAACGTAGGGTATTTGTCAGGCTTTGTCGCTGATTATTGCGCGCTTAACTGTGCGTTTTCATCATCGATTCTCACCAAGCAAACAAGCAAAAGGGCTTCATCGTGGAAGCCCTTAATTATTAGCTATTACTTATTCGCCTTATTTCATTAGTCTTTATGCACTGCCTGAGCAACAAGTTATACACTGGGTTTTCTTAAATGCTCTGCCAACGCTTTAGTAAAGCGCGCGGCTTCGCCACCCGTACAAGCACGATGGTCAAAGGTGATCGACAAAGGCATTGCTTTGACGGCCACGGCTTTTCCTTCCCGAAGCACCACTTTCTCAATGATTCGACCCGCCCCCACAATCGCCACTTGCGGCGGTGACACCACAGGCGTGGCATAAATTCCGGCGATGGCACCAAAATTTGATAGGGTGATCGTAGCGTGTTGCAACTGCTCACGGCCAATTTTGCGCTCGCGAATTCCTGAAACGGTTTGATTTATCCAGCTACGAATGTCGTCAGGTGAAAACTCATCGGCATGTCGCATCACAGGAACATACAAACCGTGGGCACTGTCTACAGCCATACCAATATTCACGGTATGGTGCACGCAACGTGTGACGGTATCGGCATCAAACCATGCGTTTAATGCGGGTTCTTGCTGGCAGGCGTAAACGACCGCTTGAACCAAACGAACGGTAATGTCTTCTTGACTGCTCCAATGCTCTAACAGCGCTTCTTCAGTAATGGTGACCGCAGCCACTTGCAGATGAGATTCGGTCATCGTGGTCATCATGGTGCGTCGTGCTCCTTTGAGCACTTCCGTACCGGGGCGTTGTTTGCCCGCTTCGTCGTAGACATCGTGATCCATAATCAAACCGGATGGGCCAGTACCAGACACCATCTCCAAGTTCACCCCGAGTTTTTGCGCCAGCAAACGAGCCGATGGCAAGGCGGTCACCCGTTTCTCTGTGGTGTGGTTTTGGTTGCCCCCGATCCAAAAATCGTCCACTTTCACTTGATGCATCTGATTGGACACATGACCCACCACCGTGGCAGCATCTTCGCGTTGTTGTACTTTTTGGTCGCTGTTTTCGGTCACATCACCGTCTTCGATTTCCAGTAACAGCGCACCTATGTTAACCACATCGCCTTCATTGCCATGCCGAGTAATAATGGTTCCTGCCCATGGGGCTGGTACATCAACCGTTGCCTTGGCGGTTTCCACGGTGAGGATCACTTGGTCGACTTCTACTTTGTCACCGACGCTGACGTGCCACTTAATAATTTCTGACTCAGCGAGCCCTTCGCCAAGATCCGGTAGGATAAAGGTTTTCATTTCCAGCCCTCCATAAGCTCACGAGCGGCGAGCACAATATCTTGCTCTTGAATCATGAAGTAATCCTCATTGCGGTAGTAAGGCATGACGGTATCCATACCCGTCACGCGTTTAGGTGGTGCTTTCAGCAAGCACATTGCCTGCTCAGCGACGCGGGCAATGATCTCGCCACCCACACCGCCACTGCGACTGGCCTCGTGCACCACCAATAAACGTCCGGTTTTTTCTAAAGATTGGAAAATGGTCGCCATATCAAGCGGCTTGATACTGGCTAAATCAATCACCTCCGCCTCAATGCCTTGTGAGGAGAGCGTTTGAGCGGCTTGCAGAGATTCCACCACGCACGCGCCCCAAGTCACCAAGGTTACATCGCGGCCTTTACGTAAGGTGAAACAGCTATCAAGTGGTAGCGCTTCGCCGTTATCCATCACCTCTGATTTGACGGTGCGGTAAATGCGTTTGGGTTCAAAGAACATCACAGGATCATCACTGCGGATGGCAGCGAGCAAAAGGCCGTAAGCGCGCTGAGGTGAAGAAGGAATCACCACCTTAAAGCCGGGAATATGAGCAAAGAGCGCTTCGATACTTTCAGAGTGGTGCTCTGGGGCGTGAATACCGCCGCCAAAAGGGGCACGAAACACCGCAGGACAGGTGAGGCGTCCTCGAGTGCGGTTTCGCATTCTTGCCGCGTGACAAATCAGATGCTCCATCGCTGGAAACACAAAGCCTTGAAACTGAAATTCAGCCACCGGCCTCAATCCTTGTGTTGCCATACCCACCGCTACACCACCAATTAACGCTTCGGCCAGTGGTGAGTCCATTACGCGCTTTAGGCCAAATTTCTGTTTGAGACCGACGGTTGCGCGAAACACGCCGCCGTTGTCTCCCACATCTTCACCAAGCACCACGACGTTTGCATCGCGGTCCATCTCGTGATGAAGGGCGAGGTTGACCGCTTCAACTAGGGTTAGTTCAGCCATGTTTGCCTCCCTGCATACGCATTGCTTTATTAATTAACATGTCTCGTTGAGCATGAAGCTCGACCGGCAGCGAGGCATAGAGATAATCAAAGGCACTTTCAGGGGCTTGTGGCGGAAGCGAAAGATAGTGTGCGACGGCTTGCTCTACTTGTTGTTTGCAATGGGCTAACCATTGTTGCTCGAGCTCTTCATTCCAAAGCCCTTGAGCGGTTAAATAGGCTTGAAGGCGCTTGATCGGTTCATACTGCCATGCTTGTTTTAGCTCATCGGCACTGCGATATCGGCTTGCATCGTCGGCAGTGGTGTGATCACTCAGGCGATAGCTGATCGCTTCAATCAATGTCGCGCCTTTGCCTTTTCGCGCTCTGTCCAGAGCGTTGTTAACGGCATCATAAACAGCGACCACGTCATTGCCATCCACGGTGATACCGGGAATGCCAGCTCCTTTGGCTTTCTCTGACAACAAATCCGCCGCACATTGCAACTGACGAGGAACGGAGATCGCCCACTGGTTGTTGTTAACGACAAACACCAAAGGCAAATGCCATACGCCAGCGCAGTTGATGGATTCCAAAAAATCGCCTTTGGAGGTAGCGCCATCGCCACAGGTCACTAAAGCGGCGTCATGATTACCTTGAATTTTGAGTGCGGAGGCAACGCCAACCGCGTGCGTGCATTGGGTGGCAATGGGGACACAGAAGGGTAGATCGGAACAGCGTAAGTGACTTTCCTCGGGACAAAAATCACTGCCGCGTTCATCTCCGCCCCAATATTGCAGGTTTTTCTCCATGCCAATACCACGAACCCACATGGCGGGCATGTCCCGATAGTAAGGAATGAACACGTCAGAAGGTTTGAGCGCATGACCAATGCCAACCCCAAACGCTTCAGAGCCAAGGTGGGATGGGTAGGTGCCAAGTTTCCCCGTTCTTTGTAGCGCCACCGCTTTGTTGTCGTACGCTCTGGTGATGAGCATGTCACGGTAAAATTGGACAAGACGCTCCTCACTAGCCCAAGAAGGGAGTGGGCTTTGCACATTCCCTTCATAGTCGAGGAATCGGTGCATTGGCAGTGCCTGAATATTCATCTCAAGCTCCTTTTGATAAGCCTATCGCCACAGGAGATAAGCTGACACAAGACTGAAAGAGAATGTCCAATTCACATCACATGAGATGCGCTAGATATGCGCCATTTCTTAAAATTGTCTCCTGTGAAAGCGAAAGTGGCTATTTGATGCTTCTGCATTTATCCACTTCCACAGTGTTCCATCTTGGGACATCCGATTTACTGTAAGTGTAATCAAAATGTTAAATTTCGCTAAGATTAGTTTGTTTTCAAGCAGTAAACTCTGCCTTACACCGCTGAGAATTAGGACAATGTTTCAGCTTTGGCATTTGGGCTTGTTAAAATTTGAAGGAAATGACTAGGGTTGACACAAAACATCTCAGAATATTCGTGAAAAAAAGATGAGCGTTTGCTGTGGTGGAATGAAAAACGCCTTCCGTTGGGAAGGCGCATTATCGATATTGGTTTGCCTAACGCTTACTGAGCGAAGCTCAATAGATGCTGTTTAACCGCATCAGAGGTGAAGGCATTGTTGACACTGATGGTGTAGATATCGAAGTATTCCGCTTCTGTCAGTTCAAACGCTTCAACGACTTTACGCACTTCGTCGGTCATCGTGGTGTTCGACACGGTACGGTTGTCGGTGTTGATCGTTACGGCAATACCGTCTTTGTAGAACGCTTTAATTGGATGTTCACTCAAGCTGTTGACGGCTTTGGTCTGAACGTTACTGCTAGGGCACGTTTCCAGAGCCACTTCTTCCCCTTTAACGAGCTGGTAAGCTTCTGGGTGGTTGTGGATGAAGATGCCGTGGCCAACACGCTCTGCGCCAAGCAAAGAAATCGCGTCATAGACGTTTTGTCCTGCACCTTGCTCACCTGCGTGAATAGTGATGCGGTAACCCAATTCTTTTGCGTATTGTGCGTAAGGAACAAACTCGTGACAGAATCCAGGAACTTCAGAGCCAGCGAGGTCAAAAGCCACAATACCATCGTTAAGGTGTTTTGCGCCTGCTTCTAAAACCGCTTTAATTTGGTCTTTTGGCATGGTGCGTAGAATAGACAAAATGTAGTTACCGTGGATGTCGTATTGCGCTTCTGCACGTTTCATTCCACGGACCACGCTGTCCATGATGTCGTCAAGGCTTAAGCCTTTTACTTGGTGTAAAAGCGGGCCAAAGCGAACTTCTAAATATTTGACGTTCTCGTTTGCAGCGTCTTCGAATAGCTCAAATGAAATTCTCTCTAGCGCTTCTGCCGTTTGCATGACCATACCTGGCAACTCAAAGCGTTTCAGATACTCATCCAAATTTGGGCAAGTTTCTGGTGCAACCATCATCTCTTTGATCACGTTAATGTCACGTGATGGCAAAGTGAGGTTCTGTTCGTCAGCAAGGTCAATAATGGTCTGCGGGCGTACGCTACCATCTAGGTGGCAGTGCAAATCGATCTTCGGCAGGTCAAAGTAATTCATGAGTCTTCTCTTTATAAAATTTCGGATAAAGCGACAGACTTCATAATCAAGAGTTTAAGGCTCTTGGTAGAAACTCCCAAACCATATCATTAGGATTATATGAAGCGTTGATCGCCGAAAGTCTAGCACCTGTTTTTCGCCTCAGCAATGTGACAAAAGAGGCTTTTTCATCGGGATCTTCGATTTTTTTGATAGACTCTATCGATATCTGTTGATTGGAAACGCTCAACAAACCGCTAGAATGAAACAAATTATTTCAAAAAGGTTACTCTGTATGTTTCACGCCCATGTTTATTACCCTTTGATTCGTCGCCAAGATGCGTTGAAGATTCACCAGCAGATCCGCAATGAACGCCAAGATGTCACAGCAATATTTCCGCTGGTCGATCGTCTTGTTGGCCCGCATAAGATGCCGATGTTTGAGCTGCACTTTCGTGATAATCAACACGGTTTGATTGAATGGTTGGATGCACATCGCGGCGATCTATCCGTATTGATTCATCCGGTCAGTGACGAGCATTTACTCGACCACACTGAACGTGCTCACTGGTTAGGCAAAGAACTTGGCATTTTTGAAGAAACGCTAAGCGATTGAAACTCATCATGCTGTTTTTGTGCTTTTGCTCCTCTTTCTCCGTTGAATTTGTGCTAAACCTAGAGTGTGAGTAACAAAAATGGAGAGGGTGACAAATGGACTTGTTTGCAGACCATCGTGCAGAAAATCAACCTCAAGAGCCTACACAGAGCCTTCGCCTATGTAAGCCATGGAAAGTTTTGCTGGTGGATGATGATGAACAAATGCATCAAGTCACTCGATTAGCACTGAGTGGTTTTCAATTCCAAGAAAGAAAGTTGGAGCTCATCTCCGCGCTATCAGGGCAAGAGGCTCGGCAGATTTTGCAGCAGCAGACGGATATTGCCGTTGCGTTTGTCGATGTGGTGATGGAAACCGAGCATGCGGGCCTTGAGTTGGTTAAGTTCATTCGCGAGCAAATGAAGAACCGCTTGATTCGTCTCGTGCTCAGGACGGGGCAAGCAGGGCAGGCTCCAGAAGATATCGTCATCAAGGAATATGAGATTGATGACTATAAAGAGAAAACTGAGCTCACCACGCAAAAGTTGAAAACCGTTCTCTATTCCATGTTGCGCGCTTATCGCGACCTTTGTTTGATAGAAGAACAGAAAGAAGGTTTGAGTAAGGTGATTCAAGCCTCTGCCTATGTACAAAATACCACCTCTCTGCAGCACTACGCTTCAGCCGTGTTAGAGCAGCTCACTTCATTGCTCAAGTTAGAAAAATCCGCTTTTTATTGCATTGTTAAGCCCGACCCTAACGGCGAGGTTTGCCGAGCCATGACGCTGGCAGCGACGGGTTCTTATGTTGATCTCTATTCAGAGTGTGCGTTTGAAAAACTGCCAGAGCTGGTGGCAGAGCGATGTCAGCAAGTGTTGGAGAGCCATCAAACCACGCACTTTGGTGATGCGTTTGTGTTGTATAGCCATGATGAGCAGGGCGTGGACAACTTACTCTATGTGAATCTCAATAAGCAGTTGTCTGAGTTAGATCGGCAACTGCTTGAAATCTACATGCAAAATATTGGGCTTACCTTTGAAAATCTTAATTTGTTGCTTGATGTCCGAGAGACCTCCAAGGAGCTGGTCTACAACTTGGCCAATGCGGTGGAAGCACGCAGCAAAGAAACCGGCGCGCACGTACAACGCGTTTCGTTGATTTCAGAGAAACTGGCGCAGTTGTACGGACTCAGTGATTTTGAAGTCAATTTGATCAAGCACGCTTCACCGTTGCATGATGTGGGCAAAGTCGCGATTCCTGACAACATTCTTCATAAGCCCGGTAAGCTGGATGCACAAGAGTGGGAAATCATGAAAAAGCACGTCGAATATGGCGTCAACATCTTGAGTAAATCCAAACGACGCCTCTTCGCCATTGCAAAAGAAATCGCTGGGACGCATCACGAAAAGTGGGATGGTTCAGGGTATCCGATGGGGTTGCAAGGAGAGGCGATCCCGATCAGTGGCCGAATTACGGGCTTGGCGGATGTGTTTGATGCGTTAGGGGCAAAACGCAGCTACAAAGAACCGTGGTCTGATGAACAAATTCGCCAAGAAATCGAAGCGCAAAAAGGCAAACATTTCGATCCCCGATTAGTGGATTTGTTGTTGGAAAATTGGCAAGCGTTTATCGATATTCGTATTCAGCATCCTGACTAGCGAGTCCTTTGGTTATCCTTTTTTATTTCTCAGCTCTTGCTTTTTTCTGCGAACCCCGTGCTATTTAGCACGGGGTTCTTGTCGTGGAATCAGGCACTTTTTTGAGCAAGCTCTATTTGCATTGGCAGTTCTTTGGGCAGTGTAATTACAAAATGCACGCCTTGGTTTGGCTCTGAATGAAAAGAGAGATCACCTTTGAGCTTTTGTTTGACTAAATTAAACACCAGATTTAAGCCTAATCCAGAACCACCTTTTCCTCGTTTACTGGTATAAAACGGCTCGAAAATCTTTTGATGTAGAGATTCGTCAACGCCGGAGCCGTTGTCTTGATATTCCAATATGACGTTTTGTTCTTGTTCAGAAATGCGGACAAGAATCTCGGGGTTTGGCTGAGTACCGAAGGCGTGATTGACACTGTTGAGGACAAGATTAGAGACGATTTGAGTGAGAACACCGGGCAAACTGTTCATGACCACATCCTCTGGCGAATCCACGACGGGAGCCACAGGCACCTTGCGTGTTTCGGGATGCAGGCTGGCAATTAACGCATCAAGCACTTGTTTGACATTGAACTCGCTGCGGCTTTCGGAGATTTGATCGACCGCCGTTTGTTTGAAATCTCGGATCAGTTTTGCTGCACGGTTAAGGTTGTTTTCCAGCATTTGGCTGCTGTCAGAAATTCTCTGCATCACGTCGGCAAATTGTGCGCTGGTTAAGGTTTGATTGGAAAAGGCTTGATTGAGCTCAATAGAGGCATCTCGAATAATCGAAGAGGCGGTCACGGCGATACCAAGTGGGGTGTTGACTTCGTGTGCAACACCAGCAACAAGCCCGCCCAATGCTGCCAGTTTTTCTGATTCCACTAGCTGTTCTTGCGTGGCTTTGAGCTGTTCCATGCTTTGCTTTAAGTCGAGGGTTCTTACCGCCACTTCATGCTCAAGGTTTTGGTTGAGTTGTTGCAGTTCGATCTGTGTGAGTTTGAGGTCTGTAATATTAATCGTGGTACCACGAAAACCGAGAAATTTGTTCTCTTCATATTTCGCTATGGCTTGAAAAAGAAGATGGTAAGTAATGCAGTTTAAGGTGATGCTCTCTTCACACATGGCAAAGTCGTTACGCTTAAGCATGTAACTGGTGAGATTTTTGGCATCAGATAAGGCTTCAATTTCAATCAGTAACGGCTTTTCTAAAGGTTCGATACCCAACTGTTCCATCATGGCTTCTGAACAATATATCAGCCTGCCCAGTTCGTCGGTTTCCCATAACCAATCTGAAGAGACGTGGGTGAAATCCGCCAGCCGCTCCTGTTCCTGTTTGATATTGCGATACAAGGTGGTGACATTGCCAGTGATGCGGTTGGTTTCTTCACCTAACCAATCGAGCTCGTCATCGTTTTCCATGATCCATTGGTAATGCGCAAGTTGAAGTGGATCAGACGGATGACGCGGATTGTAACGCCGCAGATACTGAGCGATTTCGAAGATCCGACGGTTCACGCTGGCGTGAAAGATCATCAATATAATGTAGCAAACAAAGGCTGTTTTTAACGCGTTGAGTGTGAGGGTCACGAGGAACTGTTTCAGCAAATAGTGATAAATCTCTTGCGCGTCGGATTCAACATAGATGGTACCTATGGTTTCCATATTGCCGTCCATGGCGTTGTAGTAGGTCAGTGGGTAGGTATCGGCAATGGCGCCTTGTTCTACACGTTCTCCTGCGCTGAAAGTGTAGTCTCCCGATTTGATTTCAAGGTAGTCAATTTTCGGTAGGTTCACTAAACCATCGAGCCGTTCTTGCAAGAGCACCAAATCGAATGACCACAAAGACGCCGACAGGAGCCCTGCATGGACGTTTTGAATTTCGTAGTGACGTTGTTCAACATCATTAAACTCTTTGTCGTAGTCCCAGTAGAGCTGGAGCAGGGTGGTAAACAAAGTAAAAAGACCACTCAACAATATCATGATGAGAATGATTCGCCGGCCAATTCGGCTAAACAGCGGATTATTGATACTTTCTTCATAATTGTGTTTACGGCTCATAGCATCCCAGCTTTTCTTGGTCCTAATAGCTTCATTATAGACACCCATGCTGAACTCGATTGAAATAAGCGTAATTCACGGAGTTTGACTACACTCAGTTCATGACGTCATAGAGAGGCAGCCACATGAGAGCCGTTTTAGCGTTGATAATACTGAGTTGGATCTTTGTTTCTTCTTTCGCTTACAGCGCAAAAGTGCTGATCATTGAGAGCTACCATGCTCAGTATGAGTGGGATGAAAGCTATTTGTATGGGATTCGGCAAGAGGTCGGTGAGCGCGCTCAGATAGCCACTGTTGAAATGAACACTAAGCGGGTCCCCAAAGAGCAATACGCCGCAATGGCGGAAAAAGCGTTTGCGAAGTACCAGGCAATGAAGCCAGATATTGTTGTGCTGGGTGACGATAATGCGCTGAGCTATCTCTATCCGTATCTGTATGATGAACCCATTTCCATGGTGTTTCTTGGTATTAATTCCAACCCTCGTAAGCTGTTTGCGGACTATCCCGGACAAGCCAAAGTGACCGGCATTTTAGAGTTGCCTCTGTTTGTGAAAAACGTTGGGGAAATCAAGCGGATCCTCGGTCGCTCACCATTGAAAATTTGGGTGCTGTTTGACTCTGGCGTGACCTCTGCCATTGCAGGGGAATATATTGAAAGCCAATATCAGATGATTAAAAAGAGTCTGGGGGTCGAAGTGGCGATTCATCTTGTCGATACTCAGGCTCATTGGCAAGAGACGGTAAGACGAGCGAAAGAGGAAAACGTCGACGCGATTTTAGTCGGGCTGTATCACACGCTTGTGGATGATAAGGGGAAAAGTGTTCCTTCTGATGAGATCTTATTTTGGACCAATCAACATTCGGAAGTGCCTTTGTTTGGTTTTTGGGACTTTTCGGTTGGCAAAGGAAAAACAGCAGGTGGCGTACTGCTGTTTGGTGAAGTACAAGGTCGACATGTTGGTCGAATTATCAATCAACTGATTGATGGTCAATCGGCTGATGCGATTCCCATCCAAATCGGTAATCAGGGAAGGCCCCTTTACAGTGATTCGGAAATGCGCCGCTGGAATTTACTCCCCCCCAAAGGCTGGGAGGGAATTGAGTAGTTAAATCACGAGATGGTTATTTAGGCGATTTCGACCAGTTTGTTAACCAGTTTCTCGATCCCTGATGCGGCTTCGACAATGGAACCTGCAAGCATATAAGCTGGGGTAGAGAGTACCTTATGTTGTGAGTCGAAATGCATCTCTTCGACTGAGCACTCAACGTGCTTACCTCCCATTTGATTAAATGCCGCCGCGGTTGCGACATCGCTGCCAATGGTCCCTTCAACGCCCGAAGCGTAGACCATAGGGATAATGGTTGGTGCAATGCACAGATAACCCGCAGGCTTGCCCGCTTGGGCAAAGTCGCGACAGGCTTTGGCGACACTTTCATTTACTTGGCATTCTGCGCCAGAAATCGCGAAATTGGTTAAGTTCTTTGCAGCGCCAAATCCGCCCGGCAAAAGCAGCGCATCGTAATCGTCGACCTTTAGTTTACTGACATCATCAATATTGCCACGTGCGATGCGGGCAGACTCTACCAAAACGTTTCTGGATTCATCCATCTCTTCACCGGTTTTATGATTGATCACATGCAGTTGTTCGATGTTTGGCGCATAACAATGCCAACTTGCACCTGCTTTCTCAATCGCATAGAGGGCTAGAACCGCCTCGTGAATTTCGCTGCCATCAAACACACCACAACCACTGAGTATCACCGCTACTTTTTTCATTTCTTACCTTCCTTTTGACGGAATTCCGTTTACTCAGCTTAACCAACTTTGCCTGTGAGTGGAAAAGAGCGATACCGATTCTGTGCGGCTATTCAATGTCGACTTTGAGACTTTCATGCTCGATTTCTTGGCGAGGCTCGTCACTGTGCTGAAGAGAGGTTTCTTGTTCTTGATGCTCTGGCTCTTCTTCTTGGTAATAACGGACAACGAAGGGGGTAAGCATGACGCTAGACGGAAGAAAACGTTTCATAGTAACTCCTAACTGACGGGATCGCTTTGTTTATATCGAGTTTGGTGGTGTTTGTTTTTGAACTAGGTCAGTTTTGCAGTAAGCTCTTCGTTTGATATGCCGTTGCTGAGCTAGGGATCACAGATAATGACAACAACCCATCGATACACCTTATTTGGTTTGCTCGCCATTTTATTTTGGAGCTGTTTACTGGCCATGACGCGTATGGTTGCGGAATATTTTGGCCCGTTGGGTGGGGCGGCTCTTCTCTACAGCTTGAGTGCAATTTTGTTGGTGATGGTACTTGGCATTCCAAAGTTGAGTTATTTTCCCAAACGCTACCTTTTGGTTGGTGGTGCCTTGTTTGTCAGCTATGAAATTCTCCTAGCACTGGCGTTGGGTTATGCCGATAGTCGAATGCAATCTATTCAAGTTTCAATCGTCAATTATCTTTGGCCAGCTTTGACAGTGTTGTTTGCGGTGTGGGGGAGCGCCAAGAAAACCAGTTTGTGGCTTTATCCAGCGGTTCTACTGGCCTTTGTTGGTGTAGCTTGGACGGTCAGTGGTGATGATGGTGTATCACTGACAATGATTCAGGCGAATGTGATGGCCAATCCTTTGGTGTTTATCATGGCTTTTGCTGGCGCAATCATCTGGGCTATTTATTGCAATGTGACGCAAAGAGCGCGCTGCAAACATAACGCAATCACGCTGTTTTTTATCGCCACGGCAATGACCTTATGGGTGAAATGGTGGCTCTCTGATTCTGTTCCCTCGTTGCATTTTGGGTGGCAAGGTGTGGGGATTCTGTTTGTTGCCTCGGCATTGATGGCGGGAGGATATGCGTTGTGGAATGTCGCGATCGTTGGCGGGAATATGGTTCTGCTTGCGACAATGTCTTACTTTACGCCAATTCTTTCTTCTTTATTCTCTTCGATGATTCTTGCCGTGAGTTTGCCCAGCACATTTTGGCAGGGCGTCGCTATGGTAACCATTGGCTCGCTGACATGTTGGTGGCTTACCAGAAATAAAAACGCCGTCTAGCAAGACGGCGTCATGTGGAAGAGCAGTGAGTTAGAAAGCGACGTTCACGTTGAGCTGTAATTTGAACGGATGCTTAGAGAGCTGCTTCTTCAGTTTATTTCGAGTACTTTCCAGTTCTGCCAGGGCCAACGTCTTGTTCTTGACATGCAAGTCAACGTTAACGCGTAATTCTTGCCCGACTTTAGCAACACCTGCAAGTTTCAGATGTTGGGAAGTTTGTTTCTCGATGAACTCGATATCACTGCCGACACTTCGACAAAGTTCTTCGTCTGGGGACATCATGAGCAGCTCACGCAAAGCTTCTTTCAACATTCCCATTGGTACTTTGATGAAGTAAAACGACATTGCCAGCATCATGACTGGGTCCGCATAGGCTGCAAATTCAGCATATGGGGTATACGTCACGGCGATGGACATGATAAATCCAATCGTAACAACGGCACTAAGCAACGCATCCATTTGCCACTGTTTTACTTCAGCAGCAATGAGGCCAGAGGAGTATTGGCGACTTTTTCTCGAGATATACCACCAGACATAAGCACAACCAATCACACACGAAGTCTCAAAGAAAATCGCCACAGAGGCATTGACTTCACGACCGCCGTTGAATAAATCAAACACGGCGGAATAAAGCGAGTAAGCAACCACCATTAAAATCACTATTGCCTTGATTGCGATAACAATCGGCTCTAAGACAGCTTTACCAAAAGGAAACAAACGTTGAGAAGGTGTGTTGATATAGTAAGACGCTGCCAGCGACAATAAAGTTAACAGTAGGCTGACGAGGGAATACACCCCATCAAACATAATTACCAGTGACCCTGCGAACATGCCAAGCACCAATCCCGCGACTGCAAAGCCCGATGCAGCAAGGGCTGAGAAAGTCAGAATACGGTTTTCGTTCTTAGTTGTCCTGTCACACATAAAATATTCCGGTTGCTAAACACTCTGTTATTGTTTGCGTAACGGCGAAATTTTACAAATGAAAAGTCAGTGAATGAAATGTGTCAATTTAATGTATCTTAATATTGTCTTTTTAAATCAACACTTTAACTTAATAAATGAGCGTCATTAATATTGACGCTCACTGTGTTCGAGTTAGAAATCGAACAAATAGTCGTTGATTTTGTCTGCCAACCACGACATCGCAGGGTGCTCACTCATGCCGCTGTGGGTCAACATACAGTAATCCTCTTGTGTCAAACCATAAGTGTGTTTAATCACGGCCAGTTTTTGCTCACGTAAATAAAGCCTGATGAGAGGTTCAGGCAAAACGCCCCACGCATCTTCTTGCAAAATCATGTTCAACATATAGTCAAAGCAGGAGAAACCGATGTGTTTGAGTGAAAAAGGGCGCAATTCGGGATTGTCTTTCTCGTTGAGATAAACCATGAGTGCTTGCATTTGCGCGCGTAGATCCTCGTCCGAAACTCGACGCATTTTGGTCAAGGGATGATCAATGCGACACACTGACATCATACGTATTTTGCCTAAAGGACTGTAGGTGATTTTAGGGCTATCAACGCGTTCATAATCTACACCAAATGCAAAGTCGACTTGGCCTGTTTCAACCAAGTTTGCTAAATCTCCGCTTGAAGCCAGCACAATATTAAAAGCCGTTGACGGGTACTGCTTACTCAGTTGGTGCGAAAATTCCTGCCAAATTTCATCGGGTAACGAATCGTCTCTGGCGATCCACATTTCGGCATTAAATACCCCAGAGACATCTGCGCAGGTTTGCTTGATGCGCTGTGCGGTAACGAGCAAGTTTTCACAGTCTTTAAAAATCGCTTTACCGGCTTCAGAGAGGGTAAGTTGGTTGCCTGAGCGTACAAAGAGATCAATATCTAGCTCTTTTTCTAGCGATTTTATCGACATACTTAGCTTGGTTCTGTTGCAGTCGAGATGTCTGGCGGCTTCAGAGACGGAGCCCAATTCAGCAATGCTGCAAAATGCTTCGATTTGTGAAAGATTCATGCTCTACTCGAAAAAATGTACTTGGCGATAGCATAGCGAAAATTCATCCTGCATGCTAAGTCACTTTCGGCATAGAGGAATTTCAATAATAACTCTATGACGTAAGGAATATTTTGAGTTAATCTATCCACGTTGCAAGAAGTAATTATGGAGGCCGTGATGGCACACAATTGGGACGAAGCCGCGAAGGAGTGGGAGAGCAATCCAGCAACGGAACAGTTTTCACAATCTGTGTTCAATCAGTTAAAGGATTTAGTGAGTTTAAACGGCGCTAGAGTCCTTGACTTAGGATGTGGTACTGGCTTGTTAAGCCAAAAAATATCACCACTAGCAAAAGATATTGTCGCTTTGGATTCTTCTGAAGAGATGATCGAAGAGCTTGATAAAAAGCAGTTGCCCAATGTCGAACCCGTTGTCGACGGTTTAACTCGGGGATTGGTGGCGCAACATCCTGCATTCAGAGGGCAATTTGATGTGGTGGTGGCGTCTTCGGTTTGCGCATTCATTGATGATCTGGAAACTGCTTTAGAGGTTTCATATAGCCTGCTCAATATTGGCGGCACGTTTATCCATTGGGATTGGGTCGCGCAATCGGATGAAGAAGGCTTAACGATGCAAAGAGCCGAATCGCTACTAAAGCAGGCTGGTTTTGCAGACGTTGCTGTGGCGCCCGCTTTCGAAATGCAGTTTGAAGGGGAGACACACTCTGTCTTTGTTGGTCAGGGGAAACGTTTAAGTTAGCCCACCAAGACCCAAGACGCAAAGTATCGACACCAAACTTAATATGCGAATGAAAAAAGGCGAGCCAACAGTAAGGCTCGCTTTTTTCTGTTACCGACTTTGCTTGTTGCAAAGAAAAGCTTAGCGATAAGCTTGTGTAACGCGTTTGATTTCCTCTAGAACTTCTGGGTTAGCGATCGCCCCGAGGTTTTTCACTTCTTGTCCATTCACCACTTGTTTTACCGCCAACTCGACCAACTTCCCTGAGCGCGTTTTGGGAATATCCGAAATAGCGAAAATTTGACTGGGAACGTGGCGTGGTGAGCAGTGGTTTCTAAGCGTTGAACGGATTTGTTCTGCAATGCTATCGTTCAAGTCGAAACCCGTCGCAGGTTTTACAAACAGCCAGATCTCTTCGCTACGGTTTTGCACTTTCCCCACCGCAATGGAATCGTCAATGCTGTTCAGTGCGTTCACTTGTTGATAGAGCTCCGCTGTGCCGATTCGAACGCCACCGGGGTTAAGTGTAGTGTCACTTCGCCCGTAGAAGACAAATCCACCATGACTTGTCATGATCACATCATCACCGTGATGCCACACATTGGGATACTTGCTCCAGTATGATTGGTGATAACGCTCGCCATCATCGTGCCAAAAGCCCAACGGGAAGTTAGGCAGAGAGTTGGTACACACCAGTTCACCTCGTTGTCCAACGACTGGTTGTCCGGAAGCGTCGTAAACGGCGATAGAGACACCTAAGCCTGCGTACTGTACTTCCCCACGGTAGACTGGCGAGATGGGGTTGCCCAGTACAAAACAGCCACAAATATCGGTGCCACCAGAGATAGATGCAAGGTGAACGTCGGATTTGATAGACGAATAGACAAAATCAAATTGCTCCGGATAGAGCACGGAACCCGTCGAACAAATCGTTTTTAACGTACTGAGATCATGGAACAGTGCTGGCTCGTAATGCGCATGTTGAATCGCTTCTAAGTATTTGGCTGAGGTGCCAAACAGTGTTACTTGGCAATCGTCCACCATATCCCACAAAACCGATTGGTCTGGGTAAACGGGGCTACCATCGTAGATCACCAGCGTTGCCCCACTGGCGAGTGTGGACACATGCCAGTTCCACATCATCCATCCACAGGTGGTGTAATAAAAAACACGATCATCAGGCTGAATATCGCAATGTAATTGATGTTCTTTCAGGTGATTGATAATGGTACCGCCCACCGTGTGAATGATGCACTTTGGTTTGCCAGTGGTCCCGGAAGAGTAGAGAATAAACAAGGGCGAATTAAAAGGTACACGTTCGTAGATGATACCTTTGGCATCGTAGTTTTCTAATATAGCAGCCCAAGTGGAGTAGTTGGTGTTGTAGTCCGTCTCGGGAGATTCCAAATACTCAATTTCACAAATATTGAGTAAGTCTGGCAGCTGTTCAGCGATTTTGCGGTTCTTTTCTGACATATCGAACGTTTTGCCATTGAATGAGTAACCATCGCAGCAAAACAGAATTTTGGGGTTTACTTGTCCTAATCGTTCGATAACGCTGTCTGTACCAAAGTCGGGAGAGGTGGAGGTCCAAACCGCACCAAGGCTGGTTGTTGCCAGCATGGCAATGACGGTTTCTGGCAAATAGGGAAGATAGCCAGCCACCACATCGCCTTTACCGACACCATTGCGAATTAACCATTGCTGCAAGATTGAAACTTGATCACACAGTTCTTGCCAAGAAAGACTGGATTCTTCATTCCGTTCATTCCGGAAGATGATGGCGGGCTCTGGCGGCTTTTGGTAAGCGGAAGAAAGTAAGTTTTCAGCGTAGTTGAGTTCCGCTTGAGGGAACCAAAGGTTGTCTCTTTGCGAAAAGTAATTTCCCCATTTTGGCTTCCCTTCACCGACGATACAGTCACCTTGGTAACCAATCACATCGCAGAAGGTCCAGATTTCCATCCAAAACTTTTTATTTTCGACAATCGACCACTGATGCAACTGCGCATAGTTTTCGATCGCTTCGCCTTGCATGTTGATGTGTTCTATGAACTTTTTGAGGTTGCTGGTTGCAATTCTCTCTGGAGAAGGGGTCCAGATAGGGCTTGATGTTGGCATTGTTATTCTCATTGTTAACCATTCATTAACACAAATAAGTTTTATTCTATTTTGCTCAAAAGTCAAACAGTGAACGAGTGTACATTTATTTGATATGTAAGGGTTTGAGAGATTCTTGTAAAGAAAATGTTACACTGGATTTTGCTGGCAAAAGCGTCAGTAGGATTGGAAGTGTTCTGTGCAAAAGATAGGCTTGTTGTAAATGGATTGTTAAATTGAGGCTGTGATGAGTCATTATCATTCAAAACCCGTCGACTCCGAAGGATTCGTTGAGTGGACGGAAGAAGAAGACGCGATTTGGCAGGATCTGATCACCAGACAACTGAGTATGATTCAGGGACGTGCATGTTCTGCCTATATCGATGGATTAGCGCTACTCGATCTCCCAACCGATCGCGTTCCCCAGTTACCGGAAATTAATCAAGTGCTTGCAGAGAGTACGGGTTGGAGTGTGGAGCCTGTCCCTGCTTTGATCAATTTCGACCGTTTTTTTAATCTGTTGGCTAACAAAAAATTTCCAGTCGCCACGTTTTTGCGAACCAGAGAAGAATTTGACTATTTGCAAGAGCCCGATTTTTTTCATGAAATCTTTGGTCACTGTGCGATGTTGACGAATCCTGATTTTGCCGCTTTTACGGAAACCTATGGCAAATTAGGCGAGCAGGCGACACCTAAGCAAAGAGCCTACCTCGCTCGTCTTTATTGGTTTACGGTCGAATTTGGCTTATTGAGAGAAGAGGGCGAGTTGAGAATTTATGGTGGCGGTGTTCTCTCATCTCCTGGTGAAACGGTGTATGCGCTTGAAGATGAACGTCCAGAACGAGCAAAGTTTGATATCCAAACGGTGCTCAGAACTCCCTATAGAATCGATATCATGCAACCCAAGTATTTTGTGCTGGATGAAATCAACGCTCTGTTCAAATTGAGCAAAATTGATTTAATGAAAGAAGTAGAGTTTGCAATGAGTGCTGGCTTGCTTCCACCCCTGTTTGAACCAAAGGAAACTGTAGATGCTTGATGAATTAAAATGCGAAGCTTGTAGTATCGACGCGATAGCGTTAACGACACAACAGCAGCAAGAATTACTGCTAGAGTTGGAAGGGTGGCACCTAATGGAAAGAGAAGGCATTCCTCAACTTGAAAAAGTGTATAAATTTAAAAACTTTATGCAGGCTTGGCAGTTCAGTAATCAGGTGGCTGAGCTCGCTGAACAAGAGTTCCACCATCCTTCCATTTTACTTGAGTGGGGGAAAGTAACGGTGACATGGTGGAGCCACTCTATTAAAGGCTTACACAAGAATGATTTTATCTGCGCTGCGAAATGTGATCAGATCATTCGTTAACAAATTGTCGATTTGAGGGTAACGTTTGTGTCCCAACCCTCACCAGCTTGATAGAGTATCCCTTCTCAGTAATCACAAACGTGTGACTACTTTTCTCTATCAAGCTATTTTTTTAAGGGTAATCGTGTCAAACAATTGCTCTAACTCTTCCAAATTCATAGGCTTTGCCGTGAGGTAGCCTTGGACGTAATCACAATGGAACGTTTTGAGAATTTTTAACTGTTCAAGCGTCTCAACACCTTCTGCTACCACTGAAAGATCAATCGTATGAGCCATGTTGATGATCGCAAAACAGAGCTGGGCAGAACGGTGGTGGACATCATCAACGTGCTTTACAAAACTGCGATCCATTTTGACTACGTCGATGGGGTATTGATTCAGCATCGCAAGTGATGAATAGCCAGTGCCGAAATCATCCAGTGAAATGGTAATGCCGAGTGCTTTGATCTTGTTCAACACATCGATTGTGGCTTTGCTATCGGATAATAAACTGGTTTCGGTGATCTCAATTCCTATCAACTCAGCCGGACAAGCAAAACGTGCTAAATGACTGTTAAGGCTGTATAAAACTTGCCCGTTGATAAACTGTTTCGCAGAAACGTTAATATTAAAACGTGGCAATTCTTGAGCGCAGTAACGCTCACTAAGCTGAGCAACGACATGGCAGGTACGCTCAATCACCCAGTCACCAATTTTGTTGATCAAACCTGCTTCTTCGGCAATCGGAACAAAGTCTGCGGGTGAAATCCAACCATTGTCTGGATGATACCAACGTAATAACACTTCAACGCTGATCAGCTCTTCGCCATCATTGCTAAAAATGGGCTGGTATTTGAGGTGTAACTGTTCACGTTCAATCGCAAAAGAGAGCTCTTGCTCAAAAGTGAATCGTTTAGTGGCTTGAACAAACATATCGTTGTCGAAGAAGACCACTTTACTGTCTTCTGATTTTTTCGCTCGATACATCGCTGTATCGGCTTCGCGCAAAATTTTTGCCAAGGTGTATGAGGAATCCGCAACAGTGGCAATTCCAACACTGACGCCGATTTGGCAAATTTTTTCTTCAATATTATAAGGTTCGCAGATCAACTCTGCGTACCGGCGAGCAATGCGTGCGAGTGTTTCTTGGTTATGCAGGCCAGGTAAGCAGATGACAAACTCATCTCCGCCAAATCGATAACAGGAATCTTGTTTGCGGGCATTGAGAAGCAGCCTACTGGCGACTTGCTTTAAGACCAAATCCCCAATCAAATGTCCCATGGAATCATTGATGACTTTGAAACGGTCCAAATCAATGAAGAGAACGGAAAAGGCCTCGTCAGGGTCTTTGGCCAATTTTTCCAATTTCTTGTTGATATAAGTATTGAGAGCATGCCGATTGTAAAGGCGGGTCAGATTGTCTTCCACCGCTTGCTTTGCCAATGTGCGGTTTTTTTCTTTTGCTAATCGCTTCGAAATTACCGTCCATTGTTGGTAGCGGTGCAACCATAAACTAACCACAAGAGTGAGTAGAATGACCAGAATAAAGGCACTACCACCATAAAGTATGGGAGGTGATATAAGGTGTTGACTGAGCTCTACTCGTTCCCATTCCCTATGAGATTCTATATGCCAAATGGCTAAGACACTGAAAGAAGCAAGGAGTAATCCTAATAGCCAAATACCAAAATAGACGTGACTAAATCGAGGTTTTTTCAAAAGAGCAGAACCTAATTAACAAATATATAAACAGCGTGAATAGTAAACGTAACGCTTAAGGTTGTAAATGATAGTCGTTATTAATAAAAAAGCTGAGGTTTTAACGGGTTAGCTTGTGTTGGAATTGGTTTGAAACAATTTTCTATGTTCAACTCGATAGCATGAGTGTTGCTAAGCATACTCACTGGGATAAATGGCTTGAAAAGGGACGACAAAGCGATTAGTTTTTTGACTCTTTAATCACACTGTACAGGAAGGATAATGAGTTTAAAGGATTTACTGGCTAAGTTGGCTGAAACGCCCGAAAAAGTGGAGTTTCAAGAGGTTATTGATGTCATTGATAGCCATTATGTATTTGTGCCTGCGGCATTTCAAAATGGCGACACACATAACGAAGCGGGCCAAAACAATGGATCATGCAAGATTTTTTCTTTCGCACAATTGAATGAGTTAAACGAAGAACAAACGCTTGCGTGTTTTGGTCGCTATTACCGTCATGATGTATTGTTGCATCCCGAGAACGATGACCATCAAAATATTCGCAATTTCATACGTTTTGGTTGGTCAGGTGTTCAGTTTGACACGGCAGCACTCACAGAAAAGTAGTGACATGAGCGCTGATTGTTTAGGCAATCGGTGCTTTCTCTAAACAGCGTCGACAAAGGCATAGAGCTTCGCTAGGTACGCTCACTTCTCTTTCTTCTAGATCAAAACACCAACAGTGTGTTTTTCCTTGGGCAATGTCACATTGCGTTGGTTTCGTACAGCTCGGGCACTCGTGGGTCGCGGTTCGGCCATCGAGCTGAGCCATAATCTCTTCTCTTTGCAGAGCATTAAATTGAGACCAGTTGGCTATCTCGGTGACTGTGCGCAGGCAACCTTCGCAGATGCCATTATTGTTTTTACAGGCTGCAACACAGGGGGTCTTCATGAATTTCTGTCCTTGGTGGTCATTGCCGGCTAATGGTAAGCTTGTCGCGCAATAAATTAAAGGACCAGAACATGCTTGCCAAAGAAAATCTCATCAAGTTAGCGCGAATTCAAATGCCATTTGGGAAATATGCGGGAAGGGTGTTGATTGATTTGCCTGAAGAGTACTTACTTTGGTTTGCACGCAAAGACGAGTTCCCGCAAGGAGAACTCGGTGAGTTAATGCAGCTCTGTCTTGCGCTCAAAATTGAAGGATTGGATAGTGCTGTTAAACCCCTCAAGCGCGAATTTGATTGACGTTTATTGCTTAATTACAAGCTCGGTGTAACCGGTCTTTTCGTCCCAAGCTCGCTCAAAATACAACGCAGGGTATGCGTGAACAATCACCTCAACGGTGGTATCAACGAGGCAACCTTCGAGTAGGTGTCCACCGTACACACGACCGTGTTCATCCGCAATAGCAAGATGAACATGCTGATGCTCAGGGGTCAAGGTGGCAGTAATGGCGACAATTTCAAAACATGCTTTCTGTTGGAATTCACTTTGCGCGCCAGCCAACCTCAGTTTCACTTCGCTTAGGCAGCCAGTACAGGCCGCTATACTTCCCGCTGTGATGTTATGCTCTGTCACGATATTGGCAATCGCGCGTTTTAAGTCTGCACCATATTCCAAACGTTTTGCGATGACGTTGATGCTCATTGACGTGGCTCCAACTTGATGAGTGCGAGCAGCGTCTGCAGTGCGATTTCTAAATCATCATAGCGTTTCGTTTTGCCCATAACGCGCATTCCTTGCATTTGGTTAAGGACCAACTTTGCCAGAGCGCTTGCCGGAATGGTGGTTGTAATTTGTTGATTTTTTTGACCATTGCCTATGGTGTTCGTCAATACTTCAAGCAGGTGATCAAACAGGCGGTTGCCTTTCTGTAGTACTTCATCGTCATCACCAGCGTGCTCAATCAACGCATTTTGCATAAAGCAACCGCAGCTTCTTTCCCTTTGAATTTGAGCAAAATGATTTAAGAAAGCTTCAAGCTCAGCAAGTGACGCACCTGGCTGACTGACATCACCTAAAGAAGGAAAGGAGATCGATGTTAAGTACATCTCAAGCGCTTCGTAATACAGCTGCTGTTTATCACCAAATGTGTTGTACAAACTGAATCGATTTATTTTGAGCTCATCAACCAAATCTGAAATGGCGGTGCTGGCGTAGCCTTTCCTCCAGAAGAGATCCATAGCTTCTAGTAGCTTATCGTCTCGATTGAAATTTGCCTTTCGTGCCATAACAAAACCTCAATGGATAAAAATTATTCTTGACTGAACGTTTAGAAAACACGTACATTCTAACCTAAACGATCGTTCTGAAAAAGAGAAAGGACTAAAAATGAAACTGTATGAAACAGAAATGACCCCTAGTTGTCGCCGAGTAGCGCTATTTTTGGCTGAAATTGGTGCAAGTGTTGAACGTGTCCAGCTCAACGTAAGAGAGGGCGATAACCTCACCCCCGAATTTTTGCAGAAAAGCGTCAATGGTAAAGTGCCGATGCTTGAACTGGACGATGGCACAACGCTGTGTGAAAGTGTGGCAATCTGTCGTTATTTTGATGAGATTCATCCGAATGAAATGGCGCTGTTTGGGCGTGACGCTTTAGAAAAAGCGCAAGTCGAAATGTGGCACCGTGTTGTCGAGTTTCAAGGTCTCTACGCTGCATTCCAAGCTTTTCGCAATATTACTGCAATATATCAAGACAGAGAAACGTGTGTGGAAGCGTGGGGCGTAGAATCTAAAAAACGTGTTGAGGCATTTTTGCCAGTATTGGAAAAGCGCCTTTCTGAAAGCCCTTATGTTGCGACAGAACACTTTACGATTGTCGATATCACCGCGTTCATTTTTGTTACGTTTGCTGTAAAAGGGCTTGAGCTTGCGGTCTTTGAACAATTCAGCCACATTGAGAAGTGGTATGAGCAAGTCTCCAACAGAGCGGCATTCCAGCCTTTGTAATTCGGTATACCTACACTAAAACGGCCAAAGCGGGTGACGCTTTGGCCGTTTTTTGTCGGCACCTTAGCCTCTAAAGTCGGTACTGTCGACTTGCTGCAGCAGTTCGTTTGCCTTTTTCATCGCGTTTCGTGCACTGACTGATTGGCGTTTTCTCAGCAGCATATCTGAAAACTTCAGGTACTTGTTGGCAGTTTGAAAACGCAGATCAGAGATGTTTGGGAAATTTGGCGGGAAATCCTTGGCGAGGTTATCGATATCGGCCACCAACTGATCGAGTGAGTTAACGGTTGTCGCGTTTTCAAGCTTTTTATGTAATGAGGTAAACTTGTGCCCATAAAGAACCTGCGCTGCATCATAGGGGTATACCGCCTGCTGCCCATTTTCTTCCGCTTGTTTCCACTTCTCCATGGCAATGACGGCTGAATTCACTTCCTTAGCATGTAGCAATCTCTGCTGAGAAGCTTCATGAGTACTAAAAAACGTCGCGCCTATCGCCAGCAGTTCTGTGAGTGCAATTGAGTTACGCTGCTCAATAGCGTCAATAAGATTTTGCTCAAATACTTCCAATGCCAGTGATGATGGAGTGAGTGGATAATTCTTTTGAATGGAATTTAAATCATTGTTGAGATCAACGATCGATTTCCCATCCTGTTGAGCATCGTATTGACCTTTTTCGAGTACAGAATTGATGTGTCTTTCAATTGACAGCAAGGTTGAACGCTTGCTCGAGCGCATGTCAAGGTTGAGTAATTCAAGCTTGTGGGAATCTGGGTAGTAGATGGCCGCGTGCTTCAGGACAGATTCGACTTGATCGTAATCGGGATACTCGTTATTGCTTTGGTTGAGAATTTCATCAATCTGTTGCTCGAATTTCGCGAGAAGCGTTTGCTTGTGATGCCGCAGTAATCCGGCTTTTAAAACCGGATGGATGGTATCGGATGCGCTAAGTTCGAAGACTGACTCAGGTTGGCTATTAATGATCTGTTGTTGCGTTTGTAGCGAATGAGCCAATTGGCGATTGGTTTCTTCCAACTGCACGATCTGCGAGTTTAAGTGATGCACAACACCAAGAGAGGTGGATAAACCGAAAACAATCAATGCAGCTATCGCATATTTTGAGCGATTCTTTTGGTTGAGTCTCTGTTTCAGTGACTCGGCACTGAGCTTGTACTGACCGCTGGTGTCGGTGAGAATCGTTTTAATATCGGGCCATAGGGTATTTGGAAAACCAGAGGGTTTCTTTAGCGGAATCGCATTTTTCTTAGCCAAATCGATAGGGGTTCGATTATAGGGATGCTTGCAAGAGAGTAGTTCGTATGCGATGCAGGCAAACGCAAACAGATCGTCCTGTCTGCACGGCTTATTACCGCTAATAATATTGAGGGATGCATAATTTGGTGTATATCCCAATACTTGATGATCATCGACTTTACGCTTGGCGGCGTACTGATCTTGTTTGAGGCGTTCAGTTTTTGACACACCAAAGTCGAGCAATTTTACCGTACCGGCTGAATCGATCATGATGTTAGCGGGCTTCAGGTCTGCGTGTACGATATCAAGCGAATGAGCATATATCAGAGCATCGAGTATTTGGTTTAGTAGGACTTTGGCATTAGGAAACGCCAAGCCATTGGGTCTGGAACGCTGAATCAACTGTTCGATGGTCTCTCCATCTAAGTATTCCATCACGATAAAATAAATTTTGTTATCGACGCCAAAATCAAAAACACGAATGATGTTGGGGTGGCTCAAGGTTTGAGTATGCTGCGCCTCTCGGATAAGCATTCGCGCAGTCTCTGGTTGGTCGATGTATTCGTGCTGCAATACTTTGAGTGCGACAAAAGGGCTAGCAACTCCCGATGATTCAAGAACTTTATCTTTGGCTCGGTAGACGTCACATAGGCCACCATGCCCAATTAGGCTGTCAATCACGTAACGATTTTTAACTAAATGGCCTTTCTCTAGAGTTTGATAACCGGGAGAATTGTTTTCCCCCGTCACAGTGGTGTTTACCTCTGTTCTTGTTGAGGGGTGAGCTGTTTTTGATTCGGGTCTTTTAGTGTGAGATTTGTCGTTAATACTGTCTTCTTTATTTATTTCTTTAACACTAACTGGTTCTATTCTACTTTTTTCTACATTCTTTTCTGGACCGATTTTTTGTGAACGCGCAATAAATTTAGTCTTGTCATTTTTCTCTTCTTGCGTGTTTTTCTTCTCATTATCAACTAACATATACAACCCCTAAAACGGTAAAGAGTGACATCATATACTCAAAAAAGTTTGATTTGGCTGTGAATTAAAAGCTTTCGTACTAATTAACAGGGGACTAATTCTTTGTAACATCGGTTCTCACTAAAAGTTTGAACTGTGTTCTATATTTGTTTTGTTGCATGATTTTGGCTTTGTGTTAAATCAGCAAAATGCTCATTATCGCAGGCAATAAATATATCTAAAGTAGTAGTGCATTCTAATACTGAAAACAAAATCGAGTTTACATTTTGGGTTTTGTTGATAAATGCATTATTAATAAAGTGGCTAGAGGATGTTATGGGAATAGTGCTTTCGATTACTAGTTTCCACCGTTTTACACCAGAAATAAAAAGTGTGTATTCAATACCCACCAATGAAGAACACTTTTGTATGAAATTTGGTCGCTCTGAGAGCTGTGATTGGGTATTACCTGATCCTGAACGAATTATTTCTGGTGTTCATGGTGAAATAACTAAGTTTGGTAATGATTATCTACTTAGAGATCTCTCTACAAATGGTATTTTTGTTAATAAGTCAGTCAGCCCAGTAGGAAATGGTGTCGAGGTGGCTTTAAATGACAAAGATGTGATTAATTTTGGAGATTATGAAATCGAAGTATCGTTTAAAAATAGTGAAAACCATAACGTAACCCAAAGCCAAATCCACACCAATACTCTGTCACCACGTGAAGTAAATAAAGAGCCTGTCAGTGGTAATGATAATTTTATGGATTTTGGTTTTGACGCAAACCTATTTTTGGCAGAAGAAGAAAAGCAGCAGCAAAATCTATCGCCAGAGCTAGGTGATTTGGATGACTTTCTTGACGCTCCCATATTAAGCCCTCACATAGAGCCGACTTTGAAAGAAGAGAGAGCGACCGACTATCCTCGTGATGAGAAAGTGGCTAAGCGATGTGAACGTGTTGACTCGGATTTGAATGCCTTTCTCAAGGGGGCTGGCATCGATTTAAGCTTAGTTCCAGAACAGGAAAGAGAGCAATGGTTTAATCGATTAGGTCGCTCTTATTCTCTTATGTTAGAAGGTCTGATGCAGACACTGCATAATCGTGCGGAATTTAAACAGGCGAACAAATTAAACCATACCTCTTTTCAGAAAAAGGAAAATAACCCTCTTAAGTTTTCGGCGAATTTAGAAGATGCAATTCACAATCTATATAACAGACGCAGTGCGAGTTTTCTTTCACCGGAAGCTGCAATTCAATCTGCATTCAATGATATAGAAGCTCATGAAAAAGCAATGATAGAAGGTGTTCATGGTGCTGTATCTGGGGTGTTACGACTGCTTGAGCCGAATACCATATCTGGACATGTGTCTCAAAGTGAAAAAAATGGATTGACATCAATATTTTCGCAACTCGATAAAAAACGATGGAAGAAGTATGAAAATATCTATTTTCAAATAAGAAATGAAATTGACATTGATGAGAAAGGGTTTTATTTGGAAGACTTTTCCAAATCTTATGAATCGGCAATAAGAAAAGTAGGGAGAGAATAAATGAAAGCCATGGCAAAAATAATTACCACAATAATAGTGTTTTTATTAGTGGGTTGCAGTGCGGCAAATATGGTTGTTTCTCCCTATTCAAATTTGGAAATAAAGACGGGATTCAATGTCAATCCAGATATGAATGGCAGACCTTCACCTGTCGTAGTTTATGTCCTTGAACTCACTTCTGATACCTTATTTACGAGTCAAGACTTCTTCTCTCTATATGAAAATACAGCCCAAACGCTAGGCCCGGATCTGGTGAACAAAACAGAATTGTATCTCTCCCCAGGCCAAAAAACACTTTATGAATCTACGATGAAACCAAGTGTTGAATATATCGGCATTGTAGTGGCATATCGAGACATCGAAAATGCAAATTGGCGCAAGGTGATAAAGGTCGACCGCAAGGGCTATAACACCTACGAGCTTTCACTAGATGAATTGTCTTTGGCTATAAAATAATAACAACGTTGGCAGGATATTAAATGAGTGTTTATTCACCGATTGTTTGGAGTGAAGGGATGTTTCTGCGTCCTCAACACTTTCAGCAACAAGAGCGAGCGTTGTCTCATGAATACAAAGGTCTAACGCGTTTAGTGGGTTGTTATGCCCGAGGAATTGAATCGTTTTCTCTCGACAAAGAACAGTTGAAAGAAGGGGTTGTATCGCTAACTGAGTGTGTTGGAATTTTCTCCGATATGACATTCGTTAACATACCTATTAACGAGCAGCTTCCTGAGCCACTCAAAATTGAGCCAGGGATTGAAAATACTTTGGTTCAGCTTGTGATACCTGCAGAAAAATCCCAAGGCCAAAACGTTTCCCATTCCGAGACTTCAATGGTAACGCGCTATAAGGTGGTTGATCACACCTTAACCGATAGCGTGTCTGGTGATGAAGAAGTACTTCAACTCGCGGCGCTTAAGTGCGAGTTAAAGGCAACCAATGACAATTTGCCGGGCTATGTCTCTTTGCCTCTGGTGAAAATTCGTCATGTTGGTAGCGAAGGTCAAGTCATTCTTGATGAAGAGTTCGTACCACCTTTCCTTAATGTCCACCATAGTTCGCTGCTTACTCGTTATCTGAATAACGTTTTAGCCATGATCAAAATTAGGGCAGACGCCATTGCAAGTCGTCTCGGACAAGGCAAGTCAGCGTCTTCCTCTGCAGTAGATTTCATTATGCTACAGATGCTGAATCGTTATGAGGCTAATTTAAGACATTTATCGAAAGGGAGTGAGCTTCATCCACATGAGTTAGCGACGGCCTTATTGAGCTTAATTGGTGAGCTGTCCACTTTTTCGAGTAAAAATAAGCGAGTCCCTAAGCTTCCCGAATACCAACACAGTAATTTGGGGCCTGTCTTTTCTGAGATGAATCAAATCCTCAGTCAATATCTGAGTGTGGTATTGGAGCAAACTGCGACCAAGATGCCCTTGGATATTCGCCAGTTTGGGATTCGCGTTACGCCATTACCAGATAAAAGTTTGCTTTCACTTTGTCAGTTTGTATTGGCCGTTAAAGCCGATGTCTCTGCCGATGAAATTAGAAAAAAGTTACCAGGACAAATCAAAGTTGGACCCGCAGAGAATATTCGCGACCTTATCAATAATCAGATCAACGGTATTGCCGTTTCGCCACTGAATGTGGTGCCAAGACAGATGCCTTACGCAGCAGGCTACGTCTATTTTGAGCTGGTTAAACAAGGCGCTTATTGGGCTCGTTTAAATGAAAGCGGGGGAATGGCATTTCATGTCTCTGGTAATTACCCAGGGTTAGAAATGGAGCTTTGGAGTATTAACCAATAAGTGAAGCTATGGACGAAACGATTGTAAAACCAACCCCTGGGCGTAAAAAAGCACCGCAGTCGACACCTGTTGCATCGCTTGAAAGCGATAACACGGTTCTCTTTACGCAAAATAGTAAAGAAACGCGTGAAACGAGTATCGTCGCGTTTGGCAATAACGTACTGCTGGCAGAAGCGAATGTCATTGTTTCCTTGCTTGGCCAAATTAGAGCGACGGCCACGCACAGTGATGTCAAACAGTTACGTGAAGCATTTGTGCAAAAAATGCGTGACTATGAAAACCGGTTGAGATTACAAGGCGCAAATAGTAAGCAGATCGATATCGCACGCTACTGTTTATGTTGTGCTATCGATGAAGCCGTCCTAAATACCGAATGGGGAAGTCAATCCGTTTGGGGACACAACTCGTTATTGTCGACATTCTATTCCAACACTCAAGGCGGTGAGCAGTTCTTCATACATCTCGATGAAAGTCTTGCCGAACCCAATAAGCACTTAGATCTGCTAGAAGTCATGTATATCTGCATGAGCTTAGGTTTTTTGGGGCAATTTCGAGTTCGAGAAAATGGAATCGAGCAACATCGTTCCTTAAAAAACCGCGTAATGGATGTCCTTAAATCGCACGGTCGGGACTACAGTCCTTCACTCAACGATGATGCGTTAGCCAAAGTATTGGTTGGTGAGCAGATCGCAGAAAAAGCACCATTGTGGGTTGTTTTATCAATTACCGCGGCTGTGTTAGTCAGTGTGTACATGTACTTAAGTTATAGCCTAAACGAAAAATCCGATCAGACCTTTAGTCAGTTAATGAACTTAGTGCCGAGCAAAGAGATAGAGAACCAGAGTGCGGATTATATTTCGTCTCTTGCCGTAGCAAATCAAATCCAACGTTCGTTGGCAACGGAAATAGAAATGGTTTTACTAAAAGTCGATGCATTACCCGATAGAGTGCGTATTACTTTTCAGTCCAATGATCTGTTTGAATCGGGCAGTGCGGAGCTTGTCGCGCATATATTCCCTGTGGTTTCGAAAGTGGCCAGAGCACTCGAGGCGACCAATGGAAAAATATTGGTTGTCGGACATACCGATAATAACCCCATTTTTACCAGTAAATTCCCTTCTAACTGGCATTTATCTCTCGCCAGAGCGACAGCGCTTACCGATCGCTTAGCATCAGCAGGCAAATTGAGTGGGCGCGTCATTCCTGAAGGAATGGGAGATGCGAGACCTTTGGTATCAAATGAAACCGCAGAAGGAAGAAGTATCAACCGTAGAGTCGAAATCGATCTCCTAGTTCAAACCCAATCAAAAATGGATGCAAACAATGGCAAAGATTAAACGTTTATTGGGGCAAAAATGGCTGATTAGCTTGATCGGGCTTGGGGCAATTTCTATTTTTATTTGGTTTGTCGGACCATTGATCGCGATAGCAGGCATAGAGCCACTGAAATCAGACTTTAACCGTTTGTTGGTTATTGTGGTTTTAGTCTTCATTTGGGGCGTAACGAATGTTGTCCGTCAACAGAAGGAGCGAAAGGAACAAGATGAAAGCATCCAAAGCCTATTAGAGGTGGATGCCCTGACCGATAAAGAAGCGGCGGCAGAAATAGACGTCATGCGCGAAAGAATTGAGAAGGCGATTCAAGTCGTGACGAAAGGTGGAAAGCGTAAGAGTCATCTCTACCAGTTGCCTTGGTATGTACTTATTGGTCCTCCTGGAACAGGTAAAACGACGGCATTAAAAGAATCGGGTCTCGAGTTTCCTCTATCAGATTCAATGGGTGTTGACTCGGTTTCTGGTATTGGCGGTACGAGAAATTGTGATTGGTGGTTTACCAATAAAGCGGTGTTGATTGATACGGCTGGCCGGTACACCACGCAAGATAGCCAAGCTCATGTCGATTCAAAAGCATGGTATGGATTCTTAGGCTTATTAAAGCAATACCGTAAACAGCGTCCCATTAATGGTGCGATTGTTACCGTCAGCATCGCCAGTATGCTAACACAAACTCGCACCGAACGAGGCATGCATGCAAGAGCGATAAAAAATCGGCTACAAGAACTGAAAAATCAATTGGGTATGCAGTTCCCAATCTACGTTGTGTTGACGAAGGCTGATCTCATTGCGGGTTTTAGTGAGTTTTTTACGGAACTGACCAAGGAAGAGCGAGAGCAGTTATTAGGATTTATGTTTCCGCCCTCAGTAGAAGACGAACGAGGTGTCATCTCTCTATTTAACAAAGAGTTTCATGATTTACTGGAGAGACTTGATCGCCGCATGATGCAAAGGCTTGAAACGGAACATGACCTTGACAAGCGATCTTTAATTTTTGAATTTCCAAAGCAATTGCGTTGTCTTCAAGCGAATCTAGACGAGTTTCTTAACGACATTTTTGCCCAAAACAAGTTTGAAGAATCTTCAATGATTCGCGGCGTCTTTATTGTGAGTTCGTTGCAAGAAGGCACGCCGGTTGATCGTATCATGTCTGAAACATCCCAAGGGCTGGGGTTGGGCAAACCTCTACTGCGGTTAAGTTCCAAAGAATCAAGCAGCTATTTTGTAAAAAACTTGTTTGAAAATGTTATCTTTAAAGAACAGTTTTTAGGGACGGTCAATCGTCATCATCAAAAGCAAAGTGGTTGGATCCGAAAAGGCGTCTACTGCTCGTGCCTAGCGCTGTCTGGGGCTGCCATCACTCTGTGGATGATGAGTTATCAGTGGAACAATCAACTCATTGATGAAACGGATCGTCAAGTAGCTGTGGTGAATGACTTACTTGCTAAGTCTGGTCTGGACTTCGAAAACGACTTGATCCCCTCGATAAACATTCTCAATCACATCATGCGTTTCCCTATGGGTTATAGACAGCAAGATGACGAGAGAGATCGTGTGACATCGTTTGGTTTGTTTCAAGGTGAAAAAATTGGCCAATCGGCTAAGAGTGCTTATCACCAAGCATTGACAAATTACTATTCATCTTATGTTGAATCGGTACTTCTCAGTGAAATGAAGAACAATGAACAGCACCGAGAATATCTGTACGAAACACTCAAAACATATTTGATGCTCTTCAACGATGACAAATTTGAGCGTGAACATGTTCTTGGTTGGTTCAATTATTTCTTTGAAAGGCAGTATCCCGGTGAACTGAATGAAGAGTTAAGAGAGCAACTCTACGCTCATACCGAGAACTTTTTGTCGCAGGCAGACAGAGGCTTATATATCAACAACGATTCAGTAACCGCTGCCAGATTGGTTCTAACAGAAATGTCGTTGTCGGAAAGAGCCTACCAAAGAATGAAACTGCAGTTCCTTAAAAGTCATGTGCCTTCATTTCGTTTAACGGACGTTCTAGGGGCTAGGGGAGTTGAGCAGTTTGAGCGAAAAAGTGGCAAGCCATTATCGATGGGGATTTCCGGTTTCTACACGTACAACGGTTTCCATAGCATCTTCCAATTGCAACTGGGTCGTATGGTAAAAGCCTTGATGGAAGAAAACTGGGTGTATGGGGATGAGATCGACGCCCAAAACATCGACCATGATCTCGCTTTGCAAGGTGTGAGAGAGCGCTACTATCGTGACTATGTCTATGAATGGAAGACACTGCTCAATGACATCCAACTCAAAGCGGCACCAAGTTTGAAACTAAGTTTAGAGCAGAGTATGGCATTAGCGGGCTCTGAGCGACCAATTGAATCGCTGCTTAAAGCGGTACAAAAAGAGGTGGCATTAACGAAAATTTCGCTAAGCAACAACGAAAAAGCGGTAGCTGAAGTCGCTGGCAAAGTTGCCAAAGTGAAATTTTCAAATACGGCGGACAAACTTGATTTATATCGTCCGGAAGAGGGCAATACGTTTGATATTGCGCTTCCTGGAAAAGAAGTGGAAGCCGAGTTTGACGATCTTGTTAGGATGACAGACCAAGACTTTGACGATATTCATCTCGCACTGAGTGGTTTAAAAAGTTATTTGGCCGATCTCTCTAGCTCAGGAAATAATCAGAAAGTCGCCTACAAGAGCATCTTAAATGGCACCGTGACAGGAGAAGTTGCCGCGTCAATTGAACATGCTAAACAGCTTTTACCCGCTCCGTTCAACAACTGGCTAGGTGAACTTTCCGAGGAATCGGTCAAGTTAGCGGAAAAAGGATCGCGATCTCACCTTAATACGCTATGGGTTAACAAGGTTCTTAAACCTTATGAGCGCAGCATCAAAGGCAGGTATCCGTTTGAGCCAAGAGCGAAAACAGAAGTGACGTTAAAGGACTTCAGTCGATTCTTTGGCTACGGCGGAACACTTGATGCGTTCTTTGTCGAATACTTGGAACCGTTTGTCGATACGTCGAGAAGTGTGTGGCGCTTCGAGAAGGAAATCGGTGTCAGTCAAGAAACACTCGCCGTATTTCAACGCGCAGATCGCATCCGACAATCGTTTTTCGAACTCGACAATACATTAAAAGTCGATTTTGCAATGAAACCGATATACCTCGACCAACATATAACCAGCTTTGTACTGGAAGTTGGGGGGCAGAATCTTGCATATCGACATGGGCCGGCAAGAGTAAAAAATCTCTCTTGGCCAGCGAAGCGTTCAGCGACAAGAGTGGTCTTCACACCACCCGATTCGATTCGTGAAATTGCTTATACCTATGAGGGCGAATGGGGCATTTTTAAGTTGCTTGATCAATCTCTGAAAGCAAGGCCGCAATCTCGCAAAGACAACATCGTCATGATTGATTTGAAAGGCAACAAAGTTCAACTGGAATTGATTCCTAAGAGTACGATGAACCCATTTTGGTCGAGTGATATGGAGAGTTTCCGATGTCCGCAAACGCTATAACACCAAGCTGGGGCTTTATAGGCAAAATTCCTGCGAAAGGGGATTTTATCAAGCAAGACTTGCCGAAACCTTTTGCGGATCTTTTCCACGACTGGCAGCAGGCGATTATCGCCGTTAGCAAAGAACAGCTACAGGAAACATGGCAAAGCCATTTTCTAAACGCGCCAATTTGGCATTTCGCATTGGACAGTGGTGTAACCAATGACGCCACGATCATCGGAACGATGATTCCTAGCGTAGATGCTGCTGGACGGTACTTCTTTTTTACATTAGCCAGGCCCGTTCTTGGTGATGCCGTGAGCTATTGGAGCTGTCGAGATTGGGCCAATGAATCGCAAGATCTGGCGTTAACCGTGCTGGACGACCATTTTACCTTCGACGTTTGGAGTCAGAATCTACAGTCCGGTACAGAGTTAATTAACGCTATTTCGGCAGAAACGTTACCGGTTTCCCAAAAGAAACTGAGCGGAGAAAACCTCTTTATTAAGGAACATACAGAAACCAATGTGATGAGTTTGCTCTCTCATGTTGTTCGACAGCAGTTCCCTAAGCCGTGCTACTGGTGGACGGATGGTAATGATGCCATCGAGCCGATGATGCTCGTCATGGATGGTTTACCTCAAATTGGCAAATTTGCCGCAATGTTGGATGGGCAATGGCAGAAATGGAATTGGTAACGGTGATCGAATGAGTTGGAGTTTCTTTACATTTTCCAAGACACACGCAGGTAAAGTCCGCCCTTACAACGAGGATGCGTTGTTGGATATGACCGCAAGGCGTGTATGGGTCGTTGCAGATGGCATGGGTGGGCATTCAGCTGGCGATGTTGCGAGCCAAATGCTTGTCGATCGCATTGAAAGATTTGTTCTCGACACACCAGATTTCGGCATCGATGAATTGCGTCAGATGATCGAAGTGGCCAATAGGGAAATTTTCCAGTACGCCCAAGTTCACCTCGATGGCAAAACCATGGGTTCCACCGTTGTGCTGTTGTTCTTACAGGACGGTTATTTCCATTGTCTGTGGGTTGGTGATAGCCGCATTTACCTACTCAGAGACAATCACTTGGTACAAAAGACACGAGATCACAGCCAAGTGATGGAGTTAGTTGAGCAGGGACTGCTAGCGGAAGAAGATGCAGAAAAGCATCCTTTAGCCAATGTAATAACGAGGGCGGTTGGCGTCGAAGAGACGGTGAGAATTGACCAACAGTCGGGGCAGTTGCTTCATGGCGATCAGTTTCTCCTTTGCAGTGACGGTTTGACTAAAGAGCTTAGTAATAGCGAAATACATCAGATTATGTGTGCAGACTCGGTTAATCAGTCAGGTCTTGCCCTTCTTCACGCTGCGTTAGTGCGGGGGGCAAATGACAATGTTACGTGCGCATTGATCAAAGTGGCCAAAGAAAAGCAATTGGTTCAAGAGGGCGTGTCTCATTCGTCTGATGCAACGGTGCCAGTTTATGCAAGAAGGAGGGTGTAATGAGTCATCACTATGAGGAGTTCACTTGGTTTGAGCCGGCCTTACTGCCAATTTCTGCCGAGCAGCCAGCAGGTGTGGATCCAAGAAGTGATATTACGCCTCAGTCACTCTATTACCGACTGAAAGACCAGAGAATGCAGGCGAGAAATATTGAGCGAAATGCCATTATTGAAGAAGAGCCTATTCTTAACTATGCCAACCTCTGGCAAGTGTTTCTTGATGAAGTTCCGCAGGCACTGACGTCACAAACCAAAGATCTCGAGTACGTGGCATGGCTTATCGAAGCGTTAACTCGCCTTGATGGTTTTAAAGGAATGGCGGTTGGCTATGAGCTGGCCACCTACTACTTAGAAAATTATTGGGCAGATCTGTATCCAATGCCGGATGAAGATGGCCTAGAAACAAGAATTTCGCCCATCATCGGCCTGAATGGCATCGATAATGAGGGGACGCTCATTTTTCCGTTATCGTGCATACCCATGACCGAAGGGCTGTTAGAACAACCTTATGCGTATTGGGAGTATCAACAAGCTTTGGACTTGGAGCGCTGTGATGAGGACAAGAAACGAGCCAAACGCGATCAGGGTGTCCCTGAGTTATCTGACATTACCCAAGCCGTCAAATCGTCGAGCAGTCAGTTCTACCAAAGACTGATAGAGGATCTAAATAGAGCGATAAGTTCTTTTGAACGATTTTCACAGGCTTTGGATAGTGCGTGTGAAGAAGTCACCCCAAGTTCCTACATTTCTCGAAAATTAGATGCAATACACTCGGCAATTATGCATTTGGCGAGTGACAAAATGATCAAGGTTTCAAAAGAAACGAATTCAGATGAACCATCGCACTCTGCTTCTAGTCACGAAGGCGAGATCGATGGACGAGGGCAGGGCGAAGCTAATTTTCAGTTATTGGCCGCAAATATGCACTCTCGTGAACAGGCCATAGTGCATTTGCAACGAGTGGCTGATTTTTTTCGTGAAACAGAACCGCATTCACCCGTTTCATACACGATTGAACAAGTGATTCGATGGTGTGGAATGTCTTTGCCAGAACTCCTGGCAGAGCTTATTTCCGATGGAGACGCCAAGAAAGGCTATTTCCGTTTGGTTGGCATAGCAGACAAAAATGAGTAATTAAAGGGAGAACGATATGACTAGTATCCACTCGAAATTATCGCGAGTACGGAAGCCACGTGTTCATATTACCTATGATGTTGAAACAGAAGGCACATCACTGAAGAAAGAACTTCCGTTTGTAGTGGGTGTGATGGGGGATTTTGCTGGCCAAAATACTGAAGCCCTCAAACCACTAAAAGACCGTCGCTTTATTCAAATTGATCGAGACAACTTTGATGATGTACTCAAGAAAATGAGTCCATCAGTGGAGTTTAAAGTGAAAAACACGATGGTGGATGACGGAACGGAATTTGCGGTCAATCTGCAGTTCCAATCGATGAAGGATTTCGAACCCGCCTCGATTGTTAGACAAGTTGATCCGCTTCGTCAATTAATGGACACACGCAACAAATTGCGTGACCTAATGACCAAAGTTGACCGTTCAGAAGAACTAGAAAACGTGCTTGAAGCGGTTTTGAACAACACCGACAACCTATCTAAATTGGCTGATGAACTCAAGTTAGGCCAAGAAGAGAAAGCGGAGTAAGGGACTGCACAATGACAACACAGCTTGAAACACAATTAGACCCCACCGTTGAAGGCCAGAGTTTTTCCTTCTTAGAACAAGCGATTGGCGCGACCAAACAAACGGAAGCGTCGAGAGCAGAAGAGTTAATCAAAACATTAACAGAAGAAGCTTTAAAAGGTACGGTAACGTGGAATAAAAACCTAACCGTGACGTTTCGTGAAGCCATTACCGCTTTGGACAAAAAGATTTCCGAACAGCTGTCTGCGGTGATGCATCACCCTGAGTTGCAAAAGTTGGAAGGAACGTGGCGTGGGTTGAATTATCTGGTGATGAATTCGGAAACGAGCTCCACGTTAAAGATTCGTATGGTGAGTATGACCAAGAAAGAGCTGCACAAAGATTTGAGTAAAGCAGTGGAGTTCGATCAAAGCCAGGTCTTTAAGAAAGTCTACGAATCAGAATTCGGTAGTGCTGGTGGTGAGCCATATGGTGCGATCATTGGTGACTATGAATTTACGAATCATCCAGAAGATATTGAAACGCTGCGTCTTATGTCGAATGTTGCGGCAGCTGGTTTTTCTCCATTCCTTTCTGCCGCCTCACCTGCGTTGTTTGGTTTTGACGAATGGACGGAATTGTCGAAGCCTAGAGATTTAGAGAAAGTATTTGAGTCGCTCGAGTACACTCAGTGGCGCGCATTCCGTGAAAGCCAAGACTCACGCTTTGTCAGCTTGACGATGCCGAAAGTCCTTGCTCGACTTCCTTATGGACAAGCGACATCGCCAGTCGAAGAGTTTGGTTTTGAAGAGTTTTCCGTAGACGAAACCACCGGAATTGCCGTGAATGCGCAGCACAACGACTACTGCTGGATGAACTCGTCGTATGTACTGGGAGCGAAGCTCACTGACGCATTTGCCAAGTATGGATTCTGCACGGCAATTCGTGGTGCTGAGGGTGGTGGTCGTGTCGACAATCTGCCAACGCACTTCTTTATGAGTGACGATGGCGATCCAGATATGAAATGCCCGACCGAAATTGGCATTACTGACCGTCGTGAATCCGAGTTAGGTAAACTGGGCTTCCTGCCTTTATGTCACTATAAGAATACCAACTACGCTGTATTCTTTGGTGCGCAAACCTGCCAAAAACCAGCCAAATACGATTCGCCAGATGCCACTGCGAATGCTGCGATTTCTGCGCGCTTGCCTTACATGATGGCGACTTCTCGTTTTGCGCATTATCTCAAGGTCATGGCGCGAGATAAGATTGGTAGCTTCATGGAAGCAGAAGACGTTGAGTCATGGCTAAATCGATGGATCCTTGGCTACGTCAACGCGTCGGAAGGCGGTGGTCAAGAGATCCGTGCGAAATACCCGTTGGCGGATGCGCGAGTGCAGGTCAGAGAAGTTCCTGGCGCACCGGGTGCTTACAACGCGGTCGCGTGGCTTAAGCCTTGGCTGCAAATGGAAGAGCTCACAACGTCTCTCCGTTTGGTAGCGAAAATCCCTCAGTCTGGCGGATAAGAGAGACTAGGGGCTGGCATAACAAGCCAGTCCCTCATATTGATATGAATTTCATCGAAATTGAGCAACTTTCCCACGATTTACCGACACCAGAGTCTGCTTTGGAGAATGGTATTTGGATGGCGCATTTTCTTGATGCCAAGACGATGACGCAGATGGTGAGCTATTGGGTTGAGATTTCTGGAGCGAAAACGAAACAAGAGTTTGTTCACAGCATCATCAGTGCCATTGAATCGATTGATAGGGAAGTGAGCGCTCAACTGGATGAGATTCTTCATCACCGACAAATGCAAAAGCTTGAAGCGACGTGGCGAGGCTTAAATTACCTTGTGCAGCAGAAAGATCACAATGCCGGAGAGCTTGTAAAGGTCAAAGTCCTATCTTGTACATGGGAAGAGCTGAAGAAAGACAGTGAGCGAGCGATAGAGTTCGATCAATCCGCGCTGTTTAAGTTGGTCTATCAAAACGAATACTCGATGCCAGGGGGAGAGCCGTTTGGTTTATTGATTGGCGACTATTATCTCTGTGGCGGTCAAAACGCCATGGTGGTTGAAAGAGAAATCAACATATTAAGGAAAATTGCGCAGTCGGCAGCAGCGGCGTTTAGCCCTTTCATTATGTCGGTCGAACCGAGTGTTTTTGGTTCAGATTACTTTGAAAACATCGCGTCGATGACGAACGTCTATGCCCAATTTGAGCAAAATGAATACGTGAGTTGGAAACGACTACGAGCCGAAGAAGATGTTCGGTTTATTGGTTTAACGCTACCCAACCTTTTGTATCGTCAGCCATATCAAAGTGACGGCTCGAGATCGGATTCGTTTGTTTATAACGAACGAGTTCGAGATTCGCACCAAGATTTGTTGTGGGGAAATGCCGCCTATTCCTTTGCCGCGGTCATTGTTAGAGCATTTCAAGAGCATGGTTGGTTTACACACATACGTGGACATAAAACAGGGGACTACTCTCAAGGCATTATCCAGCCTCCTTCTTTATGTCAGGTTGATTTACCAGGAAAGGGAGGGCGATATCGCGCACCTCTCAACTTAAAAATAACGGAAAAAAGAGAGCAAGAGTTGGCAGATTGTGGATTTATCCCTCTGTCTCCCGTCGCTGAAACGCCGTTTGTTAGCTTTACGTCGAACATCTCTTTGCACAAACCTCAGCAGTTTGCTTCCAAGGGAGCGAGTGTAAATGCACGTTTGTCTTCGATGTTGCAATACACCTTATGTGTTTCAAGAATTGCTCACTATTTAAAAGTGATGGGAAGAGATCGGATTGGCAGCTATCAAGATGCCCAATCGATAGAACGAGATTTTCAGGCGTGGCTTCATAAATATACCACTGCGTCTGATGAGGCTTCGGATGAACTGAGAGCAAAATATCCGCTTAACGAAGCCAAAATAAAAGTCACTGAAAAGCTAGGTAGCCCAGGAAAATATTATTCGGTGATCCACCTACGGCCCCATTTTCAACTGGATCAAATGGTTTCATCGATCAAGTTGATTACGGAGTTGTCTCCTGAGCATATTGTATAAGGAAATAAACATGTCAGATTGGCAAGACCACCTCAGTCGAAGCGAGCTCGAACTCGCCAAACAAGCGCTGATTAAAGAAATCAAATTGGCGCCCAAAAACGCCACTATTCGCAGCAAGTTTATTGAACTGCTATGCATCATGGGCGAGTTTGAGCGCGCGGATGAACAGTTAATGCAGTCCATTAAGTTGTTCCCTGAGTATTTGCCCGGAGCAAGCCAAATTCGTCATCTGGTTAAAGCTGCTCAAGCAAGAAAGGACTTTTTTGCAGGCGCCGCATCAGCGCAATTCATAGAGGGTACCGAAAAACTGGGTGAAACGATTGTTCAGTTCATTTTGGCGCAAAAAGAGAACAACCATGAGGAACTGATCTCGGTGTGTGAGCGTGCAGAGCAATCCCGTCAAGCACTCCAATTTGAAATTAATGGTGTGCGCTATGATGATGTGAGAGATCTCGATGATCGATTGGGGGGCTTCATTGAGCTCTTTTCTTCCGCAGGTAACTATTTCTTAGTTCCGATGGACCATCTCCATTACTTGGAACTCAAACCCGCCACCAACATGTTGGAAACACTATGGCGACCATGCGAGTTCGATATTCAAGGACTTGGCGAAGGTGAAGCTCATTTCCCAATGACGTACGTAGATTCCGAAAGTGGCAACCAAAAACTGGGCAGAGAAACGGACTGGAAAAATGTTCTAGGTACGGATCACTGCATCGGTCAAGGGCAAAAGATGTGGCTGGTTGGTGACAATGCGCTGGCTTTGAGCCAATTAGAACGAGTCGCCTTGGCTGTGGAAACCACGATTGAATGAGTGAAACAGGTCTAGTCCCATCCCTCATGGATAAATTGACGGACAGTGATCCTCTGAGCAGCATTGATAGAGACTTTCCATTAACGCGACATGCGTTGATGGATTCACTCAGACGAGATCTTGAATCATTACTGAACAGCCGTATCAACTGGATGACGTTGTCAGATGAGCTACGTGAAATACAGACGTCTATCTTGCGATATGGTTTGCCAGATTTCTCATCAATGCCATTTAGCAGCGCGGATGGGCAACAGGTTCTGTGCCAACGAGTGAAAGAAACCATTCAACAGTATGAACCTAGGCTCAACTATGTGTCGGTCGCCATTGCAGAAGACAAAAATCCGTTAGATCGAATTTTAAAACTCAGAATCAAGGCGACCTGCATGATTGATAATAACGAGCAGGAGTTGGTTATGGATTCGGAAGTTGAGCCCGTCAGTCTAGGGATAAAACTGAGTAGAGCGAAATGAGTGAAGATTTTCTGAAATACTACAATCGAGAACTCGCGTATTTGCGTCATAAAGGCCATGAATTTGGGGAACAATACCCTAAGATTGCAGCTCGATTGCGAATGAATGATGAAGTCGTTGAAGACCCTCATGTCTCAAGGCTTCTCGAAGGGTGTGCTTTTCTCTCTGCTCGTATACGACAAAGCTTGGATAACGCGTTTCCACAGCTAACCGAAGCGTTAATTGGGCAGCTATTTCCCGATTTTCATGCCCCCATTCCGTCAATGTCGATTGTGCAGTTGAAAGGAACGACCTCTTCGTCGTCGGCGTTTACGGTGGCCAAAGGAGAACGCGTCACGATCACGGCACCGGGATACCAAGAGTGTGACTTCAAAACATGCTGTGCCACACAAGTTCATCCTTTTGATGTCACTGACGCCCAGTTTGAAAATGCCCCTTTTAGCGGCACAGAATGTCGTATGGAGCTCGCTGCCAAGTCAGTGCTCAAACTCGAAATTCAATCGAACAATGCTGAGTTGAGCCTATCCACTCTGGATGATTCATGCCTGCGATTCTATCTGAGTGGTCAACGACAAGCGGCTCTGCAGCTTTATCAACAAATTTTTCAATCCTGCATTGGCCTAAGCTTGGTACAAGGAGGTCGATGCAAAAAAGAGCTCACGCCACGTCACATACGTTCATTGGGCTTCGACGACCAAATACAGGCGGTTCCATACAGTAAGCGTAGCTTTTCTGGCACGCGTCTATTGATCGAGTACTTGCACTTCCCCGAAAAATTTCTCTTTTTTGAGCTGACAGACTTAGATCTCTCAGTCCTCGCTAGCGAACAAGGGAAAGTGGAAATCTGGCTCTATTTTGCAGAGGGCAACGACTGGTTGGAGAAACAAGTCTCTGTCGAAAATATCGCCTTAGGAGCGGTTCCGGTTGTCAATCTTTATCAAGCGAAAATGAAGCCAATGAGGGTGCAAGCCTCTGAATATGAATATCAACTGCATCCAGAGCACTGCGATCCAGAGTCGAGTGAAGTGGTCAGTATTGATGACGTCACTTTAAGAAACTGGAATAAGGTCTTCGAAAACTTGCCCCCTTACTATGCGGGGACGCATACCCACTATCAAACGCAATATGATCTGTTCTGGTTAATGCGTAGAGAAGATAGAAACTGGGCTGGTGGTTTTGATGAACCCGGGCGGGAAGTGTTCGTATCACTGGTTGATCGTAAGCACCAATTGTTTGCCCCCGATGCGAAAGAAAGTTGGTTGATGTCGATCGACACGTGGTGTTGCAATCGTAATCTCCCCGCCAAAATTCCGTTTGGTGGAGGGCTTCCTTTGGTCACATTGCCCGAGAGTCAGGACAATTTTAGTCGCGTTCGTTGCTTGACCACGCCAACCGAAACCATTCGCGCCGAAATGGATGAGACGACTCGATGGCAGTTTGCAAAACTGATTACATTGGATCATTTCTGCAATCAACAAGGAGCGGAAACGCTTAAGCAAATCTTAAACTTGCTGGCTTTTAGAGGTTCGCCAGAAACCAAAGCATTGATCGATTCAATTAAAGGTATGTCGACAAAGATGACGACTGGGCGTGTGGTGCAAAATGGTCGGGTCGGTTTTTGCCACGGCAGCGAAATCACCTTAACGATTTCCGATCAGATTTTGTCTCGAGAACAGATCTTTTTGTTAGGAAACGTGCTATCGAGTTACTTCTCACAATTCGCTGAAGTCAACACGTTCACACGGCTACTGATTAAGCTCTCCTCCACTGGGGCGTTATTCCATACATGGCCATCGATGGCGGGAGAGAGAGAGCTGTTATGAAAAGTGAAGATTTTCTCGCTGAGATTGAATCGCTACCTCTCTTTACCGCGATACATTTGATCGAGACTCATCTACTGCAGGCAGATAGTCATCTGGGTTCTGATGCGTTACCAAAGAATGAAAAAATCCAGCTCACAGTCTCGCAACGTTTAGGTTATGAGGCGCGAGAGCTGATAAATGTCGTGCCAAATTGCCAGAGCAATAAATTAACCTTACAAACCAACATCATCGGTTTAACCGGTGAGCAGGGGGTACTGCCGAGTCATTACAGCGAGCTGGTTATGCAAAGGGCGCGTGAAAATGACACGGCTATGAAGGATTTCTTCGACATTTTTAACCACAGACTGCTCTCTCTCTACTACCGGTGTTGGCAGTCATACCAATTGCCCGCACAACTGCGAACGCAAGATAAGAAATCAGCGGCGTCGCCCATTCAGACCGTCCTCTCCTCTCTGACTGGCAACCTTGACGATGAAGCGATTTTCTTTGGCGGTATGTTTACGTCAAAGCGTCGAAGCCGTGCATACATCAAAAGCATCATTGAGTTTTATACCGGATGTGATGTGTGTTTGCATGAGTTCAAAGGTCGCTGGTTTGACATTAGTGAAGCAGAGCAAACTCGCCTTTGCAGCCGTGATAGGCCGGAAGGGCAGCACGCACAACTGGGATTGGGGGCCATGCTTGGTAAGCAAAGCTGGAACATGAGTTCTGGATTTGATGTCGAGTTGATTGCAAAGGACCCTGATTCATTGGCGGCGTTGCTCCACACCGAACGATTGAGTGAGACCAAGCATTTGATGTGCCGCATGTTGGGGACGAGTAAGCGTATTCGTTGGACTTTAACCGCTCGTAGAGCACAACTTCCTAGCGCTAACTTAGCAAAAGGAAGAGGTCGATTAGGCAAAGGCAGTATCTTAATGCCGAGCCTATCGAACGCAAATAAACAAATAACGATAACAATTTAAAAAGGATTTAAGAATGGCATCTCTTTCACTATCCGCGTTAGTTGACAAGTTAACCCCTGAAGCGAAAAGAGCATTAGAGCAAGCCGCTGCTTTGGCGAGCTCAAGAACTCACCACAGCATTGAAATGACACATTGGCTGCTTACGCTAGTGCAAAGTGCTGGGCCTGAAGAAATCGAACTGTATCGCTCGTTTAAGGTTGATCTGAACCAATTGCAGACGGATCTCACTTTGCAATTAGAGAAGTACAAAACGGGCTGTCAAACTGTACCGGGGTTGTCATCCCATACGGTCACCATACTACAGAATGCATGGATGACAGCGACGATTGCGTTTGAAGCAGAAAAAATTGCTGCTGTTCATTTGCTTCATGCCTTCCTCTCTGACGACACGTTGTTTGCTCTATCTTCGACTGTGAGCAAAGAGCTAAGCAAAATTCAGCCTAGTGCGCTAATCGAATACGCACAGACTCATGTTGAAATGGCTAATCAAATTCCCAACCACAGAGCTTCTACACAAGCGTTGGATCAATTTACGATAGATCTGACAGAGCAAGCGGAGTTGGGGCAAATTGATCCGGTGATTGGCAGAGATGATGAAATTCGTCTGATGACGGATATTCTTCTGCGACGCCGTCAAAATAACCCTATCCTGACGGGTGAGGCGGGGGTAGGTAAAACCGCCGTTGTCGAAGGACTTGCGCTAAAAATCGCTGAAGGGGATGTGCCTCCCGCGCTTAAAGCAGTGAGAATTAAATCGCTTGATTTGGCGCTACTCCAGGCCGGTGCTGGTATGAAGGGCGAGTTTGAAAATCGATTGAAGAACGTGGTCAAAGAAGTCAAAGAGTCAGCGGTGCCTATCGTACTGTTTATCGATGAAGCGCATGGATTGATTGGTGGAGGGGCGCAGGCTGGTCAAGGTGATGCTGCGAACATACTTAAGCCCGCCTTAGCCAGGGGGGAGCTACGCACGATCGCCGCAACCACATGGGCTGAATACAAAAAATATGTAGAGAAAGACGCAGCTCTGACCCGTCGTTTTCAAGTGGTTAAAATAGAGGAACCTTCACCTGAATTGGCGATAGAGATGCTGCGTGGCCTCGTTCCTGTCATGGAAAAACATCATGGCGTCCACATTACTACCGAGGCACTCAAGGCTGCCGTCTTTCTTTCTTCTCGCTACATTAGCGGCCGTCAGTTGCCAGACAAGGCGGTATCGGTTTTAGATACCGCGTGCTCTCGTGTTGCTTTGAGTCAAAACTCGATACCAGGGCTGCTTGATCAGAAATACAAAAAACGCCAAATGATAGAAGCTCAACAGCTTCAGCTCACCAATGAACTTGCATTTGGTCATTCTCATCAAACAGCTCTTGACGAACTTGAGAGCAAGTTGTCGCTCCTTCAAAATGAAATTCACCAACTAGAGACAACGTGGCGAGATGAAGAAGGCGCAGTCAAGCAGGCCAAAGCGCTCCGTGATTCCATTTTGGCAGAACCATCTGCAGAGAAAGCCAATCAGCTGCAATCCATTGAACAGCAGTTATCGTCTAACCCGATGCCTTTGGTGTTTTCGCATGTTAACGAAGCCCTAATTGCTGAAATTATTGCAGGCTGGACAGGCATACCATTAGGCAAACTAAAAAGCGATGAAATAAAAGCGATTCTAGACTTACAGCAACATCTGCAAGAGCGAGTGGTCGGCCAAGATCACGCGTTGAGTAAAATGGCGGAAGTGATCAAAACCGCGAGAGCACAACTCAATGAAGAATCAAAACCTAACGGTATCTTTTTCTTGGTAGGCCCAAGTGGTGTCGGTAAAACGGAATCTGCGTTGGCCATTGCTGAGCAAGTGTATGGTAGTGAAGAAAACATCACCGTCATTAACATGTCTGAATTTAAAGAAGAGCATAAAGTCTCGTTACTGCTGGGCTCTCCTCCGGGCTACGTTGGGTATGGCGAAGGTGGTGTGCTAACGGAAGCCGTAAGAAGAAAACCTTACAGCGTCATATTGCTTGATGAAATGGAGAAAGCCCATCCGGGTGTACAGGATATTTTCTATCAAGTGTTTGATAAGGGCATGATTAAAGACGGTGAAGGGCGAGACATCGATTTCAAAAACACCATCATTATCATGACTTCCAACTCTGGGACGGAAACAACAATGGAGTTATTCCAAGATCCAGAGCTTGCTCCGGATCCGGAGGCACTCAAAGAAGCGCTACGAGATGATTTATTACAGGATTTCAAGCCCGCTTTTTTAGGTCGAGTGAATGTCATTCCTTATATCCCTTTGCACCGTGATGTATTGGAGAAAATCACCGCGCTGAAACTCTCCAAAATTCAGAAGAGGATAAAAACAAACTATAAAGCAGAAGCGGTGATCAACGATCGCTTAATTAATAGTATTGTTGACAGCTGCAATGAAACGGGCAGTGGCGCGCGTGCTCTTCAAAATGTGATTGAAAATAAGGTGCTGCCTAAAATATCTGAATCCGTATTAAATGCCATTCTTAATGATATAAGAATAAATAAAATTGAGATAGAAGGTGAAGTTGATGACTTGTCTATCTCAATCGTCTAATACTTTTTTATGATTTTTAGTTAATTGAGAATTGCATCTAACATGTTTAACAGATGTTCGTTATTCACTACAAAATAGCGAGCATCTCAGTTATAAAAGTGTGTATTTAATTTTACCTATTTAATACATTTATTATTAATTCTAAAGTTCTTATTCTAGTAAGAAAATCTGACTCTTTTTTGAGTTTTATTAATCAAATGCTATAGGAGACTAGCATGCAGTCAAATACCTACCTGAAATATGCTGATATTAAAGGTGAAGCTACCGCAGAACAGTACAAGGATATGATTACTCTTCTTTCAGTTGATTGGAGTGTAGGTCGTGAAATTTCTTCTTATACTGGTACCGCAATGGATCGTGAAGCAAGCTCTACTCGTCTTTACGATATGACCATTACCAAACTTCAAGACAAAGCATCCCCAGATCTGTTCAAAGAAGCCACGATTGGTAAGGGTAAACCCGCTGTATTCCATATCACTAAGCAGGGTGAAAAAATCGAAGAAATCATGAAAATTCAACTAACGGATGCCATGATTTCTAACTATGCAGTGTCAATTCAAGACGACCGTCCAATTGAAACAATCACCATCTCTTACACAGAGATGATGATGACTGTGACGCCTACTGATGACAAAAACAACACATCTGCTCCGTTGGTATACGGTTACAGCGGTGTTAAAGGTCAACAAATGTAAATCATTTGGAGGGTTCGAAAGTGCCCTCCTTATTTGTTTATAAAGAAGTTTGTAATGAAAAAAGCGACTCAAGATAATAAATTTATAAATATTTCCACGCCTTATGGGAAAGATGCGATTATTCTCAATTCCTTTGAATATAGAGAAGAAATGTCAGAGCTATTTTCATTGCGAGTTTATGCTTATTTTAATGGTCGAAAAGGCGAACTGAATCAAATCGTGGGTCAGCCAGTTATTATCAAAATGGATAATAATAGCCAAGTCATGTTGGAACCGAGATACTTCCATGGGTTTGTTGCAAAGGCAACACTAGCAGGAAGCCGAGTGACCAAATTTGAAGATGGTGAAAACTACAAAAACATTGAGCTTGTTGTTGTGCCAAAATTGAATTTTGCGGACTACAAAATCAACAGCCGAATCTTTCAAAATAAAGATATAAAAGAAATCATTTCATTAATTCTTGGTGAGCATGGCGTCGACTTTTCTTTTTCTCTGACCAAAAGCTATGCCAAGTATAACTACAAAGTTCAGTACGAAGAATCGGATCTACAGTTTGTTAAAAGACTCTTATCTGAGGAAGGGCTGTCGTTCTGTTTCAGCCATACTAAATCTTCACATGTGATCGAGATATTTGATGATGCCAGCTATTACAAGCCAGGTGCTGAATTTTTAATTGATTTCAATTCAGGTACCGCAGAGTTGGGTCATATCTCTTCGTGGCATGAAGCTCAATCGATGGTGATCACGCGCAGTCACAAAAGTGGCTATGATATGAAAAAGCCAGCTTCACATCCTAACAATACGGCAAAAGGGAGCGAATCCTTATTTACCGTTCCGAGCAGCGAGCATTATGAATATCTGGGTGAAGCGGAGTCGGGTGATCAGTACAAAACGAGAAATACCCACACGATCGAATCATTACAGCAAAACGCATACGTTTGTTCTGGAGAGTCGAGTTGCCGCTCCTTTGCGGTCGGCAGAAGTTTCAAATTTGGTAAGCATGAAGACCCTAGCCGAATCGGCAAAGAGTTCGTGCTCTCATCGATTGTTATCAACGCAGCTGTTTTCAACCAAGTAGGTCATGGTGGCCCTTCAAATCAAGGTGTTAGGAGTTATTTTACCTGCATTGAGTCAGGGAAAGTGCATCGTCCGGCGGTTAACTTTGTGAGGCCAGTTATTCGCGGAATCCAAACTGCGGTTGTGACAGGTAATAAGCAAGGTGAAATCTACGTCGACAAATATGGGCGGATAAAAGTTCAATTTCACTGGGATCGTGAAGGTAAGTTTGATACGACGAGTTCGTGCTGGATACGTGTCGCACAACAAATTGCAGGGAATGGCTGGGGAAGCTCATTTCTGCCAAGAGTAGGGCAAGAGGTCATCGTTGAATTTATCAATGGGGATCCGGATCAGCCAGTGGTGACAGGGTCTCTTTACAATGGGACGCAAGCGCCACCTTTTTCGTTGCCAGAGAAGAAAACCCAAAGTGGTTACCGTAGCCAGTCTGTAGAAAAAGGGGCGAGTAACTTCAACGAGTTACGCTTTGAAGATAAACCGGGTGAGGAACATGTCTATCTTCATGCGGAAAAGAACTTCCAAATGGTCGTCGAAGATTCCGCTGATGTCCTAGTTGAAAACAATAAGACCCAGAAAATTACCAACAACCTAACGGAGGAGGTTGGACAAAACGTCTCTGGGAAGATTGGGAAAAACTATTCACTCGATATTGGCGAAGTCCTTTCTCTGACCGCAGGCAAAAGCATTGAAATTAAAGTGGGCGGCGCTTCGATTCAGATGTCGAGTTCGGGGGAGATCAATATTAAAGGCAACAAAATAGCCATTAATGGTGCCTCGATTGCCTTAAAAGCTGGCCAGATTTCACTGAACTAGGAAGAACACATGGGTAAACCTGCATCTGTCATTGGTTGTTTTCACGTCTGTCCGAAAAAGACCGGGAAGATTCCCCATGTTGGAGGCCCTGTCGTCACGGGCTCGCCGAATGTGAAAATAGGAGGTATACCTGCCGCGAGAGAAGGAGACAAGCTGATATGTGTTGGCCCTCCCGACAGTATTTCAAGCGGTTCATCGTCAGTAAAAATTAACGGCAAGCCAGCCGCTCGGATGGGTGATAGCACTTCTCACGGTGGCAAAATATTGGTTGGCGTACCTACCGTGTTGATTGGAGATTAGATGGCGCTCGAACTTAATCCACACGCTGTTTATGTTGGCTCTCACAATCTGGCGACTCAAGATAATTTAGGAACGATTGAGCCACCTCAATGGTGCGATGATCTGTTTTATTCTGGAAATAGCTATAAAACATTCGCACATCAATCAGCGTCTCTATTGGTTCGTTTGGAGGAGCTGATTGCGCATTATTCAGTAGACATTTCTAGGATCCCGAAACAAGCGACGATTTTCTTCTTGCTGCCTGAACTAGCGACACAAGATGAGGTACTGAAGCTGGTGAAGAAACTCAACGAGGTACTGGGTGACACGCCTAGCGGTCAGCGTTCTATATTTTGTTACCCCTATGGGAATGCCTCTTTTTTGGTTGCCTTCGAGCGTGTCATGCATTGTCTTGAGCGCCATGAGTGCTGGGTGCTGTCTGTGGATACTTCGTCTCTATTTTGTGTAGGCAGTGAATATCAACTTTTTGAAGACATAAAAACTGACTCATTACTCTTGGTGCATATTGCACGCTCTACATACGGTCTAGAACCATCGAAAGTTCAGTTTGACCGTTATTCCAGCCACTATGAAAGTGGCATTCCCAGAGTGATGGCGTCGTTGTCTCAAATGTGTCAAAGAGAATTAACGGAACTCATGTTACCTCTAGACGGTGCTGATATGCCTATTTGGCATTCCCAACTACACCGTTTTTCGCCTTGGGTAACAGAAAACACAGGCTATTTTTTCTCCAGCACATTGGTGGGGCAACTCGGTGCTGGAACCGGGTTATATAAGGCGCTTCATGCCTATCAAAAACAGTTGCAAGATCCACAGAAACCCTTTCATGTCTTACAGATTGATGCTGAAGAGCAGGGGTTAGCTGTGGGTATTTTGTATCGTTGGAGCAGTCGTTCGGAAGATAAGTAAATGAATGGACAACGGATAGTCAAAATCTCTGCCTACGATGGATCGTTACACTATTTCTCAGACCAGCCAATCGCTGAAGGGAAGACACTGCACTTCTCGACAGAGTTGGTTGCTCAACAGTTTGTCGAAAAATTTAAGCTTGCTTCGTTAGAAGACATCGCCGAGGTAAGCGGTTGGTTGGGAGATAATATACCCCAAAGTCCCTTTCGCGATGAAAAAGTCTTCGAAGATTACGTTGCGTCACTGAGTGCGGCACTGGCAGCAAGAAGGCTGCATGTCGTTCAGTTTGAAAGCGTGACGCCAGCATCATTAAAACCAACGATTTTAACACCACCACCTCAAGACCAAGAGTCAAAACCCGCGTCAGATGGGAAAACAGAGAGCCAAACCAGTGATGATAAAACTTGCGACGAAGCGCAAGCCGAAAGCAGTAAACATCATGAAAAAGCCGGCGATCCGGTTTCTATGGTGACGGGTGAAGAAATCCTAACACTGTGTGACTTAACACTTCACCATCGATTGAGTTTTTCTCGCACCTATCGTTCCTCGTTTTGTCTTTTAGACACTGGCTTAGGGCATGGTTGGCGACATTGCTTCGACTATCAAATCCACGAAGTACACTCTGAAAAAGGAGAGCTTACGGGTTGGCATTTTTGCGATGAGATGGGCGACGTCATTGCGTTTCCTGTCGTGAACCAAGGTGCGGTGAGTTACCAAACTTACGTAGGAGCAAGTTGCTTCCATCACGAAAATGGTTATTTGCTGGTCACGTTAGCGAATGGTACCCAGTACAAGTTTGAACGGAAGAATGAAACTTGGTTAATTAAACAAATCAGAACGACAGCCATTGATTTAATTGATCTGGATTATTCCTCAAAACAGCGTTTGGTAGGCATTCGCTACAACAAACAGCACTGTGCAGAGCTTCAATATGATCGAAGAGGCCATCTGGTTGAAGTCCGGCTCCCCGATTCCGGGAAGGTGTTGGCGAGCTATCAATATGACGCGCAAGACAATTTAACGGCGGCAACCAATCAGCATGGTCAAACAGAAAGCTACTTCTACTCAGAGAGTCATTTGCTCAAAAGAAGGCAGCGTCAGTCGGGATTTAGTCACTATTTTGAGTGGTCAGCAGAAGGGCCGGAAGCCAAATGTCTTCGTAATTATGGCGATGACGGCACTTACGATTATCAATTTCACTACCAAGATGAAACGTCAAGTTATCGCGATACCTTGGGCCATCAATGGTCATTTGAACACAATGCCCATGGCAAACTAAGCTCAAAACGCAGCCCAGAAGGGCGTGAGTGGCGCTGGGAATACGATGACAACGGACGACTCGTGCGCGCGATACAACCCAGCGGTGAGACGGTGTGCTACCAATACAATGCGTATGGTCAGAAAACAAAAGAGCGTCATTCCAGTGGAGCCACAACAGGTTATCAATACAACGCACTAGGTCAGCAAACGGCCATTCGTTATCCAAACGGCGCATTAGAGCAACGCCAGTACAATATATTAGGTTTACTGACGGCTTTGAGCGATTCAAGCGGTAAACGGACGGATTGTCGTTATGACAAGTTTGGCCGTCTGATCGAACGTAAAGCATCGGATGGTGAAAGCCATCAATGGTGGTGGAATGATGCCCATCAGATGATCGCTCATCAAGCCAATCAAACATTGCTACGTTACAGTTACAACCAAGAACATCGGCTCGATGGCATTGCATTTCCCAACGGAATGGTGACCGCATTTGAGCATGATACCTATGGCCATCTGACCAAAACCTTTACCTACAGTAAAGAGGATGACTTACAGCATGAAGTGCGTTACCGGTATGACGAATGCGGCCGAGTAACACACCTTATTACCCCAGCAGGAACGAGCACGATTGAGTGGGGCTTGCTGGCACAGCCGAATGCAATCATCCGCCCCGATGGTGGAGAGCTTGCTTTTCGTTATGATGGAGAAAGGAACCTCGTTGGAATTTCTCGCAGCGATGCATGTGATTTTCTGTTTACGCTGTCGCCAGACCACTATGTCACTGAAACGCAGAATTTTGATGGTGTCACTACTCAGTATCACTATGATTTAGCCGGAAGACTCTCCCGTTTAGAAAGTTGTGAACGTCAAGTTGTCTTTTCCTATGATGCTGAAGGCAATCTTTGTCTGGTCAAGGCGGGGGCGACGCATGGCGTGTCAGAAAACCGATACCAGTTTAGTCACGGGTCGCAACTGCGTTTGGCAACCAACCGAGCGTGCACTATTCAGTACCAATACTCTTCTGGTGGTCAGCTATCTCAACAAATTCAGGGGCAGCACAGGATTGGTTATCACCATAACGCATCAGGGCAACTTAGCCAGTTGCTTCTAGCAGATGGCAGCCAAGTGAACTATGCGTATACCACGTACGGCCAATTAGCGGCTATTTCAATGGGTGAGAAGCCGCCTTGTGTGCATTTTGACTATGATTCCATGGGACGAATCTGCTCGGTTTACTATGGACAAGAGCAAGAACAGAAACGGTTTGATGGTATTGGCCGACTGTCTCAACAACAGTGGAACAACCGAAGCAGGAAATACCATTATGATACCGCTCACCAGCTCGCCATTATTATCGACAGTGTACAGGGTGCATCACATTACCAATACGACAGCCTAGGTCAGCTCACTCGCGCCAAAACCGCGCATCAGGAAGAAACCTACCGATTCGACAGTTTTGGCAATCCAAGTGAAGCGGATTGTCTACTAATGGGTGACAGATTGGTGGAACACAGCGGTTGGCGCTTCCAGTATGACGCTCATGGCAATCAGATTTGTGCAGAGGGCGAGGGGAGCGCGCAGTATCGATGCTTCAACGCACTCAATCAGCTCGTACAAGTCGACAGTGATGGGGAACTTTCTCATTTTGAATACGATGCGCTGGGGCGTCGTAGTCGAAAAGTGACAGAAACTGGCACTACCGAGTTTATCTGGCAGGGGAGCCAGTTAATTGGTGAATATCACAACGGAAAGTACCGTTGGTATTTTTATTTGCCCAATAGTCACACGCCAATCATGCTAGTGGAAGATGAGCAATGCTACTTCTACCAATGTGACCAAATTGGCACACCTTTGGCTCTGGTGGATGAACAAGGCTCGGTTGTTTGGCAAGCCCGTTACGACACATACGGACGTGCGCACATTGAGGTGGAGAGCGTTGGCAACCCGCTCCGTTTTCAAGGGCAATATCACGATGTGGAAACAGGGCTACACTACAACCTTGCCCGTTACTACGACCCAAGAACCGAGCGCTTTATTCAGCCAGACCCGATTGGGCTGTTAGGCGGCATAAACCATTATCAATATGCCCCCAATCCGGTGATGTGGGTAGATCCGCATGGCTTATGTGCCAAAGAGGGCTCTCCTGCAATACAAGCTGGCGTGAACGATACCCAGCCGCAACAGCCGATGTTTTACGCGATGGGCTCAGGCAATTACGCCAGTGTGGTGAAAACAGCCAGCCCGACTTATCAGTTACATGCCATAGCGCCAGACGCTGTTCAGCAAGTCGGCATTGATTATGCGTTGGGTGCGACAGAAATGCTGGCGGCAGGTGCTTACAACACAGCCGTTGACGCGGTGGCTGGCTTAGCTGGGTTAGCGCAACTCACATTTGGTGATTTAGAGCAATCTTCTGCGCTCATTCAATCGATTCAAGAGAAATATAGCTATGTTCCGCAGTCTCGGGGCGCACATCAAATTATTAACAACGTATCTGGATATGTTGAAGCCTATGCAGATACAATGGAAGGGCTTGGCAGTGCAACACTAGAACATACAGGTTCCCCCTTGGCGGCAACACTCGTGCAGTTAGCCCCAGAAATAGTGATGACCGCATGGGGCGGTAGAGTTGCTATGAAGTCTGTGGGGAAAGGGGTAGTTCCAGACAAACGTTGGACAGATAAATCGGTATTTAATACATTCCCTGAGCAAACAACATTAAGAACTTCTGGTATTACAGAGCAGTCTGCGTTTTTATCAAAACATGTACCTGATTTAACAACTGAACAAGCTACTCTGATTTTAGAACAGGGGCTAAAAAGAGATTCAACGGTGGTATTTGGTGGAAGTCGAATAAGAGGAGATTTCGGTAAAGGTAGCGATATTGATGTTGGTTTTGGTAGTTTATCAGAGAAACAAGCTCAAAGAATTATCAAAAACATCAATAAAACGACAGCCGACAACCCCCATTTCTTAAAAATGGAAGAGTTGACGATTGTTCCCGGTAAAAGTACGCAAACAATCGAAACAATGACAACGCCAGAACAGTTTTTCCAAAGAGCCGGAATTAGAGCAGGGGGAGACTTGAAAGCCGGTCAGCCGTATACTCCTTCGGGGTCAATAACAATAGCTCCCGATGGAAAAATTATTATCTTACCTCCAGGAGGTTAAAAATGATTTCGCTTAAAGTAAATAAAAATAACATAGATTCTAATGCGATGACTTTTTGCCAGTTAAGCTTTGGAAAAGGGCAAGGCTTACAGACTTTATCCTACGAAATAAAAATAGTTAAAAGCGAATTATTAGAAAAATTGACCCCTTTGTACGATGACGGTGTTGAAGATCTTAAAGAAGATGACCAAATCACTGGTGAATTCGATCCTCCGTATCCTGGAGCAACAAATTATCCATCATTACTGGAGTTCATCGATATCGAGGGCTCATATCTCTATGACTATCTTTATGCTTACCATAAGTTCGATATTCTTGGTATTGTTTTTGATGAAGATAATGACGTAGCTAGTTATGTCGTCGACTCTTTAGAATCAATTGAGCAAATAGATGAGGAGATCATCATTAAAGGAACTGCTATAAAAAGGTAGATTACGTGGGTAACGGCTTGACGAAAGAGCTTAACCCTAATAGTGCGAAGCAGTTCGGCGCGGTAGAAACGCTGAATTTTGAGCGTAAGACTGTTAATTTAAAAGAATTACACGACGCTGATGCTATTGTCATCATTATTAAGGATCTTCAACCGTTATGAGCTACGACATACAAAAATACCCGGTACAACCCGCTTTACCAACGATTACTCAGCATGATCAGTTGCCAACGGGCGCCATTGAAATAGGTCGTCTATTGGACACTACTGAGGCGGAAGACTTATATGTACTTGTGAAACGAGATAATTATTTATCAATCTTGACAGCGTATAGGAACTTAAAAACGCATCAATATTATTGCAAACAATTCGACTTTCCTCTCAGGGTTCTTAGCTGGTTCCCCAAAGCGCTAGAGGAGTTCCGCAAGCCGCCGGCGGCCGGCGGCTTACATGCGGGAGCGATGACCAGTGCCGATGAGGATGTCGACGGAGAAATGCTTTGTGTACAAGCGGCGACACAAGGTTATCATCTTGTCAATCTCTCACGTCAAAGTCCGTTGGATGTTGGTAACTCTTATATGCCTACACGAATTTCGTTTAGCTACCATTTTCTTTATGATCTCGGTTTTTTGGACTTGTTGAAAAAACTGGGTGAGCAATATAAGTGAGATGAGCAATAATAATAGTTTGAGTTCGTTGCTTGAAGTAATTAAGGGGCCAATTGACTTTGTTGCGTAATTCGAGGGAACTAAATCAGAAGGTTACGATCTGATCGGTTAAGTAAGTTTATTCCCCTAGTCTCATGCCGAAACCTCGCTACAAAACAACGAACTGGAAACAGTACAACAAAGCCTTAATCAACCGTGGTTCACTCATTTTCTGGATTGATGAAGAAGCGATAAGAGAGTGGAAACAAAGCAAACAAAAAAAGCGTGGAAGACCTCGTTTCTTTAGCGACCTGGCGATCACAACTGCGTTGATGATGAAGCATCTTTTCAATGCCGTTACGAACTCTGCAAGGATTCATTGACTCCGTATTTCTGCTTGCTCGTGTTCCATAGCAGTGTCCACATTACATCTGTATCAGTCGCCGAGCTAAACAGGTTGAAGTGTCATTCAAACCTCAAACGTATGGTGTGATAAGACATTTGGCCATCGATGCTACTGGTCTCAAGGTTTACGGCGAAGGGGAATGGAAAGTCAAAAAGCATGGCACAGACGGTAAGCGTAGAGTTTGGCGAAAGCTTCATCTTGCCGTTGATACGAATACCCACGAAATTATCGCTGCGGAATTGAGTTTATCGAACGTGACTGATGCTGAAGTGCTGCCAAATCTACTTAAGCAAACACGCAGAAAGATCGTTGAAATATCAGGTGACGGTGCTTATGACACCAAGGCCTGTTACGAAGCTATCCGTATAAAGCGAGCAGTCGCACTCATTCCTCCACGAGACGGAGCCGCATTCTGGGAGCGAGGTCACCCCCGAAATCTTGGTGTGGCCTGCCAGAAATTGTATGGTTCAAATAAACACTGGAAACAGAGGTATGGTTACCACAAGCGTTCTCTGTCAGAAACAGCGATGTATAGGGTGAAGCAGTTGCTAGGTGGAAAATTAAGTCTGAGAGACTACAACGCTCAGGTTGGTGAGACTTACGCCATGATAAAAGCGTTAAACAAGCTTACAGGGTTAGGTATGCCTAAAACTTGTCGTATTGGCTAAAAAAAGCGCAAAATGAAGTCGCTTTACTTTTGTACTGAATTACGCAACAAAGCCTTCTTGAGGTTCCAGTTCAGAATAACCCGATATCGCAAATCACAATAGACGCCGCAGATAATGCTGGTGTAGTTATTAGGGATATAGATGGCAGGATTTATTAAGTATGAACAAATTTAACTATTTTTATTGCAAGTCTTGGTTTTGGTCGAAAAAGCGTCCAACTGAAATGTGGAGTGAAGAGCAAGCAAGGCAAGCGCACGATGAATGCAGAACATATACTGTATTGGTGAATGATCGTGAGCGGCCTTATGCTGTTATTGATGTAGCAGGGAGTACACGCTTTGTTGGCGTTACTTTTTTAGATGACTTGTTAAGGGAAAGTCTGTCCTATCATTTCAAAGAAGTTGAGCTAGGAAAGTTATTTTTATCAATGGCTACACATCGATATTTTGACGGTGATAAGGATCAAGTGAAGTTGGGTAACTCGTATATTTTTAATGAGAGCGGTCAGCTCATAATAAGAAAACAATCATTTAACCCGCAAAGTCTCGCAGAAGTGAACTCTTCGACAGACGTAAGTGGGAATTATGATAAATATCCTAATTTTGGTGAATACGATTACTTGTTGAAAGTTGAACGATAAAATAGATAACCTGTCTTTATTTTAATACAATCCTAAGCCCCAGCGTTTGAATCCAGTGGTGGGGCTTTCCACATCTGTTACAGTATCACCGTATACCGCATATCCATCACAAATTTCTGTTTCGCCTTCGGCAAATAACTGATCTGTTCCACCTGCTTTAGCTGTTTGGATGAAGGTACTTTCCTGCGGCCAGCTTCAAATGCCTGCATGTACTGCTGGGAAATCCCCAGGTTCTCTGAAAGCTGCACCTGCGTTATCTACGGTTCCTTTCTCAAAGAGGCGATCTTAGTACCCGGCAGTTTGAAGAAACCTTGTCGACTAAGGTCATCGTCTCGTCCATAAAAGCTATAAGCGTCCAGCATAGGTGATCTCTGTGTCAGCTGCGATGTAAAAGCCAATGTTTTACGCGATGGGCTCAGGCAATTACGCCAGTGCGGTGAAAACAGCCAGCCCGACTTATCAGTTACATGCCATAGCGCCAGATGAATACAAAGGTGCTGCACTTGAGGCAATACACTTGGCGCTTGATGGTGCCGGTATGGCTCCTGGAATTGGCATTGTAGCGGATTTAATTAATGCGGGGCTGTATGCGCTGCGCGGCGACTTTTTGAATAGTGGCTTGTCTTTATTGTCTGGCTTGCCAATCGTTGGGCAGGGAGTGACAGCAGCAAAATATGGCAATAAAGCACTAAATGTAGCTACGGAGACAGTAGCAAAGGGAGGTGATAGCCTAACATCAGTTGCCAAACAACTGGACGCACCGAAAGGGAGTGAGTTGCCGGGGGCAACTTCGCATACAATTGAATTAGATCAAGGAAGCAAAGGTGGATGGAACAAGGCTCTCAATGGCAAACTTGAAGCAAACGCAACGTATAAAGTGGGCTCTTACTCATATAAAACGGATGAACTTGGCAGAGTGAAATCCGTTTCTGGTAAACTCGAACTCAACAAAGTAGATAGAAACACTTATCAGCAAAGCAAAGCTGGGAAAACAGATGGTATTAAGGATGGCCTAGTTGATGATGAAGGCGGTCACCTTATCGCATCAATCTTTAAAGGTCCTGGTGAGCAAATAAACTATGCAGCGATGAATGGCAACTTAAACAAAGGTGCTTGGAAACGGATGGAAAATAAATGGGCGGAAGCACTTAGTGGAAACCCACCTAAAGAAGTTAAAGTTGAGATAAACTCGATTTTTAAAGGCGAAAGCAAAAGGCCCACTGCATTTGAAATAATATATGAAATTGATGGTAAAAAAGTGAAGCGTTTTTTAAGGAATATGCCCAATGGAAAATAGCGTAGAAAATTTGTACTTAACCATAGCTCAATCAATTGTCAATTCTATAGATGATGATTGGTCAATCTCAATAATTCGAGCAGAACTTACAGAGGGTTCTATCGAATTTCAAAGTGAATACATTCCAACCTTATCACCTGAACAGCCAAAATATTTCGATGTTCCTTTTGAAATATTTGAAGCATTTGAAGAGCTTCATGCAGTAACAAGTGGAACTGATAACAATTGGAACAGAGCTACATTTAGCCTCGACCCCTCAGGAAGTTTCAATATTGACTTCGAGTGGGATCAAGCCCTTGCTGATGAAATCGAAAGCTTGAACAACGAATAATGACTTATTTGTTAATATCTAATAACTTCTACTCTCAAACAACATGAATGCCGCAAAGTCTGCTAAGTCGGTTGGCGGGCTTAGCTTTAACGTTTGTCATCCAACCTCAAAAGTCCCCAAATAGTTAGTTTTTGAGATGAGTACTCTGCGTTACTGTCAATGGCTCCGTTGTTTGGCAAGCACGTTACGACACATACGGACGTGCACACATTGAGGTGGAGAGCGTTGGCAACCCACTCCGTTTTCAAGGGCAATATCACGATGCGGAAACAGGGCTACACTACAACCTTGCCCGTTACTACGATCCAAGAACAGGACGCTTTATTCAGCCAGACCCGATTGGGCTTTTAGGCGGTATAAACCATTATCAATATGCCCCCAATCCGGTGATGTGGGTAGACCCGCATGGTTTATGTGCCAAAGAGGACTCCCCTGCAATAAAAGCCGGCGTGAACGATACCCAGCCGCAACAGCCAATGTTTTACGCGATGGGCTCAGGCAATTACGCCAGTGCGGTGAAAACAGCCAGCCCGACTTATCAGTTACATGCCATAGCGCCAGACGCTGTTCAGCAAGTCGGCATTGATTATGCGTTGGGTGCGACAGAAATGCTGGCGGCAGGTGCTTATAACACAGCCGTTGATGCGGTTGTTGACTTAGCGCAACTCGCATTTGGTGATTTAGAGCAGTCTTCTGCGCTCATTCAATCAATCCAATAGGAGGCATGCGTCGAAGTCCTCAGACCCTAATTTCGGGTGATAATCCAATTTTGAAAGAGGTTTACCGTGGTAAATATTGGGAATACAACAAACAATAGTTTGGATTCGTTAGATCAGGAGTTAGTAAAGTTAGGTGTTCCCAAAAATTACTATTCTCTAGGTCTAGAGAAAAATGAAAGGACGTGCGTCATCGAGGAGGAAGGCGTTTGGCTGGTTTATTATTTTGAAAGAGGGAGTAGGGAGGGTTTACATACGTTTTCTGATTTCTCATCGATGAAAACATATGTGCTTGGAGAGTTAACCAAGTAAGGTAAGTTGTTACAAAAAAAGCAGTTCTTCCTGACAGTCTGGAAGAAGCTAAAATTGCTGAGAGCAAGTCGCGGAGAAGGGGTGTTAGCCCAAGTATAGCGATGCTGATCTAGCAGAACTCGCACAATATGGTGATGTTGGTAGTGAGCGATTTCAGGTGCGCTTCACGGAAGAAGGCTTTCTCAATGACCGTAATACCTCCGACATTGCCTTGATCGGGAAAATGGGTATGGTTATGAAGACCGAAAGTGGTGAAAGTACTATTAAAAAAATGCCAGCTGTATTCGCTGGCATATTACTGGCTCACATTGATGGTGCAGTGTGCCACTATCGAGATTTAAACAGGGTTAGAACTGAGCTTGAATCCAAATCATTCGGTGGTCTGAAGAGACGTCTTTACCATTGCCAAATTTGCCAATTCTCGGGTCATTAAACAGCTTGCGACCCTCTTCGTATGATGCCGCCCAGTACACTCCTGAATTGACCACATTCAAGTTGGCAGATGGTAGAACATAGTCAACGCCAAGACCAAAAGTTGATGTGATGCGGTTTGGAATAGGGTGGGTGGATTTACTATCAACCGCATGTTCTGCAGCGCCATAGCTAGTTGGGTATAGGTTACCGTTCATGACATTCTGGTTCACTAATGGATCATTATGTAATGCCTGCATAATGTCGCTAAATCCATCGCCGGCTAAGGGATCAAGGTTTTGATCTCCCATCATGACGAATTTAGCGCCTGTTGCGAGACCGCCTGTTTTCCCAGAATCGTCGTAGAAGTATGCTTTGCCTTGGATATAGTGATGCCAGAACTGCACTTCGGCACCATTTTGTGCCTTGTTCTTGCCTGGGTCAAACACAGGTGGCGTCGGGTGAGACATTAGTAGGTGAACCACTTCATCCCCTTTTTCGGTTGGAATGATGATTGGAGCATCAACGTGGTTTTTCGATGACAGACGGACTTCTTGCCACTCTTCTGTCGTGTACCAAGCATCACCACATTGCATGCCATCTGGAATTTTTTGAGAACCGTCGCAAATGGTAATCGTTGGTATCTGAGCGCCTTCCATATCTTTCCACTTAAACGTTTGGAATGTTCTTGTATTTTCTGTATCAATTTTGTACTTCGACATTAAGGCAAAGGCGTATTGGCCATGATAGAAGCCAAAGCCCCATGCGTCGCCGGGAAGTTGGCCAGCAGTACCATTATTGTCTAGGTCGAAGGGGCTGACTAAGCCAGTATTCGTTGAGTACGATTCGGCATAGGGATATTCAATCGGCTCTAAATTTGCGTTACCACCAGCGCCATCGTTGCTTTGGGCCACAGAAAGATAGTTGTTTTGAAAGCCCACAAGTGCTGCTTTATTTTCACCAGTGCCATCGTTGTTGTATTCAGCCATTAGCAATACATCAGGTCGATTTTTTTGGATGATTGCAGCAACATTTCGGATTTGGATGACTTTTTCTGCTCTCACTTTATCTTGTTCTGCGATGCTGCCATCTAAGTAGGATGTGACTAACAGATGTTGCTGTTCTGGCGCTACTTGCATTTCATCCACGAGATCTTTAAAGGTGTTTCTATCAAACGAGAGATTAAAAGTGGCAATTTTTACCTCTTTAGGATGCACATCAATGTAATCGGTATCGTTGCTACAGCCTCCAATTAATGCAGTGCTAATGAGGAAAGCGAGGGTCGTTTTAGAGTGTTTCATTCTTCTGTTATACCTTATTGTGATTTCGGGCAAATACTAAGGTTATCAATAAGTTCTGTAGGCGATGTGTGTCACATAAGTATTTTCAAGTTTGCAGTTGAATACATAATTTGTGTGATTGCTGCAAATAAATGCATCACTTTCAACAGCAAAAGGTTATATCCAAATAGTGGAAGAGGTTTTATCGTTGTTTGAACGTTGGGGGGGCTTGGATGACAAACTGCATCTTGAGTCTGAACTATGAGCAACGCGATAGCGTGAATACAGGATGCATTAGGAAGAGAAGGTGTTATCTCGAGTATTAAAAGAGGATGCTCATGAGCATCCTCTTTTAATGAAGGGCCTAAGATGACATGGTTAACGGTGGGACCGGAACTTCAAGAAAGCACGCAATCACTCGATATAACTCGCCTTCAGCGACGCTAATTTGACCGTCGGACTCAATGGCTAACCGGCATGCCTTAACAAACGTTTTTCTATCTGCAATCTTGAGTTGCAAGAGTAACTCCAACGCAGCACGGCTTAACTTCCAGTTATGATGGGCGGGTTCAAGAGGGTGCGATGCTAGCCCTAATAGTGCAAGTGATTGATTATAAGCGCTTTGCGCACTCACTGGATCGGTGTGGCACACCCACGCTAATTCTCTAAGCAGCCACACCACACTCTCTTGGAGTTGCTTAATTGATTTACGTTGAGGCGCTTTACCAAAGGAGGTTAGGAGCTGCTTCTCCAACAAATTGACGACGCACCACTCTGCGAGTGAGTAGTGATCATCCGCGAGGGCAAGGTCACGCAATACTTGGCAGAATCGCGCTCTTTGTCCTTCACTGAGCGCTTTCAGGGCAGGAATTGAAAGCTCAAGAAGCGGTAAGCGCAAATGAGCTGGAATGTCATGATCCAACCAAGGGAGCAGTTGAGGCTGAGAGGCTGGCGGTACATGGCATTTTATCATCTCTCTTTGACGGTCACTTCCATCATGAATTAAAGCGAAGGCAATAAAACGTGCGCTGTAGGGTTCACGAGCAATGTCGATCAACGGTTGGGGCAATTGACCAATGAGTTGTTGACCAATTTCGCTGAGTTGATCAGAAGATGGCACTTCTTCTACGTATTGCGAATGTTGTTGAGACGAAAATCCACTCGACATTTGGCTGTCAAAGGCTGGGGCCTGTTGCGATGATGCCCTTTTAAAACTGCCGTCCCACTGAGGTTCAATACGTCGAATTCTTTCTTCTAGAGGTGGGTGAGTTGCAAAAAATCCCGACAGTCCAGAAAGTTGGGCTTGCCCAAACATCATATGGCTAAATTCACTCGTGGAACGAGCATCGAGTGTTGAGCCATACGAATAGCCGCCAATTTTTTTTAGTGCACCAGCGATCCCTTGATCATTACGAGTGAATTGCACGGCACTGGCATCTGCAAGAAACTCACGTTGCCTTGAAATCGCCGCTTTGATCATTGAGCCAAACAGAGTGCCAAGCCAACCTAAAACCAAGCAGACCAGTGCAATCATAAAAATGATGGTAAAGCCTTTGTCTGAATCGGATGAACTACGTGATACCCGGCTTGAGCGAGGCATGTTGTCGAGAACCAGATGACCAAAGTGCGCGATACAAGTGATGCCAAACAATATGCCGATTAGACGTGTATTCAGGCGCATGTCACCGTTTAATATATGACTAAACTCATGAGCGATGACCCCTTGCAGTTCATCTCGGCTAAAGCTGTCTAGTGCACCCTGAGTGATACCAATTACGGCGTCATCAATGTTCATTCCAGCAGCGAAGGCATTGATTCCCCGTTCGTGTTCCATCAAATAAACCGGTGGCACAGGAACACCTGCGGCAATCGCCATCTCTTCAACGACGTTCAAAAGTTGACGATGTTTGCTACTCGTGGTGTCGGTAGAAATGAGTTTCCCGCCCATACTCTCGGCGACACCACGCCCCCCATTGGATTTGAGATCTGAGAGGCGAATTAAGGAGCTCATAGCGATGACAAAAGCGACACCGGCAAAGCAAATGAGACTGTAGCTTACCGCAGTGTGCGGATCGAAAGGGGTTTCTGTTACCCCCAAATAGATCGCGATCGACAGAGTACTCACCAAAGCAGTGATGGTGAGCACGGCAAAGATAAACAGAAAAACCAACAGCCCAGTGCGCTGCCGAGCGACATCTTGATGCTGAAAGAAATCCATTAGAAGGTCACCTTAGGCGCTTCTTGAATCGCTTCACTGTCGGCAAACTCAAGGAGTTTTCCATCAAGGAAACCAAACATATTTGCAAATAGCACAGGGGGGAAGGTTTGTTTGTATGTGTTGTAACTGGTGACGGAGTCGTTAAAAGCTTGGCGGGCAAAGGCGACTTTATTTTCGGTGCTGGTGAGCTCTTCTTGGAGCTGGGCCATGGTTTCATTCGCTTTCAGTTCTGGGTAGGCTTCCACCACAACATTGAGTTTGCTTAGTGCATTTTGTAATACCCCTTCCGCTTGGCTGAGTAAGCTGATCGCAGAGTCGCTGTCTGGCGCAGCGCTCGCCGCTTTTAAACCTGAAAGTGCTTGGTTACGAGCTTGAATCACACGTTCAAATGTCTCTTTCTCGTGTTCCATATACCCTTTAGCGGTGTTTACGAGATTCGGGATAAGGTCATAACGTCGTTTGAGCTGCACTTCGATTTGGGCGAAGCTGTTTTTAAAACGGTTTCGCAAAGTCACTAACTTGTTGTAGATGCTGATCGCGTATACAACGATCAGCAATGTGAGAACAATAAAAACGATGAATGTAGTCATGATAAATCCTATTTGTCTATGCTTTGGTTTTTTATATAACCAATTGACATGAAAGGCAAATTTCGAATCTTATACCGTATTGCAACCGCGACTGATTGCACATTTATTTCTATGAATAAGTCGATATTTTCCCAACATGAAAAAGGCCAAGCAGTAGAGCTCGGCCTTGAAGAAAACAGACGTAGGATGAAGAATATGAGGCGATTAGGCGCTCATTGGTACCAATATCATTGTGCCAAGGATGACGGTAATCAAGCCCGCTAGCACAGGAACAGAAGTGCGTTTTACTACTTCAAATGGGCTGATGTGTGCCATACCAGAGGTAGCCACCACCACGCCAGAAACGGGAGAAATGGTGCGACCAAGGTTAGAGGCTTGCAACATTGGAATAATCAAGAATGCTGGATTCAGTCCCATTTTTGCGGCCAGAGATGGAGCGAGCTCCACAAACGCGTAGAAAGGGGCATTACCCGATCCCGTTGCAATAGCGGCTGCAACCGTAAGACCAGTCAAAATCAGCATGAGCGCGATACCACCTGCACCTGCGGTTTCTGCAAGATGAAGAAGGTTGTCAATCGCGCCGATCGACATAAGGCCTTGGGCAAATACGCCAGCGGCAACCAATAACATCACAACGCCTTTGAAGGCATCTGCCATGCCGTCGTAACACGCATCGAGATCTTCGAGTGATTTCTTACCATCAAACTTGTTCACCACGTAGTGAACCAAAGCACCGATAAAGATCGACAGTACAACAATGGTATAGATATCGAGGCTTAATCCAGGAATGGTGCGGCCATTAAATAAGAAAACACCAATGATCGGTAGGAATGGAAGCAGCGCATAGAATGCAGGTGCATCGGCTTTGATTTCCGAAACATCGATCTTTTCCATTGGGGTGTTGTCTTTCTTATCAAGGTATTTGTTCCAGAAGAAAGCGGCGACCGACATGACAATGATTGCACAAATGGAGACAGGCAGAACGGTTTGAACTGCAAAGACATCCAAAGCGAGGCCTGATTTTTCCGCAGCAATAACAACGTCACCAGAAGTCGGGGACAAAATGATCGCAGCGGGTGACGCACACACGGCAGCTGCCGCCGGGCGAGAAATCCCCATTGCAGTCATCATTGGGAAAAGGGTTGCCATCAAAAGCACACCCAGACCAGTTGCAGAGCTCACGGCAAGAGACATTAAGCACGCAACAATATAGGCGGCTACCAACAAAACGTAAGGCGATTTAATGACAGAAAGTGGTTTAGAAAACTGTTTTACAACGACATTATTCGCGCCGATATGTGTCATGTAAGCGGCGAAACCGCAAAGCAACATGATCTGCATCCCTAAACCGCCACCCCGATTTTGCAGCATAAACTTCACGTACTCTAATGAGTCTGTGATCATGTTACCTGTTGAGGTGATTTTGGCAGGCAAGACAGTGTGGCCAAGAACGCCTGTTAGGATCAGTAGAAGAACACCCGCGGTCAGTAGCACACCTGCCGCTTTGTAACCCTTGACAATGAAGTAACCAACCGCAACGGTCACTACCAGTCCAATTAAGAGCTCTAGCATAGAAATCTCCATGAAATATTAAAAAATGAGGAAGAACTGTTTCAATATGTGTCAATGAATGTACAGAAAAGCGTTCTGTAGCACGAGGGCTAGTTGAGCTTTGAATGATCTAAAGCAAATTTTGCTTTAATAAAACTCAATAGAGAGATGTCATGTATATTGGTGGTTTAAATGGTGTTATGTGTTGGTGAAAGTGATGCATGCAATATATGATAAATATCAAACTTGTTCGATTTGCATCAATACGGGCGCAAAGATCGGCGCAAGAGTTAAAAAATAAGGCCAAATGAGGTAACTCTGTCATTTGGCCTTAAATATCATCAACAACGACTGAAACTGCCGAGTATTAAGGGCAGGGTAGGACTTCCAGTTCGTATTGTGCATTTGCTGTTGTCGGTGGTGCATAGCGAACGCCACATTGTGTCATGCTGGCATTGGCATCACCACGTACAGCCACCACCACTTCTCGTGGTTTAGGATTGTTCTGATCATAAGGGTGGCGAAGTACTTGCCAGTCCGAGCCTTCCCCTTTGAGATTCGCGACCACAATGGTTAAGCCAGTGTCATCGGCATCAGGATAACCATATAGAAATGTACAATGCTCAGAGCCACCAATTTGGCAACCCGTAAAAGGTAAGCTGGTTTTTGGGGTTGGCGGTGTGATATCTGGGTCAGTTGCACTGTTCGAGATGAAACGATAATGCTCTAAACCCGCCATGGCCATTTTGCCGTATCCCATTGCCAAACCAGCAGCGATGGCGCCCCGCATGCCTTCTAGCCGTGCCACTTTGGCATCGTCTTGAAGGTTTAAGAATCTTGGTGCCACAGTCACGGCGAGTATGCCCAATATGACGATGACGACCACTAATTCGATCAGAGTGAAACCCGCGTGTTTTTTCATCCGTACTCCACTACTCAGATAAAATGTCGCTTCAAACAAGCTCAAAGCGAACGGCGGAGCGATTATATTCCTCTGATAGAAATAAAAATAGAGTCGCAACTCTAAGTTGAGTATTTGCAAGTGTATTGTTTTGATGACAAGTGGAGATGAGCAGAAACGAAAACGGAGGGAAACCCCTCCGTGAATTCAAATGACCACACTAGGAAAGTGCGAGGTCGACAATAATGGCGTGTTTCGCGCTATTTCCCGCCTATGCTCAAGCGAGAGAAACGTACCTTTGGTGCGAAGAATGAGCCGCCGTCGTTGGATTCAAGTACCGACCCTAACGCATCAACCTCTTTCAACATTTGATAGAAATTACCTGCGACCGTAATGCCACGTACGGGTTGGATTCTTTGGCCGTCTCGACAAAGGAATCCGCTTGCGCCAAATGAGAAATCGCCACTGATAAAATCTGCGCCAGAGTGTACTCCTTGCAGCTCAACAAGCTCGAGATACTCGCCAGCAGTGACTTCTGAGAAGCTACTTGTGCCAGCGTTAATCACTTTATGGTGTGCTGAAATTTCCAAGCCTTCTTTTGGTCCACGTGATGCATGCCCAGTGTTTTCAACACCAAAGAAAGAGGCCGTTTGACTGTTGTGCAGCAGAGAGTTGAGTTCACCGTCGCCGATCAATACCAAATCACGCGCGGCAAAACCTTCGCTGTCAAAGCTATGGATACGGAACCCGCCTTCTACATAGGCTTTACTGGAGAAAGAAATAAGTGGACTGGCGATCACGCTGCCAACCTTATCGCGCAGAGGGCTTAAGCCTTTCATCGCCACAGAGGCAGAAAAACAAGCTGAAAACGCGCCAAACAATTCGCTTAGGGCATCAATATCGAAAATGACCGCATAGTTACCCGTCGCCACCGCTTCGCCATCGAGCAGATCTTTGGCGAGTTGGTAACCTGCTTCAATGCAATACTCAGGATCGAGATCGATATAACGTCGGCCAATGCTCATCGCCCCCGCCATAGATTGCTTGCCCTCTTTTTCAAACAGCGTGTAGGCGTAAGCCGAGTGATAACGTTCCGCCTGCTCGCAAAGTGTCCCTTGGCTGTTTGCAATCAAAATTTGCGAGCGGTTATCACTATAGCCGTTGTACGGCGAGCTTGTTGCGTGTGGGCGGCTTACGACACCTTGTTCCAAGCGCAAACTCAAAGCGATTTTGTCATCGACTGTGGCATCACACTCTTGATTAAGCTCCGCGTAGTCGCTGATGATTTGACTGCCGACCACACTGATTTTTTGGTGAGGGTCAATCTTGGCGTATTTGGCACTTTCTAACGCATTATTAAGCATCATGTCGAGGCTTTCTGTTGCGAGAGACTCAGAGTAACTGGTTGCTACACGGTCATCTTTGACCACCCGAATACCGATAACCTGTGAAGTACTGACTTTGTATTCGTCCAGCTGGCCTTTATTGGCTTTGAGCGAAAAGTTGTCATTGGCTTGCGCGATGATGTCCGCTTGTGCGCCACGCTTTTGGGTTTCCGCCAAAAGATGATCGATGGCGTTAAGCAGTGTTTGTTTCTGACTCATTAGTTACCACCTCCAACGAGAATCTTATCCACTTTCAACGAGGGCTGGCCGACGGTGGTCGGAACTGAGCCACTGACCGAACCACACATACCAGGTGCAAGAGCCATGTCTTTACCTACCATGCTGATCTCTTTGAGAACTTTGGGCCCGGTGCTAATGAGGGTCGCGGTTTTTAATGGTTTAGTGATTTTGCCATTTTCGATGAGGTACGCTTCACGTACGGCGAAGTTAAATTCACCTGTACCGGGTTGAACCGAACCACCGCCTAACTTTTTCGCGTAAATGCCTTTCTCAATGCTTGAGATCATCTCATCGAAAGTACTATCACCTTCTTCAATAAAGGTATTTCTCATGCGAGAGGTTGGTGCGAATTTATAGTTTTGGCGTCGGCCTGAGCCCGTTGGCGCGTAACCGGTTTTTAGGCCACCCATTTTGTCGACCATGAAGCTGGTAAGCTTGCCATCTTTAATAAGCTGAGTGCGTTGAGTCTCCATGCCTTCATCGTCAATATGAATCGAGCCCCATTCGTTGGTCATGGTGCCATCGTCGACGGCGCTCACAGCAGAATGTGCGATCATTTCGCCCATTTTGTCATGGAAAACAGACGCTTTTTTGGCAACAGAGGTGGTTTCTAGTAAGTGACCACAGGCTTCATGGAAAATAACGCCACCAAAACCGTTGCCAATCACGACGGGCATTTCACCAGAAGGGCAGACATCGGCATTCAACTTCACCAGTGCTTGTTCTGCCACTTCTTGTCCTAGTGCTTTTGCGTCCAATTGCTGGCTAAATTCCCAGCCCATTAATGCGCCAGGGCCTTCCATACCAACGCTTTGCTCGCTGCCATCTTGGGCTACAGCGTTTGTTGCAACACGGATGTAGTGTCGTGTATCACCGATATGCAAACCTTCTGAGTTAAAGATCTCAATTTGCTGCTCACGTTGTAATACTGAGCCCATGAACTGCGTAATCTTGTCACTTTGTGCTCGAGCGGCAAGATCCGCTTGATGCAAGAAGGCAATTTTTGAATCCAAATACGGGTCTTTGCTGAGTGGCTGATGTGATACGTGTTGTACGGGATATCGAATGAGATTCAATGAGCCAGCTTGAGCGATTTGATCGCGCTTGTCTTTTGCCGCGAGGAGGCTAGTCACGCGTTTCAACTCACTTTCTTCGGTGCTGTTGGTAAAACCATACAGGACTTTATGGCCGAAGAAGAGTCGGATACCAATACCAAAATCGATACCAGAGTTTATTTTGTCGACTTCCTGAGAGTTGAATTGAATGCTGTTTGTCTGATGATGTTCGACAAACAACTCCGCAAAGTCGGCCCCTAGAAATAGGGCATGATCAATAACCGCTTTCGCGGTAATGGGGTTAAGCATGAAATCTCCTTGCTAGATTATCCGGAATGTCATTTCTCCGGAGCAAATAATGTTTTGACTTCAGCGTAGTCAATCTGCCAGAGAATCTTAACATTTTATTAAAGTATTTTTGTCCTGAAGCTAAGTGTTTTACTCTAATGCGATCTGGATCTTACGCCATAAAGTGACGATTAGTAAGAAAAAAGCTCGGCAAAACAGCGTCCTAAAAAAATAAAGGCTGGCAAAATGCCAGCCTTAAAGGATTAAGTCATTATAGACTGTAGGGGAATTACTGTTGCTTTTCTAGGAAAGCAACCGCTTTATCCGGAAAATCGGTGAACAATCCATCCACTTTGACTTGGTTGTAAAAGACGTCGAGCATACCCTCGAAATCGGTCGCATAAGGGGCAATCCGACCAGGATCGGCACGGAAGGTGTAGGGATGAACCGCTAACCCTGCTTGTTTGGCTTCATTCATGAGTGGTAATACAATGATGTTCTCTTTCGTGGATTTGTCATCGACCAGCATCGGTTTCCAAGGGCCAATTCCTTCCGCGTATTTCGCGACTTCTTGCATCGCACCGGGTTTAAACATCCAATCGTAGTCATAAGGTGATGCTTGGTTGCCCTTATACACCATGGTTTCGTTCCAGTCTGTGTAGGCCATGAGCTGAACCAATTTTAGGTCCATTTTCATCGCTGGCATCAACTCATCGTTAATGCGTTTTAGTTCAATCGGATCGAAACACTGCAAATAGACTTTATTGTTCTTATCGGTATAGCCATACGCTTTCAACGTATTAAGAACCGCTTTACTGATGTCTTTACCTTCGTGACGATGGAACCAAGGTGCTTTGATCTCAGGATAAATGCCGATGTCATAGCCTAGGGTTTTGTTTAAGCCTTGAATCAGCTCAATTTCTTCGGCCAGTGTCGGGACGGTGAAATCAGACTTCCACATAGGGAAGCGAGTTGGGTAGCCCTGCACTTTGTTGCCTTTATCATCGATGTTGAAGCCTTCGGTCACTTTCAAGGTTTTGATTTCAGCCAAAGTGAAGTCGATGGCGTAGTAGCGGCCGTCAGCACGTGCGCGATTGGGGAATTTCTCAGCAACATCGGTCACGCGATCCAGGTAGTGGTCGTGCAAAACAACCAATTGGTCGTCTTTGGTCATGACAACATCTTGCTCGATGTAGTCAGGCTTCATGGCATAAGCCAAGGTTTTCGCTTCCAGTGTGTGCTCAGGCAAATAGCCCGAAGCACCACGGTGAGCAATAACAAGAGGTTCGGCAAAAGCAGAAGTGGTTAACAGGCCAGCAAGGGAAAGAAAAAGAGGGGTAAGTTTCATGATGAGTTCCTTGTTCTGATAGCGATATTTTGGTTGGGTATATATCAGAGGCGCTTATGGTGACGGAGGAATATGAATGCTCCATGACACTCGCGCTTATTTTTTTTCTACTAGAAGCGGTTGAGGTTTTGGTTCGCTTACGCTCGTGAGCGTCACTCACTTTCGTCTGCCTGCCACTCCGAGTAGTCTGGACATAAAAAATGGCCCATCAGTTCGACTAAGCAAAAAGATGGGCCTGAGGAAGTTCAGTTACGCGATGGCTTCTTGTTCTTTTTCCTTCTCTTTTTGTTTGGCATCATGATGGGCTTTTTCACCCAGCAATGCGTAAGTCAAACAAACGATAGAAGTGATACAAGAACCAACCAGAATAATGAAGCCGCCATCCCAGCCGAAATGGTCTACGGTGTAACCTAATACCGCGTTGGCTGCCACGGCCCCCCCTAGGTAACCAAATAGACCAGTCAAACCTGCTGCTGTACCTGCCGCTTTCTTCGGAGCAAGCTCAAGCGCATAAAGGCCGATAAGCATGACAGGACCGTAGATCAGGAAGCCGATTGCTACCAGCGCCGCCATATCAATACCTGGGTTGCCCGCTGGGTTAAACCAGTAAACAAGAACCGCCAGAGTGACAAGGAACATAAATAGGATGCCAGCTGGTGCGCGGCGGCCTTTGAACAGTTTATCTGAAATCCAACCACACAATAGCGTGCCTGGAATACCCGCCCATTCGTATAGGAAGTAAGCCCAAGATGATTTATCTACCGTGAACTCTTTCGCTTCTTTTAAGTACACTGGCGCCCAGTCCAATACACCGTAACGAATCAAATAAACGAAAGCATTAGCAATAGCTATCGACCACAAAAGTTTGTTTGAAAATACATACTTAAAGAAAATTTCTTTTGCGGTCATCTCTGTTTCATGAGACGTGTTGTAATCATCTGGGTAGTCGTTTTTGTACTCTTCAATTGGCGGTAGGCCACAGGATTGTGGAGTATCACGCACGGTGAGCCAGATGAATACTGCGACGATCATGGCGAAAAATGCCGGCACATAAAACGCAGTGCGCCAGTCATCATTAAACATCCACAAACCAAATAGGAAGATAGGACCAATCAAGCCACCACCGACGTTGTGTGCCACGTTCCACACTGAAACGATCTCACCACGCTCTTTACGTGACCACCAGTGCACCATGGTGCGCCCACACGCAGGCCAACCCATACCTTGGAACCATCCGTTGAGGAACAGCAAGATAAACATTGCCGTGATGCTGCCAGTTGCCCATGGCATAAAGCCGAAGCAGAACATGACCAAGGAAGACATCACCAAACCCGCACTTAAGAAATAGCGAGGATCAGAACGGTCAGAGACGCTGCCCATTAGAAACTTAGACAGACCATAAGCAATGGAGACGGCGGCCAAAGCCACACCAAGATCGCCCCGGCTAAAGCCTTGCTCAATCAGGTAGGGCATCGCCAAACTAAAGTTCTTACGGACAAGGTAGTAGCCAGCGTAGCCGACGAAAATACCGATGAACAATTGCCAGCGTAGACGTGAGTAGGTGCTGTCGAGCGAGTCGCTGGAAACGCGATCGATATGCGCCTTAGGTTTGAATATACCAAACATGGAAAGCCTCTTATTGTATTTTGCGATGGTATCGAAAGGAGCCCGAAGTAAGGTGTAGGGTAATCAGGAACTCATTTCGTTAGTGTGCGAACGAGCAAACGGTTTCGTTCGAAAGCGTGGGAATTTTCGTATTCTATGAAAGTAATTTCTGTGAGAAATGTTACATTTCAATTAATTAATTTACAAAATAGAGTATTAACTTGAGGTTATGGATTGCTGATCTCACTTTCAACAAAGTTCGAAAATCCAAAAAAGAGACAAATTGATTGATAAATGAGCAAACGAAAGTAAAAGGTCACTGGCTAGACCGTAGAGAAGGAAACAAACTCAATCACGTAGCTCGGGATAAAAAAGAAGGAAAGTAGATGACGAATAGATGGCGAATAAAGAAAAACGCTCCCTAATATACGGGGAGCGTTTGGTTATCGCTAAGGCAACAGAGCCTAGAGTTTGACTTGTTGTAATGTGGGTTTCCAACGTGCCTGATTTGCTTCATTTTCAGGGGTCACTTGAACATTACGACCACCGACAATGTTTAGAAGGTAGCGAGTATTGTTGCCATCAACATAGCGGCTAATGAGCTTATCGCCTTCCCAATACCATTTCTGTGCTAAGTTCGCACCACACTGTTCGACTGTGAGCGTTTTGTCTGCGTTTACGGTCAAACAACGATCGGATGCCACTCGGCTACGATAACGTTCTTCTTTATCTAGGCCCCAAACTTGGTTCCAACTGCCGTGACAGCTCCAGCCGTTAACCGAACCACCCGCAACCGTTTTGTCACCGTTCTCACCATAAACATCTAGGCAGAGATCGTTGTTGCTCAGTGACTGTAGTGTAACGTGTGCTTCCGCTTCAAACAGTGGGTGATTCCAGTCGATGCGAATACGTTGTTTCACAGTACTGCTGTTGGTTGACGAGCCCGCAGAGCCGTAAACCGAAAACAGCGCAGAAGGAAGAACGGTACCAAAGCGTGCACGATAGTTGAGTTTCACGCCCATCTCAAAATCCGTTACGCCAGTTTCAGACACGGGCGCTTCGTACAAAACGTCATAGTTCGGTTTGAAGTTGGAATAAGAGATAGGGTTGAACTTCGTCTTATCAAATACCCAACCACTGCCCCAGTGAGCGGCGGTGAAATAGCACCCAAGCTCTTGGCGGCGCAGTTCATCACACTCACCAAACTCACGCTCGAATGAAATATCAAAATCACTCAGTGATGAACGGTTGTTGATGCGATAGTCTTTTGTATCAAACACCAAGGTCTTCGAGTAGTTGTAGGTAAATGAGCCACTGACTTCGCCGCCCACTTTCGGGCCGTCTTTGTTCACTTCCGCGCCCACTTTACCGTTAATACCGATGGAGTAACCGTAAGTATCGCGGTGTTGGTAGTTTTTGTTCTCATTCTGCGGTAGGTCACGGGCTTTTTTCGGTGTGTAACCCGAAACCGGTTTCACCCAAAGGTCGTAACTGCTGGCGAATGGACCAATGTAAGTGCGGCGGTTTGCCCAGCTCTGGAACCAGCTGTGATCTTGCTGAAGCTCGTTAACCAAATGAATACCCGTGCCAGGCTTGTCGGCATCGACGGTGAAACGGACAATTTTGGCGTCAGGAGTAAAACCATCTGACGTTGCCGATTGTACCGAGCGCATTTGTGCCACATTGACGCGAACATCGATGGAAGCACCCGCATTACACCAGTCTCGTGTGGCGTTGAAATCACCGCTTGTGTGCAACACACACTTAATTTTTGAGCTGGTGATATAAATAGGTTTCTCAACAATCGGCACATATTCTTGTGCGCCAACCTGTACCGCGGTAGCTAAAAGAGAAAGGGTAAACAGAGTCATTTTTTTCATCTTATTTTCCCTCAGATTGGAAGCGGTCTAGGGCATGAGTGAGAGAAAGTTTAACGCTCTCTAACTCGGCTTGGGGATCGTTGATTGGGTTGTCATTCTCGTCGGTGACATCGCTGACAATCGCATTGACTAAGGCGTCGCCTTGATAAACCCCCGTAACCACAACAGGCGCTGACAGTCCTAAACCAGTGAGTTTTTGGCTCCAATCAAGCCTTGCGTCGTCACCAGCAATTTGAGTCAAATCAATCACCACGGTGCTACCGGAGATGATATGACTTTTTGCTTGAGTGATTTCATCATCTGTTGCTGTTCCTACATTGACATACAACACATCATTACTGTTTAGCTGGCCGTTAAACAGCGTGACATTTTGTTGGTACTGATCGGCAATGGTTTGTGAAAGCTCACTTTCGCTGCCCAAAATTTGAACATCAGCAAAAGTATTCGCCGCAAACAAACAGCAGAGTACGGTAAGGCGTCCTACATTTCTATTTTTGTTATTAAGCATAGATTCCTCATTACGAGTAAGGGTTATTATTGTTATTTTCTCCATAACATTAATATTTGTATGGAGATTGTTTGGTTCGTCCTTGAGAATAGATATGCACCAAAATCCTGTTGGCTATTTATTAATAATCCTGAAAATATTTCATATAAATAAAATAAAAGTATTTTTTGGCTCATTATCACAAAATCAACAGATTAATATCTGATCTGTTATTGTTTTAAAAGTGATCTAATATAAGCTTGCTCTAAATTTAATTTATTGATTAATGTGGACGTTGTTATTTTATCTTATTGTTTTTATGTTATTTTTGTTTTGGCTTTTTATGTGTAAGATTTGACTAAAAAAGAGGGTGGTTAATTAGTTATTTTTAATTTAACTCTTTCTTAATTATTGGCTTGAATTTTTAAATTGATAAAAATGAAATCTATTTATTCATATTTGTCATCACTAAATTATTTAATGCAGAAATTTATTTTAGAATTATTGCTCTAAAATAAGTTTGTTTTTATTCAATGAAAAATCGAAATAGGTTTTGGTTGTTATTTCGCTATTTTTGGTATGTTTTAACTCTCTTAAGTCCTCAGGAAAAATTTACGGGTATAGTGATTGGATGTTGAACGTTGGATGTTGAAAGTTAAGAGCTTGGTCATGATTTATTTTTAGCTTCGAATTTATAATGTGCGGGAACACTGGCATCGAGGATACCCAATCACTTTTGTGTGAGGGCGGTGACAGGTGTTGAGCTAAATCAATAACAAAGAGCAGGATTACAATGCTTAGAAAACTTTCTTTAAAAAACAAACTCGCTGTTTCAGCGAGCGCTGCCATTATTGTCGGGGGACTTTTGGTTGAAGCGCTATCATTTAACGCTTCGCTAAATCGGTTGGAAGTCGAGGTACAACAGCGCTTGACCAGTACCACCGCGTCATACAATCAATATGTAACGGACTGGCTACTGTCAAAAGAGCGAGCGTTAACGGCGCTATCCTCTGAAGTCGACAAACAGTCCATTGTGACTCATTTAAAACAGGTGAAAGATTCGGCCAGTTTTGACAATGTCTTTCTCGCCTACCCAGATGGTGCGCAAGACAACGCGAATGGTGTGGTTTTACCGCCGGGGAACGATGATCCTCGCCAATGGGGTTGGTATAAAAACGCCATGGCGAATCCAGCTAAAGTCTTTATGGATAACCCAACTGTCGCCGCGGCAACCGGGGCAAATGTGGTCTCATTAGGTAAAGCTCTTTCATTGCATGGTCAGCAAGTGGTATTGGGCGCGGATGTGGAAATCACCGACATTCTTAACAGTATGGCTAAGGTAATCTTACCTGGTGAAGGTTATATGTTCATTGCCAACCAGCAAGGCAATGTGTTTACCCACTCCGATACCAAATTGCTGAATCAATCGGTCAGTCAACTTGGCTTGAAGTTTAATGACATCACCCAAGCTGCGCGAGACGGCAAAGATATCTATGTGGATGTCTTTGGTGAAAAATCCGTGGTGTATGCAAAAGCGATAGAAGGCACGCAACTGACGACCGTGAGTGTTATCAATTACAACTCGTTGGTTGAGCCGTTGTTTGATGCTGTCATCGGCCAAATTCTGGTCACCGCGGTGGTGGTGATTGTGTGTACGCTACTGTTCAATATGTTATGTAATTTGCTGTTCCGTCCACTCAATAACGTGTCTGTTGCGCTTGAACAGATCGCCAACGGCAGTGGCGATTTAACGCAACGTATTGTGGTTGAAAGCGACGATGAAGTGGGTAAATTGGCTCATAATTTCAATACATTTGTCGCGAGTTTACAGCAACTGATTGGCCACATTCGCGAGCAGTCTCATCAGCTTACTCAACAGTCGGATAAAAGCACTTATCGAGCAAACAGTGCAGTGAACGAAATTCATCACCAACAACAAGAAATCACCATGGTTGCGACGGCGGTGACTGAACTGGCCAGTGCCACGCAAGAAATCGCATCGCATGCGGAGCAAACTGCGCGTGCAGCACAGGATTCTGCTGCCAGCACCAACGATGGCCATGCCTTGGTGTTGCATACCAAGTCTTCGATCAATAGCCTAGCGAGCGAATTGGACCAAGCGAGCAACGTGATTTCGGATCTTAATCGTCATGCTCAGGAAATTTCGACCGTACTTGCCACGATTCAAGGCATTGCGGAACAAACCAACTTGTTGGCATTGAACGCGGCGATTGAAGCGGCTCGAGCCGGGGAGCAAGGGCGTGGCTTTGCGGTCGTGGCGGATGAAGTGCGTGTGTTGTCGCAGCGTACTCATTCTTCGACAGAAGAGATCAAATCCACCATCGATGCCTTACAACAAATTACGCATCGTGCAGTGAACTTGATGGAAAACAGCTCGAAGTTAGCCGGCAACTCAGTTGCTGATGCGGATAAAGCGACGCAGGCATTGGAAGAAATCAACACAGCGGTCACACTCATTAGCGACATGGCGACGCAGATTGCCACTGCGGCTGAAGAGCAAACCCATGTGACCAGCGAGATCACCCAAAACATCACGTCGATCAAAGATGTGGCCGATCAGTTGGTGGTCAGCTCGCAAGACAGCTCCGTGGAGTCGAACCAGCTAAAAGAGCAAGCAGAGGAACTCAGCGCGAAAGTAGCCACGTTTAAGTTGTCATAACTATTTGTTCTTAAAAGAGTATGTTTAAGAAATAAAACGGCGTCTTCGGACGCCGTTGTTTTGAAGCAAGATCACACAGTGATAAATCAATCAAACTGGTTGAGTATAAATTTAGAGTTAAAACCCAGAAATTTGTAAAGCGAAACGTATATTCTCAGTTATTCAACAATGTTTATAACTACAATGAGAGTCAATTATGCAATTTAGTTTGAAGAGGAAGATGGTTTCCTCGGTTGTTTTGGCTATTGCAATCACATCTGCCACTTTACTATTCGTCGGATACAAAACGTTTAACACTCACAGCTGGCGTGCGATTGAAAGCGAGAGTCGCAACACGCTTGAAGCGCATGCCAAAGGCATTGCCGATTGGTTTCACGACAAGCAATTGGCGGTGAAAGGTTTAAGAGAAGAGATTGAACGTAACCCAAATCTGGACATTGTGCCTCACCTGCGCCAAACCCTTATCGCTGGCGGCTTTGGCTTAAGCTACTACGGTAACGAACAAGGTGAAATGTTCCGTCATGATCCTTCGCTAAACAAACCCGGTTACGACCCGCGTGCTCGTGGTTGGTACAAAGAAGCAAAAGCGGAAGATCGCGCGATTACCACTGCGCCTTATGTCAGTGTGACCATGCAAACTTTGGTCGTTACTTTGACAGATCCAGTGCGTCAAAACGGCAAGTTAATTGGTGTAGCGGCATCCAACCTTGCGTTGGATAAATTGATCAAAGACGTGCTAGCGATTCAAGTGCCAGGGAATGGTCAGGCCATTCTGGTCAACCGTAAGGGGGCGATCGTGGCACACCCAAATAAAGATGTGCTGCTGAAACCCATCCATGAGATCGCTTCTGAGCTGAATATTACCCAACTGATTCAAGCGGCAGACAGCGATACCGCCATCTACGCGACAGTGAATGGTGCTGAGAAAGTGATCATGGCGCAGCCGATCGAGTACACAGACTGGTTACTTGTGATGGAGATGGACAAAGCCACACTTGAAGAGCCGATTACGGACATGCTGTTTAGTCAGGCGTTAATCGGTTTGTTGGTCTTGGTGATCATGGCCGCTGCAACCTCTTGGTTTGTCGCAAGACAGTTGATCGAACTGGGGCGTGTTAGCGAAGCGTTGGCGGATATTGCCGAAGGTGATGGCGACTTAACCCGTCGTTTGCAAGTGACCAGCCAAGACGAAGTAGGCCAACTGGCTGAGAAGTTCAACAAGTTCGTCGACCGCTTGCATGTGATGGTGAAAAACGTGCGCGACGTTTCTGGCGCATTGAACCTCGGAGCTGACGAAGCAGCGCGTACCGCAACCCAGCGCAGCAACAGCATTCGCCAGCAGCAAGATGAAATTACGATGGTGGCCACCGCGGTAACGGAAATGGCGTCAGCGACGGCGGAAATTGCAGGCAACGCAGACAACACCGCGAAGAATGCCAACCAGTCGGTGGAACTGAGTCAGCATGGTTTCCAACAAATGACCAAGAGCCAAGATTCTATCCACTCATTGGCGAGTGAGCTCAACAATGCAGTCGAAATTATTGGTGAGCTGGAAGCGCATGGTCAGCAAATCTCGACCATTCTTGCAACGATTAGAGACATTGCAGAACAGACCAACTTGTTGGCGCTGAATGCGGCGATTGAAGCGGCGCGTGCTGGTGAACAAGGCCGCGGTTTTGCGGTGGTTGCTGATGAAGTTCGTGTTCTGTCTCAACGTACTCATGCCTCAACAGAAGAGATCCAAAGCAAGATTCAAGGGCTGCAAAAAGCCACAAACGACGCGGTGTCTGTGATGAAGCAAAGTCATCAATTAGCCGAGACCAGTGTTGCGGATGTGAATCTAACGGGCGAGAGTTTGACTGCGATTGGTGAAGCAATTCAAACCATCAGCGATATGGCAACGCAAATTGCGTCGGCGGCTGAAGAGCAATCGCTGGTGACCGCCGATATCAATGGCAACACGGAGTCGGTGCGTGAGGTGAGTGATCGACTCGCACACGACGCCATCGACGCGGTTGAACAAGCCAAACGTCTGCATGCACTTGCGGGCGACTTGGATAGAGAGATTTCTCGCTTTAAGCTGTAACTTCGAGCTTCTAGAACCATTGATTGGAATAGTAATGATAAAATCGGCACCTCAGGTGCCGATTTTTTTGGTGTCATACTTGCTCTACGTTTAGAGCATGTACATGCGCGCGCTGCGAGCTGGAATTCGGAAGGTGTGGTAACGCGAACTCACGGTTTCAGTCACGCCAGTGAGTGTATCTGTGTAAGGCTGATACCAGTTGAACTCATGCTGATAGGTGTCAACGGTATGAGAACGCTCTTCACCGCATTTATTAATGCCGACCACCCCTTGTTTACCTCGCTTAAACATCAGTAGACACTGGTCGCTGTACAGCATCGTCATCTCTTGCCCTTGCATTTGGTTATGGAAGCGCAACATGTTCTTCATCAGGTCACGGTTCCAAACACCTTCCCAACGGCGATTATCGCGATCTTCGTTATCAGGTAAGTTGTCGCTGTAAATCAGTGGCGTACCGCCATCTTTACCGAGGATATAAGCGTAAGCCAGCTCTTCATCTTTCGGATCCATGATTTGATAACGGAAACCGTCGTTCGTTGGGATGTCGTGCGTGATGGTAAAGGTAATTGAACGTGCGTTTTCTAGCCCTTGACCATAGGCTTGTGGATCATGAAGCATATTCATGCCACCGCTGTAGGAGAAGGCGTTGCGAATAGAGGCGAACAGTGGGAAATCGTAAGCCGAATGGTTGGTGGCGTTGAGATAAGGCGCTAAGAAATTCTCATAGCTGGAGTCGCCTTTGCCACCACTGGTGATCACTTCACCAAATACGTGCATTCCGGCGGTAATCTCTGCAGTGAAAATCTGGTCGATTTGATATTGGCTCATGTGTTTAACCGCATCAATGCGGAAGCCTTTCACACCTAAACCTTTTAGCGCATTCAAATACAAACGTTGCTGTGACACCACCCAGTTGTTCGGATCTAAGTCTGGCAGCCCTCGGTCACCAGCACCGCCACAAAGACGCCAGTACTGAACATTGCCGGCATCATTCCAATCGCTAATACAGCCTTCTGGGTGGAAGTCAAAGCCCGAGAATAGGTTTTCCGTTAAATTGCCAAAAAGCGTTTGGTCCGCATAATAACTGGTGTTAGCTGCGTATTGTTGCAGCACTTCACTGCCAGGGTAATTTAAGTCTTCACGCTTCCATGTTTCATTGGCCATATGGTTAAGCACCACATCGGCATACACATCAACGCCGACCGCCTTCAGAGCATCAATCATGGATTTTAAGTCACTTTTGTTGCCAAGTGGGGAATCGATCACGCGCAGATCTTGCGGTTGATAACGTGCCCACCATTCATTGCCACTCGATTTCAGTGCTGGCGAAATCAGCACTTTTTTATAACCCGCCGCCGCGATTTGCGAGGCGTTTTGCGTGACGTCGGAGTACTTCCAGTTAAATGCATGCAAAATGGCGTCTGCATTGGCGGTACTGGAGAGGCTGCAAGCGATGGCAGCAGAGAGAAAAACGAATTTTGACGGTTTCATAGGGTATGTCTCTTATTATCGGTATGACTTCAAAAGGGTTTGCCTGCGTGAAGTGTGGTCGCTTTAACGGTGTGACTTTAAGCAACAACGCTTAGTAGCTCGGCATCATTAATAATAAAAAATCCATAAATAATATGAATGTCATTAATAGGTGTGCGGAAGCTAAATCACACTGTGTAGGGGTGGGATTTATAAAATTGTGCACTTGCATTTATTTTGCACACTTTGCCAAATGTACAATTTGTGTTAATGCAAGTTGTTGTATTTAAACGAATTGATCAACATCACTTTTTGTATGCATCTAGAGCTAGTCATCACTTGCGCTCTCGGTTAAGGTTACGGCCATTAACCCTTTCTTGGCGAACGAGATGAGTCTTTCTTTTTCAAATATCCAACGTTCACAATTGCCCGATATCGAGGCGATGGAAAAACAGTTATTCGCTCAACACGGTTATCCTGCGTTCTTTTTACGTCAAGCTTATGATTGCTGGCGTAGTGGTTTTATTGTGGCTGAGTGTGAACATCAGATTGCGGGGTATGTGCTGATTGTACCTAAGGCAGACAAGTGCAATGAAGCTTGGATGCTGTCGTTGGCAGTATCGCCAGCTTACCAAGGGCGAGGAATTGCCAAAAAATTGGTGAAGTATGCGCTAGCGCGTCAGTCGCATTACCAAAAAATCTATTTGACGGTTGCGCCAGACAATCTGCCAGCGCGCGCCATCTATCAATCCTGTGGCTTTGAAATCCTCATTGAGGAAGAAAACTATTTTGATGATGGTGAAAGCCGTTTGGTGATGTGTCGTACAGCGCTTAACCCTGCCTCTACAGGTGCACAATAAGGCAACATTGTGCACCGCCATTGTGCATTATCAACATGAGTATCGCGATAACTGTGAGCTAATTGATTGAAATGATTACACTGTTTGGTTTGGCACTTGGTTTGCAATTGCTCTTTTGCAGTCACGCGCTGAACAATAAAACAAACTAAGCAACGTCACGGCAACGAAGCCTCTTCTGGAAACGGAAGGGGCTTTTTTCATTTTAAAGGAGTTATCTATGCATGGATGCAGCAAAACAACGTGTCCTTACTGTGGGGTAGGTTGTGGTGTGGAGGTGAAGCCAGATGAGCTGGTGGGAGACAAAGAACATCCTGCCAATCATGGCGCATTGTGCGTCAAAGGCGCGGCGTTGGCGGAGAGTTTAAACATGCCGAGCCGTTTGCTTTACCCCAAGCTCTCGGGTGAGCAAGTCAGTTGGGAGCTGGCAAGCGATTGGATTGCGCAGCGATTTCATCAGGCAATGGAAGAATACGGTCCGGATTCCGTCGCCATGTACGTATCAGGGCAATTGCTGACCGAAGACTACTACGTTGCCAATAAGTTGATGAAGGGCTATGTGGGCAGCGCAAACATCGACACCAACTCGCGCTTATGTATGTCCTCTGCGGTCGCCGCTCATGTGCGAGCTTTTGGTGAAGATGTCGTCCCCGTGAGTTATGACGATCTCGAACATGCGGAGCTGATCGTGATCAGTGGTGCCAACACGGCGTGGACCCATCCCGTGTTGTTTCGCCGTATTCAGCAGATCCGTGAGAACAATCCAAACGTCAAGTTGGTGGTGATTGATCCACGTAAAACCGTCACCGCCGAGCAAGCGGACCTGCATTTGCCCATCGCCAATGACAGCGATGTCAGCTTGTTTCATGGTTTGCTTGCTTATTTGCTCGAGCAGCAAGGCAGTGACAAGGGCATCGATACCGAGTTCATTGAGTTACATACCCAAGGGTTTGCCGCGCTACAGGCTTTGGTTTCGAGCGGGGCATATCAATTGGAGCAAGTTGCGTCTCACTGTGGCATCGACATTCAAGCGCTGCGCACTTTCTATCAATGGTTTTCACGCAGCAACGCGACGATGACGCTGTTTTGCCAAGGGGTCAATCAAGCGCAAAACGGGGTGGATAAAGCCAATGCCATCATCAATGCACATCTCGCCACAGGGCAAATTGGTAAGCGCGGCGCAGGGCCCTTTTCGTTGACGGGCCAGCCCAATGCCATGGGGGGACGAGAAGTGGGTGGGCTCGCTAATCAGTTGGCGGCTCACCGAGGTTTTGATCCTGATTCCATCCGTGCTGTGCAGCAGTTTTGGCAATCGCCTCGCATTGCAGAACAACCCGGCTTAAAAGCGCTAGATCTGTTTAAGGCTGTCGAGCGAGGGGAAATCAAAGTGTTGTGGATCATGGCCACCAATCCGGTGGTTTCAATGCCTGATAACCGATGGATACGCCAAGCGCTCGAACGATGCCCGTGTGTGATTGTGTCAGACATCACTGCCGATTCAGACGTTGCACACTACGCTGATTTGTTGCTACCCGCCGCTGGATGGGGAGAAAAGCAAGGCATGGTCACCAATTCTGAGCGGCGAATGTCGCGTCAGCGTCGATTTATCTCCCCGCCAGGAGAAGCCAAACCCGATTGGCAAGCCATCTGTGAAGTAGGCGCGCGTTTATCGCTAAAGTTGCAGGCGAAAAATGGCTTTGCGTTTGAATCTGAAGCGGCGATTTTCCGTGAGTTTGCAGGGCTCACGGCCATCAATAGTGACAGCCATTACAAGTTGGATCTCGCTCAATATCAGAATCTCAGTGACGAAGCCTACGAACAGTGGCGCCCAACCCAATGGGGAGGAGAGTCACCCTACGCGGATGGTCGTTTTTCTCATCCCGATGGCAAAGCCAGATTCGTTGCCATGACGGAGTTGGCAAACAGCCGTGATGAGTCAATTGGCCGTGGACTCTGGCGCTTAAATAGCGGACGTCAGCGTGATCAATGGCATACCATGACACGCACGGGTCACATTGAGAAACTGGCCGCAAGCGAGCTTGAGCCTTCCGTCTATCTAAATCGTCTGTCGGCTGGAAAGCTTGAACTGCAAGCAGGAGAGCTGGCAAACATCACCAATCCCGACACTCTGCAATCCCTGTTGGCTAAGGTGGTCATTGATGAGTCGATGGCGTTTGGTGAGCTGTTTATGTCCATGCATTGGGCTGGGCGCTATGGCGGTCAGAGCCAAGTCAACGCTGTGGTCAGTGCCTCGGGCGACCCTATTTCGGGCCAGCCTGCGTTTAAATCCAGCCTTGTTGAGGTAGAAAAAGCACCGGTCGTCAGCTTTGGTGTGATGATCAGCGATTTCTCGCCTGCGATAGCAACAGACTATTGCGCATACCAACATCAAGACCAATCCGGAGTATGGCGCGTTGCAAGCTTAACGCTGCCACCACAGCAACTGGCGGAGATAAATCTGCCGCCGGGTAGTCAGGTTCGCCGCGTGAGTTGGCAGCATGAACTCGGTTGGATCACACTGCAACTGCAAAGTGACACAGACGAAGCAAACCAAGCCAAGTTACAAGCGATCTTCATCGCCTCGTCACAGCCACTCAAAGCGGACTATCAACAGTTACAAAAGCTCATTGGTGAACCCATCAACTGGCAAGCACTGATGCAAGCGGGCTTCGCCACACGAGTTAGCCAGCTTGTGTGCAGTTGTCTGCGCGTGACGGACAGGCAAATAGAACAAGCGATTGAGCAAAAGGGCGTGACCACGCTGACGCAATTGCAAAACCAGCTCCAGTGTGGAACCAATTGCGGGTCGTGCATCCCGCAGCTCAAACAATATTTTGCCCCTGCCATCGCGCAGCCAAGCCGTTAATCCACTCGGCAACGAAGGAAAGCATTATGGATACAAGCATCAGCACTCAATTACGCGATCGCAGCTATAGCGAACATGCGATTAGTTACCACTCATCACGCAGGTTGCAAGCCAAGAATCGCCCAACGTCAACAGGGATGGCCGCATCGGGTTTTGTCTACTTAGTCGGCGCAGGGCCGGGCGATCCGGAAATGCTGACGGTGAAGGCGGTCAACGCGCTGCAACAGTGCGATCTGTTGGTTTATGACCGCTTGGTCAGCAAAGAAATTCTGGCACTGGTGCCAGAGCACGTGGACAAAATTTATGTGGGTAAACGCTGTGGTGAGCCGAGTCTAAAGCAAGATGAGATCAATCAGATCCTCGTCAGCTTTGCGCAACTTGGACGCAAAATCGTTCGGCTCAAAGGGGGTGACCCCTTCATCTTTGGCCGTGGCGGCGAAGAGGCGTTAGCGCTGGTTGAGCACAACATTCATTACTGTGTGGTTCCCGGCATCACGGCGGCCATCGGCTGCGCGGCGAGCTGTGCCATTCCGCTCACACACCGAGAAGTTGCGCGCAGTGTCACGCTCGTGACTGGCACTGTGGTGACGGGGTCACTTCCTGCTTGGTCTGCAATTGTTGAAGCGGGGCAAACATTGGTGTTTTACATGGGGTTGGAATCGGCACGCGCGATCGAGCAAGGCTTGCTCGGGCAGGGGGTTCGTGCAGATTTTCCCGTTGCGATCGTGACGCAAGGTTCGACACCTGAGCAGAAAACGTACGTGACAACCCTGGCCACGTTGGAAAAAACAGCAGTGGCGCTAAAAGGGGTGAGTCCGGCATTGATCATTATGGGGGAAGTCGTCAAACTGCGGGAAAGATTAAAGACCACCCTTGCGGCAGTCGCGCCCATGGCTAACGCCTCATTTGTTAATGAGTGATTGATGAATGAGTGTCGCAGCCAGAAGGACGACCGCAGCTAAGCAGCAAAAGAACAACGAGGAAGTATGAGCACAATTTTGGAATGTATCCGCACGGTTGGACGCGGTGAGCGTGGACGCAAACCCCTGACGTTTGAACAAGCCTATCAAGTCATGGATGAGTATCTCGATGGTCAAGTGGGTGATGACCAGATGGCGATGCTGCTGATGCTGATCCGCGTACAAAATGAGACTCGCCAAGAGATCGCGGGATTTGTTAAAGCTTTCCAAAGTCGAGTACCTAACCTTGGTGCAGATATTGATTGGCCTTGTTATGCGGGAAAACGCGCCTCTGCGGGTAAGCCTTGGCATCTTCTTGCGGCAAAAATTTTTGCCAATAATGGCTACAAAGTTTTGCTCCACGGATACAACGACAAACCCGCAGGGCGTGAACATGCAGAGCATTATTTAGAGGCGGTAGGTGTGCGTGAGGCGGGCTCTACGCAAGAAGCGAAAACAGTGCTTGAGCAAGATGGTATCGTTTATCTGCCGCTGCGAAATTTTGCGCCGATGGCGGAGAAAATGATTGGTTGGAAAAGCCGTTATGGTCTGAGAACACCGATCAACACCGTGGTTCGAGCGCTTAACCCAGGCGGGGCGAAAATCGGCCTGCGTGGCAGTTTCCATCCCGGGTTCCAGCAGTTGCACGCGGAAGTGGAAGATGAAATTGGCTATACCGAGCACGGCGTGATCTCATTTAAAGGCCAGTCGGGAGAGTCGGAGTTTAATCCCAAAGTGAGCCAAACCGTGTGGTTCAGTGGTCAGGAAGGGGTCACCTCTCATTATTGGACTGAGCAAATGTGCTCAGACATCGCGATTGTGCAGAACTGTCCGTTTGCAACGCCGGACGACGAGAAGAACCTGATGGCCAACACCATCGTGGCAACCTTAGCCGCGCTGCTGTTTACCGAACTGCAAGATCGAGAAGCGGCACTGGAAAAGGCGCATGATTTTTGGCGTCAATACTGCGCGGCGGTCAATATCTCGGCCTAGTATCGCAGCCTAGTTCGCGGCAACTTACCGCGCGGGGATATTTGTCGAATACAAGGGTGTTAACTATCTTTAAAGCCAAACGGTGCCTATTTCCCCCGTTTGGCTTTTCCATTTCTAGGAGTGAACACCATGGTTGGCAAAACATCGAATTCAGCAACAAAGCAACCCATCCCACAAGAAGCCTTTGATTGGTATGACGAGTATGCGCACGGCAAGATTGACCGCCGTGAGTTTTTAAATCGCCTAGCCGGGTTGGCGGTGCTTGGCTTTAGCGTTGCGACATTAACCGAGGCACTGCTGCCGGATTACGCAAAGGCGGAGCAAGTGTCGTTTAATGACCCCGATATCAAAGCCAGTTATCAAACGTTCCCCTCACCAAAAGGCCATGGCGAAGGCAAAGGCTATTTAGTGGTGCCAACGCAACTGACCACGCCGCTACCAGTGGTGCTCGTGGTGCATGAAAATCGTGGCCTCAACCCCTACATCAAAGATGTCGCACGCCGTTTAGCCAAGCAGGGGTTTGTCGCTTTTGCACCGGATGCATTAGCGCCTGTCGGCGGTTATCCGGGTAATGATGACCAAGGCCGTGAGCTGCAAAAGAACCTCGATAGAGCAAAAATAGAGCAAGATTTCATCGCCGCGGCGCAATACCTCAAAACGCATACTCTGAGCAATGGCAAGCTAGGAGCGGTTGGTTTCTGTTTTGGCGGCTATGTGGTGAACATGTTGGCGGCCGTTATGGGTGAACAGTTAAATGCTGGGGTACCGTTTTATGGCACGCCAGCAGACAAATCGTTACGAGCCGACATCAAAGCGCCCCTTCAACTCCATTTCGCCGAACTCGACCAACGAGTGAATGCCACTTGGCCTGACTATGAGCAAGATTTAAAAGCCATTAATGCTCGCTACAACGCCTTCATCTATCCGAAGGTCAATCATGGCTTTCATAACGACTCGACCGCCCGTTATGCGCCAGAAGAGGCAGAGTTGGCTTGGCAAAGAACCGTGGAGTTTTTCCGTCGCGAGCTCAAATCCTAGTGGCGCATTGCCACGAATCCATTAATCCACACGGCCAAGGTCAGTCTGCCTTGGCTGTTCTTTTTGCACTATTTGTGCGCTATCGATGGGCCCGTTCCCCAAGGTGGCACATTCCTTGTTATGTCATAGTGAAATAACGAAAACGACAAGGAATGTCTATGACGAAAAAGTCTTATCAAAGGACGATGATTGTTTGCTGCGATTCATTAACACAACAAGCGCATTTAGCAGAGCGATTGGCGAAAGAATATGACCAAGTGCTCGGGTGTCAGCTAGGGCAATTGGAACACATCCTGCGGCGAGAAGCGGAAAGCTGCGTCGTCGTCGGGTGGTCCGCCCCTTGCGCCGAAGTGCGGTTGATCATTGAGTATTGCCGTCAACAAAAGCGGCCGGTGTTGGTCTTGTTTCGCCAAGTTTTTGCTCACCAATTCAATCAGTTAAAAGATTGCCACGACTGTGTGTTTTTACCAGAAGAAAACACTTTGCCTTTAGCGCCTTGGATCGACTACGCCGCGCAACTAAGAGAAAGTTACTTGCTGGTGGAGGAGAAAGTGGCGCTTTTAAATGACAAATTGCAAGAGCGAAAAGTGATTGAAAAAGCCAAAGGTCTACTGATGAAGTTTCAACAAGTGGACGAAGAAACCGCCTATCAAGCGATGCGTCGTTCCGCGATGCAAACCAGTCAACCCATGCTGCAAGTTGCGAAAAACGTGATTGCGACGTTAACCACACTGTAAGGTTGTTCTACTACTTTGGGGGTAAGAGAAAAAAGTGCAATTGGTGCGACGTGCACTAAATCAAAGCAGTGATGCAGGAAGCAGCAAAGAACATAACGATAACGTACTGATTTTATGTAAATATATCGTTGGCACACTAATTGAATAGCTTTATTTAGACACATTGTTGAATGGCGAATCTCAATTATCAACGGCGGTAATTGCAGAGAAAGCAACGGCGCTACGACTCCTCGGAGTCGTGGCGCTTTTTTTTTGGAGAAAATCGATGAAAAAGAGATGGACAGTTGGCGTATTAACAAGTTGGTTGGCGTTTGCTTCACCGGTTGTACTCGCAGAAGTCGGCGAGGCTGAAAAAGAGGACTTAAAGTTTGGCTTTATCAAATTGACCGACATGGCACCGTTGGCGATCGCTTATGAAAAAGGATTTTTTGAGGATGAAGGGCTGTATGTGACGCTAGAAGCGCAGGCCAACTGGAAGGTGCTGCTCGATCGCGTGATTGATGGTGAACTGGATGGCGCGCACATGCTGGCAGGCCAACCACTGGGTGCCACCATCGGCATTGGCACGCAAGCCAAAGTGATCACCGCATTCAGTATGGATCTCAATGGTAACGCGATCACCGTGTCGAACGATGTTTGGCAGCAAATGAAGCCCAATTTGGTCAAAGACAGTGACGGTAAACCCGTTCACCCCATCAAAGCCGATGCCCTTAAACCTGTCGTAACAAGTTACCGCGACCAAGGCAAAGCGTTCAATATGGGCATGGTGTTTCCCGTTTCAACGCATAACTACGAACTGCGCTACTGGCTCGCGGCTGGGGGGATTCATCCTGGCTTTTATGCGCCGCATAAAGGCGACAACAGTGGCCAAATTAATGCCGACGTGCTGCTCAGCGTCACGCCGCCACCACAAATGCCAGCCACCATGGAAGCGGGCACCATCAAAGGCTATTGCGTTGGTGAACCGTGGAACCAGCAAGCGGTGTTTAAGGGCATTGGTGTGCCCGTGGTGACCGACTATGAGATCTGGAAAAACAACCCAGAGAAGGTATTTGGCGTTGCACAAGATTGGGCGGAAAAGTACCCCAATACCCATATCCGCGTGGTCAAAGCTCTGATCCGTGCGGCGCATTGGTTAGATGAAAACGATAACCGCAATCGCGCCGAAGCCGTGAAGCTGCTTTCACGCAGCGAGTACGTGGGCGCCGATGCGGAAGTGATCGCCAATTCCATGACTGGCACGTTTGAATACGAAAAAGGCGATAAGCGACAAGTGCCCGATTTTAATGTGTTCTTTCGCTACAACGCCACCTATCCCTACTACAGCGACGCGATTTGGTATCTCACACAAATGCGCCGTTGGGGACAAATCGAACATCAGAAACCGGACTCATGGTACATGGACATCGCCAAGCAGGTGTATCGACCAGAGATTTATCAACGCGCGGCAGAAGCACTAATCGAAGAAGGGACATTGAGCGCCAGTGATTTTCCTGACTTTGCCAAAGAAAGCGGTTTTCGCCCACCGCAAACCCACTTCATTGATCAGATCCGCTATGACGGCCGTAGCCCCAATGCGTATCTGCAGCAGTTTGCCATTGGCCTGAAAGGCTCTGAGTCACTTTAACGCATCAATGAATAACAAGGAGTCGTTATGTCAGGAAATGTTATTTCACTTATTCCCAGTTCACAGGCTGTGGCGGACAAAAGTCGGCTAATTCTTCTGCCCCTGATTGGCTTACTGGTGTTTTTGTTGGCGTGGCACTTAAGTGCACGCCAAGTCGAAACGTCGCTTGGCACATTGCCAGGTCCGGTGGATACCTTTCAACAGTTTTCTAATTTGCTCACAGAGCACCACAATGAGCGCGAAAAGGAGCAGCGCTTTATTGAGCGGCAGGAGCAACGCAACGCAGCTAAGCTGGCAAAAGATCCTACAGCCGAAGTGAAAATTCGCCCATATACCGGCAAACCGACCTTTTTCGACCAAATCATCACCAGTTTGGTGACGGTGGCTTGCGGGTTTATGTTGGCGAGTCTCATTGCTATTCCACTTGGCATTATTCTCGGGCTAAACCAAGGGCTCTACATGGCGTTCAACCCAATCATCCAATTGTTAAAGCCGGTTTCACCTTTGGCGTGGTTGCCGATTGTCACCATGGTGGTCAGTGCAACCTACGTCAGTGATGACCCGCTTTTTGCCAAGTCTTTCGTCAACTCGCTGTTTACCGTGGCGTTATGCAGCTTGTGGCCAACTTTGATCAACACGGCGGTTGGTGTGACCAGCGTCGATAAAGATCTCCTCAACGTGAGCAAAGTACTGAGGCTTTCATGGTGGCGACACATCCGCATCATCGTGCTTCCATCGGCCATCCCAATGATGTTTACCGGATTACGCCTTTCGTTGGGCATTGCATGGATGGTGTTGATCGCCGCAGAAATGTTGGCGCAAAACCCAGGGCTAGGAAAGTTTGTTTGGGATGAGTTTCAAAACGGCAGCTCTGATTCACTTGGCCGCATCATGGTGGCAGTGATTGTGATTGGCTTGATTGGTCTTCTGCTCGATCGCGGCATGTTGCAATGCCAGCGTTGGTTGTCGTGGAACAAACAGATGTCGTTAAGATAGGAGTCGGCACTATGTCTAAATCGTTTTTAGAACTGACGCAACTTGGGATGCGCTTTCCTACCCCTCAAGGGGAGTTTATCGCGCTGAAAAACGTCGATATGCAGATCCAAAAAGGGGAGTTCATTTCACTGATTGGCCATTCTGGCTGTGGAAAATCAACCGTGCTGAACTTGGTCGCTGGGCTGCATCTGCCGACCGATGGTGGTGTGATTGTCGATGGTAGAGAAGTGAGTGGCCCGGGGCCTGAGCGCGCGGTGGTGTTCCAAAATCATTCGCTGTTGCCTTGGTTAACCGTTTATCAAAACGTTGAGTTGGCCGTTAAGCAGATTGCCCAAGGCCAGAGCAAAGCGTGGGTGAAAGAGCAAGTGCACCACTATTTGGATTTGATTCAAATGGCGCATGCCGCCGATAAAAAACCGGATGAAATCTCAGGCGGTATGAAACAGCGGGTGGGCATTGCCCGAGCGTTGGCCTTACAACCTAAAGTGCTGCTGATGGATGAGCCGTTTGGCGCTTTGGATGCGCTGACTCGCGCGCGATTGCAAGATGCTCTGATGGCCATTCAAGCCGAGCTCAACAACACGGTGATCATGATTACGCACGATGTCGATGAAGCGGTTTTGCTTTCCGACAAAATTGTCATGATGACCAATGGCCCTGCGGCGACGATTGGTGAAATTCTCCCGATTGAGTTGCCAAGACCACGTGATCGCGTCGCTTTGGCGGACGACCCGCAATACCAACACTATCGCCAAGCCGTGTTGAGATTCTTATACGAGAAGCAAAGCAAAGGCGAAGCGGCAACGGCGCGCACCGCTCAACACTCGCAAGCAAAACCGATAAAAACAGCCTGAGGACAAACGCATGGAAAGCATAGTGATCATTGGCAATGGCATGGTAGGTCATCAACTGGTAGAGCAGCTCGTCGCCAGTGGCAGCCATTTAGAAAAAAGAATTATCGTGATTGGGGAAGAGCGATTTGTCGCCTATGACCGCGTTCACCTCTCGGCGATGTTTTCAGGACAAAGCCACCAAGACTTATTACTCAGCAGTGAAGAGTGGTATCAGAAGCATGGCATTGAGCTGATATTGGGCGTTGCGGTGGTGGGCATTGACCGACAAAGCAAAAGAGTCACATTGGAAGATGAAAGCCAACTGAGTTATGACCAATTGGTGTTTGCCACCGGCTCTTACCCATTTGTGCCCCCGATGGCAGGAAGCGAGCGCAGCAAGGTGTTTGTCTACCGAACCTTGGATGATCTGTCGCAGATTAAGCAAGCCTGTCTTGGTGCGAAGAAAGGTGCCGTGGTTGGGGGAGGGTTACTCGGTTTGGAGGCGGCAAATGCTTTAAGGCTGCTTGGCTTAGAAACGCATGTCGTTGAATTTGCACCACGCTTAATGCCAGTCCAGCTTGATGAGGGTGCAGGCGCGGTGCTGAAAAGCAAAATTGAGCAACTTGGCTTAACGGTGCATACCTCAACCGCCACCGAAAAAATCATTGATGGTGAAACGGCTTACCATCGCATGGTGTTTAAAGATGCCCCGCCGCTGGAAGTGGATGTGATCGTGTTCTCGGCGGGCATTCGACCGAGAGACCAACTGGCTCGCGATTGTGGCCTTGAGCTGGGTGAGCGCGGTGGCATCGTGATCAATAACGCTTGTCAAACCAGTGATACCGCGATTTACGCCATTGGCGAGTGTGCGCTGTGGCAAGGAAAAATCTTCGGCTTGGTGGCACCTGGATATGCGATGGCGCGAGTAGTGGCGCAGCAACTGAGAGGGGGCAGCGAGGCTGAGTTTAGCGGCGCAGACATGAGCACCAAGCTCAAATTATTGGGGGTAGATGTGGCGTCGATAGGTGATGCGCATAAAGCCACACCGAAGGCGACGGAAATGGTACTGCATGATGCGGCTGCCGGCATCTACAAAAAATTGGTGGTGGATCAAAGCGGCACCACCTTGCTGGGCGCGATCTTAATCGGCGACAACCAAGACTATGATGTGCTGCTGCAAAGCTACTTGAATAAAACCCCGCTGCCGCAGCCTGCGGTCAGTTTGCTGTTTGACACCAGTGCGCTAAAAGGGGATGTCAGTGACAACACGGTGATCTGTTCATGCCACAACGTTACCAAAGGCGATCTGATCAGTGCGATTCAGGCGGGAGCGCATGAGCTTGGCGAGTTAAAAGCGCTGACCAAAGCCGGCAGCGGGTGTGGCGGTTGCAGTGCCATGGTCAAATCGGTGCTTGATCAGCAACTGAGCGTGATGGGCTTAGAAGTGAATACCCAGCTTTGTGAGCACTTTAGCCAAACGCGGCAGGCGCTTTACCACATATGCCAAGTCGAGAAAATTCGCGATTTCGGTAGTTTGTTGGCGAAGCACGGTAAGGGGCATGGTTGCGACATATGCAAGCCCACCGCAGGGTCGATTTTCTCGTCATTATGGAATGAGCACATCATGGAGCCGGAACATTCACCTTTGCAGGATTCCAACGATGCGTTTATGGCCAATCTGCAAAAAGACGGTTCTTACTCTATTGTGCCCCGTATCCCTGGTGGCGAGATCACCCCAGAGAAGCTCATCGTGTTAGGGGAGGTGGCTCGCCAGTACGATCTCTACACCAAAATCACCGGAGGTCAACGCGTTGACCTGTTTGGTGCTCAGGTGGAGCAGTTACCGGAGATTTGGCAAACCCTGATCGATGCTGGATTTGAAACCGGCCATGCTTACGGCAAATCCGTACGCACGGTGAAATCTTGTGTCGGTTCAACCTGGTGTCGTTATGGCGTGGATGATTCAGTGGGTCTAGCCATTGAACTTGAGAATCGTTACAAAGGGCTGCGAGCGCCGCATAAGCTGAAGTTTGCCGTATCAGGGTGTACGCGTGAATGTGCTGAAGCGCAAAGCAAAGACATAGGCGTGATCGCGACAGAAAAAGGCTGGAATTTGTATGTGTGTGGTAACGGTGGCATGCGCCCAAGACATGCCGACCTGTTAGCGGCTGATTTGAGTAAAGCAGAGCTGATTAGGCTGATCGACCGTGTGTTGATGTTTTACGTGCGCACGGCGGATCGTTTGCAACGCACCTCCGTGTGGTTGGAGAATCTTGATGGCGGATTGGATTATCTCAAAAGCGTCGTTCTGGACGATTCGCTCCATCTGTGTGAGCAACTTGAGCAGCAAATGGCGCATGTCGTGGACACGTATCACTGTGAGTGGAAGCAAACCTTAACCAATCCTGAAAAATTGATGCGTTTCAGACCGTTCATTAACTCAACCCAGCAGAGCACGCTATTGGGCTACCAACGTACGCGTGGCCAGCGTATCCCTGTCAAACTGGAGGATTAAGCGATGCAAACTAAACAATTTATCTGCCATCTCAATGAACTGAAAAGTGACCATGGCCATCCTGTGTTATTGGATGATGAGCAATTGGCGATGTTTTATGTGCCTAAGGAGGGGGTGTTTGCGATACAAAACTGGGACCCGATTGGCAAAGCTTTTGTATTAAGTCGCGGCATTGTCGGGGATATCCAAGGTGAGCTCTGCGTTGCCTCTCCGTTGTATAAACAGCATTTTTGCTTAAAAACAGGTAAGTGCTTTGAAGATGAATCGGTCAAATTAACGACATGGCCAGTGCTGGTGGAAAACGACGCCGTTTACGTTCTAGGCTAGTGCTCTGAACAACCGAAAACGACAACCAAAAGAGATTAAAAAGGCCAAGTGAAAACTTGGCCTTGGTTTATCTGCTGGACAACGTTCAACTACGGCGTGGGAGCCTCAATAAAACCGTAGTTAATCAGTGTTTGCTCAGATTCAGGGTGGATAAAGAGCCCGTCCCAAATCTCACCTTGAGAATCAATGGTGTTGCCATTCCACTCTGTCGAGACAGTAAAACCTTTGACGTTAAACTGAATACCATTGCTGTAGGCAAAGCCCATGTAGGTGGTATTGTTTTGTGCCACTTGGTTATCGTCAACGAAGGAGTAGCTCAAGGCTATGATGCCATTTTCAGCGTCATGTTCTGTCCAAGTAAACTGGATATTTTCATCTGTGCTGACAAATGTACCCGTGTTATTGGCTAAGAACGTGATTGTGCCATCTTCATCTTTCATCACCAATTGTTCACCAATGAAAGTGGAGGTGAATTTAGCCGCGCGATAGGCGGTATCATCCACACAACCTTTCAGTGCATCAGCGTAGGTGTTGAAGGAGAAGAAGGTGGTTGGTACTTCGTTCACCTCATCCCAGTCACTATTGGAGGTTTCGCAATAGGTGAATGGTTGGCTGAGATCCACTTCTTGATAGAGACCAAGTGAGATTTCACCCGTTTCTGGATCAAACGTTGCCATGGAGAGAATGCCGTCTTCATCCACATCCATGATAGCGCGTTTGTAATCCCAGATATTCTGAGCGTCGTCGCCAAACTCAAGCGTGCCTTCTTGGTTTACCATCCAATATTTCGTGCTTGGCGTACCATTTTTGAAGCGTAATGCTTCGTTGTTGGCGGCATACGCTTGGACTCGCGTTTCCCCACTGCTATTGACGCGATAAAGTACCGCACCTTCAGGATCCATCACGGGTAACTGACAGTCGGCGATTTGCGCTTGGAAATCCGCAAGGGTTGCACCAGAGGCGACTTCGGTGATCGGACACCAACCGGGTAGATTAACCGCACCAATCAAGGCTTCTTTCGCGGTTTCGTTCAGTAGGTAGCCCTCATCATCTTCTTCACTTTGCCCGGCAAGTAGATAGTCGCCGCTATGAACAATCCCACCGTACACAGAGAGAATGAGTTGTTGTGAGTCGTTATCCCAAACTTCGCCCCATGCTTCGACCACACTATCCGGCACGCTATAGCGAATGATGGTTTCACCATTCACAACCACTTGACTCCAAGTGCCAGTGCCGTTAATGGTGACCGTTCCGGGTTGCTGGGTACTTTCGTTCCACCAATCAAGCGTCATAAAACGCGTCGTACCATCAGTGACAAACTGGACACCAACGTGCATGCCAATTGAAATGCCTTTCGCGGTATGTACATCGTCACCCGTTTGAGAAATGTCCGCTGGTGCGACTTGAATTTCCGTTAGGTTGGTGGCGTTATGCCCATCGTCACTCGTATTGCCGGATGCTCTCCAGAACCAAGGTTTGAACCAGAGGAAGTATTGGTCAACGTCAGCAGTCAGTTTAACGATGCCCCCTTCGGCTCCTTCTGGGAACACAGCGTCTGCGTCTACATAATCACCGAGTTCACCAGAGTGCTCAGCCATGTTGAGGCCACTTAGGTCTTTAACGTAACCATAAGCAGTGTTTGTTAGGCTTGGAACCTCTTCCGGATACACCGAAACCGCATCACTGTTGATGGCGATAGCGTAAGTGTCGTTGAATGTTTGCCACCCATTTGGACCCAATACAATATCGTCTTCATCGTTGGCATCAGGCTCGTCGGCGACTTTACGACCATCAGGCAACATTTGATATGCTTCGGTTACCGTACCTATGTTGTTTGCCAAGGTGAATTTCTCAACATAAATTTCAACGCTTTCAGTGCCAGTAGCATCGTTGTACTCATGATCCGCCCATAGTGCGTAGAACATAGAGTTGTTTTGCATAAACTGGATAACTTGTTCTATTGGATTGAGATCAGGCACGGTTGGGTTGCTGTCATCGACGTCTAAGATACCGTCGTTGTCATCGTCGGTGTCCGCATTATTGCCGATGCCATCTTTATCCGTATCGGTCGTTTCCTCAGGATTGAGCGGGAACGCGTCGTCACCATCAAGTGCGCCATCATTATCATCGTCAGTGTCGGCGTTATTACCAACACCATCTTTATCGGTGTCGACGGTTTCTTCAGGGTTCAACGGGAACGCATCGTCAGTATCGAGGGTGCCATCGTTGTCATCGTCGGTATCGGTATTGTTGCCAATTCCATCGTCATCTGTATCTGTTGTTTCCTCTGCGTCAAACGGGAAAGCGTCATCGACATCGAGCGTGCCGTCGTTGTCATCATCCGTATCGGCGTTATCACCAATATCATCACCATCACTGTCTAACCATTCTTCGCTATTGTCTGGTGCCCAGTCCTGACTGTTGGCAACGCCGTCACCATCGCTATCCTCTTCGAATGTGACCGTACCCGTTACTGGGTCAAACGTGCCCACTTTGTCATCGAGGTTGAGCTCTTCACCTTCGCCCAGTGCTGATTTCTCGGTTTCAATGTGCTCTTTGGTTTCGGTATTGACGGTTTGTGCTTCGGTTAGAAACGTACTCGTGGTAGTGGTCTCTTCATCGGCTTCTGATGCAAGCTCCTCTGGGGTTTCCGGTAATACGCCAGAAGAAACCAATGTTTTCGCGCCGAACGCGGCTTCTACATCGTTATCCTCAATATAGTCACCAAGTACGTCATCGCTCGTGATGCCAAGTTGAGTGGCGACGGTTTGGACTGCTTCATCTTTGGTTAAGGTTTCGTCACGTTCGAGTAAAACATGAACCATGGTAGAGAGGGGGGTAATATCTTGTTCACCAGCTGGGGCAGACATGACGTAATCTGTAGCGATCGTGTTACCAGTGTCTTCGTCTACGGTTTTCCCTTTGATTGCTTTTACCACGATCGGGTAGCTTTCAGGGTTATCTACTCCTGTAACATCTAGGGTCGCCTTACCTCCGGCGCCAGTGGTCGCTTTTGGTTCACCGGTATCCCAAATGAAGTTCTTGTTTAAGTCCAACCAAACCTGTGCATTTTGTAAGTAGCCATCGATTGCTGTTACAGAGTAGGAGCTGGAAGAACTTCCTCCAGAGGAGCTTGAACTTCCCCCGCCACAGCCCAATAGGCCAACGCTGACACTGAGTCCTAGTGCCATAACGATTTTGTTTTTATTCATAAGCCACCCTTAGCTTTACTGTTTAGCCATATAAACCGTAGGAATGCTTTTAAAAGGCGTCAAACACAAAATGGCTTAGAAAGTATGAGAGGTAACTTTGAGTTTTTTAAGTAAAATATATTTTAAAACAGTTGGTTATAATTTTGGTTGAGTCTTTGCTTTTTTAGTAAATGATTGATAAGTCAATCATTGGTTTATTTTGATCGGGTAACCAATTTAGGCAAAAGTTTGAGATTTATCACTAAATGTATGCTACTTTCGCCGTAATTTTCAGCAGCCACGATATCGTTTTCCTGAATGAATATGATAAGTGTTTGAAGTTTTAGACAAATGAATCTACGCCATTCGATCTGATGAAAAACAAATCGAGGCTGTTGTAGTGAACCGACAAAGAGAGTCGACATTGATATGCACAAAAAGCTCGCTTTTTCTCTATTAATTTTACTTCTTCTCGCTTTGTCTATCGTGACTTGGGACGTGTTTGTTGATCAAGATACGGCTTCATATCCCCAAACCCGCTCGGTAAAAATGTTAGCCTCCCCCGAAGAGCAGCTCAAAACCTTTTCTGCTCATCATCCGTTACTCAACATCATGCCATTGGTTCAGATAGAACCCGATAAAGCGCAAGCGTTACTCGCTGAATGGGAGAAGGGGACAAAGTGGGAAACTAAGCATCACAGTGCAAGAGCGGATCTAGAGCATATTTATACCTTGCTGATTAAACGTGAAATCGCCAAAACACAACAATCTCAAGAGCGAGTTGACCAGTTAACTGGCCAGTTAGAGCAGTTTGCGTCTCAACGAAAAATGGCTTGGTTGAGTGCCCAGTTAATTATCGAAAAAGCGGGACGAGAGTTGAAGCAAGGCCAGTTTGATGAGGGGTTAAAGCACGTCGAGCACGGTATGGCGATGGCAAATGAAAACGGTGCTGATTTCCTGTTACTGGAAGGGTTTAACACCTTGGGTATCTTGTACAATGCCACCAATCAACTAAAGCGCTCACAATTGGCGTTTTACCAAGGGTTAGAATTAAGTGAAAGGTTTCCTAACAACGCGTTTATTGGCCGTTATCTTAACAACTTGGGGCTGCTTTATGTTCATTTAGAACAGTGGGATAAGGCATTGGATTTTCTCCAACGGGCCGAAACATTCTATGAATCGATCGGTGTGACTCAGCCCAATCGCCAACTGGTGATATTGCTTAATCAGTCGTTTGTTTACCAACAGCTTAAACAAAAGGAGCAAGCCAAAGCCGCGTACGATAGGGCCTTACGTTATTTTGGCGAGAACACCTCGACGTATTATCGGATTTTGAAACTCAAAAGTGAGGCTCGGCTGTATTTGCTTGATGAAGAGTTTGAACGTGCGATTGATGTCGCTGTTGCCTGTGTCAAGCTCGATGCAAACAATACCTATCCTTTGCAAAATGGCATTTGCACTTATATTCAGGCGGAAAGCTATCTCGCGGGTAAACAGTTGGATGCGGCGCAAAGTGCAGTGGATAGTGCCATTGCCACATTTGAACATTTACAACATGCTCGTTGGACCATTCGTGCCCATTTATTACGGGCCAACATTCTCGAAGCTAAAGGGCTGCATGCAGAAGCGTTAAGCCTTTATAAGAAGTATTACGCCCAAGAGAAACAGCAAATTATTGGCGAAGTTCACGCTCTACAAACCTCCTTTGAAGTACAAGAAGTCGCGAAAGAGCGCGATCTATACGAAGCGCAAAATCAACTGCGCGAATTAGAGCGTAGTTTGAATGAGCAGCGTCAGCGCATTCTAATGATTTGGATTGTGATTGTCGGGTTACTCTTGCTTTTGGGAGTGCGCAGAATGGCCATTATTCGCAAGCACAACCTTCATTTGCAAACGCTGTCCTATGTGGACCCGCTGACAGGGGCCAACAATAGACGTTTCTTCCAAAGGGAAATTGAAACACCAAATCTGCTCAATCGTGCCCATCTCTATCGAATTGTCCTTGTTGATCTTGACTGGTTTAAATCCATCAACGATACGCATGGTCATGAGATTGGGGATTTTGTCCTCGTTGAAACCGCCAAACGCATCAAACAACAGTTGGCATCCGATGAGTTGTTTGTACGCTGGGGTGGTGAAGAGTTTCTTCTGGTACTCAAAAATGACGATGATCTTCCTTTACGTTTGCAAAAGCTGGTGGAGTCGATTCGGACTTCCGCTTATCAATTGAAAGGGAAAAGTTACAACATCACTATTTCAGTAGGGGCCAGTGAACCTTGCGGTCTCAATGAGTTGAAAAACAGCTCTGACGCCTTTGTTACCGCGGATATGTGCCTTTACCAAGCGAAAAGTTTGGGACGTGATCGCGCGATCACCCCTGAGCAAATTAAGTGAGCGCGACAAATCGCGACGCACTCTCTTTGGGACTAATGGGACTGGGCAAGTTTAACTTGTTGATATGCCTGAATGATGCGCTCAACCTCTTCGCCATGGCCACGCTTTAATCGTTCGTAATGAGCAATGGTTTTCTGTTGGTAGCGTACAGCCAAGCGCGAATCGGCCTCATGCCATAACTGTTCACCAGTGACACTGATTGGCGTGGTAACTGCTGGAGCATTACTGATGTGTAAGATTTCGTAGAAGCGTCGATTGTCTTCGACCAGTCGCTCCGCGATAAGCCGGAAGTTCATACCGTGCAATGCGTCTCGCAAAGTGTAAAGGTGATGGACAGGGCAGAGCAGAAACTCCAACTCTGAGTGTGGATGGTTATCCTGAATACGCTTAACCAGATCTAAAGCCAGATCCCCACCAACGCCTGCTATGATCATCAAATGTTTACCAGTGTGCTTGGCGTGGGGTAGATCACCCACGTCCATGCAGTGCACTTGCCAATTCGCGGCCTGTACATCGCCAAATTGCGCAAGAGTGTGAGAGATTTTGTCGGTCAGTGTTGGGACGATGTCAACGAAGTGCACGGTAGTGCTTGGAGAGCGTCGTAGCAGTTCAAAACCAAGGTAGCCATGATCACAACAGCAATCCCAAATATGGTCATACTCTTGATTCACCATTTCAGCGATAGCTTGAATGCGTTTGCTCAGTTTCAAATGGGCTCTCCGGTGTGTTGCTTAATCGTTGGGACGCGGATTGTAAAATGATTTTAGAAAGAGACGAAGAGAAATCGCAATGCCAGTTGAGCTTTAGTCATGGCAAAGTACAATACAGACAGCAAGTAGCCATCGCAGAGCGGAGATAACGATGAACAACAAGGTTCCGGCGAATATCATTACGGGTTTTCTCGGTGTAGGAAAAACCACCACCATTCTCAATTTACTGAAAGAAAAGCCAGCCAATGAAAAGTGGGCGGTTTTGGTGAATGAGTTTGGCGAGATTGGCATTGACGGTGCAATGATGACCGACAGCGGCGCGCTGATCAAAGAAGTACCGGGTGGCTGTATGTGCTGCACTGCAGGCGTGCCGATGAGTGTTGGTATCAACACATTGCTGCGTCAAAAGCCCGATCGTCTGCTTATCGAACCAACAGGGCTTGGTCACCCGAAACAAGTGATTGCCACATTGACGTCTGCGCAATATGAACCGTATGTCGATCTCAAAGCGACCATTGCGCTGGTGGACCCACGCAACCTCAGCGATGAAAAGTACCTGAACAACCAGAACTTTAACGACCAACTCGACAGTGCGGATGTGGTGATTGGCAGTAAAGTGGACCTTTGTACTTCGCATGACATTGACGTTTTCAATGATTGGGTGACCGACCAATCGCCTTCCAAAGTCTTTAGTAAGTTGATTCACGATGGTCAGTTGCCGATAGAAGTTCTGGATATTGAACGTGTTTACGGCAGTGCTTCAACACATATTGAACCGCATCACCACCATCATGCGGAGATGGAGCCACAGTTTGAATTGCCACCTGGTCGTGCGTTTGTGCGCAAAGAGAATAAAGGCCAAGGGTATTACAGTTGTGGTTGGCTAATTGGTGCTGAATATCGCTTTGAGTTTGAGGCGCTTTTTTCAATGTTCTCAGCATTAACTGCAGAGCGAGTGAAAGCGGTAGTGAACACAGATCAAGGCTGTTACGCCTTTAACGTCGCCAATGGCGTTGTGTCGGTGAATCAAATGAGCTTGGAAGGATTCGAATCCAGAATCGAAGTTATCGATTCACAGCTAATGCCATGGGATGAACTTGAAACGATCCTGCTGAAATTGGCGAATATTCACGAATAAAAAGTCAATGAATTGCGTGAAAAGCCAGTGATTTTCATCACTGGCTTTTATTATGGCTAGAGAACACCCGTCAGATTCGGCTCACCACGGAAGATGATTTTGTCGTGACCACGATGAATCCCGAAAGTGACAACGGTTGAAGGATCTTCTTCTCCATCACTTGTTTTGTCCCAATCGTATTGCAGCCAAGGCAAATTGTTTTGCGTTGAAGTTAAATCCAACCAAAAGCGAATCTGTTCGCGAGCAGGGACTTTTTGTGTTGCTTTGATGCCTTCAGTACTTCCGTAATGCATCTTGCCGATACCAGCGAGATAGGCGTTGTTCTCAAGGCTGTGTGACCAAATGGGTTGATGGTAGTGTTTTGCGCCATCAGCGAGAGTGAAATGGTCATGTTTGTTGTTCACAAACTCACCCGCTCGCCAATATTCCACATCCAATGGTACGACGATGGTTTGTCCCTGATATCCACCCACATCTTCAAAATTGAGCCGTCCAAATCGCACATCGGGTTGAACGGGCAAAATATGCGTGTCGTCGTAAAAAGCCACAGGGTCCGCGTTTTCAAGATAGACGAGGCCAATTTTGCTTACTGCAGAGTCCGAGTAGGTGTTAAAAGGCCCATCAGGGTAATTTTGGCCAATGTCGTCCTTAAGCCAACAAGCGCTGTTGGCGCAATGATCCTGTTTCACGATGCGAATGCGGCCGATACTGCTGCCTTGCTCCTCGCGCCATTGAGTAGGCGCAAGAGAAGGCGTGACAAACCGCTCTAAGTGATCGCCGAGTTCTGCCAGTTCAAAGTGCGCCGTGGTTGAAAAATAATGGTAGTTGGCGATGGGTTCTTTAAGGCTATTTAACGCGTCGATATCGACGATCACCTGATCAAATGGCTGATTCATGTAAGCAAAGGTTTGGCTATTTGGATAATCCCACTGTTGGTTATGTACCTTAAAATACTTGGGATAGAAACGCCCAATGTAGCGATAACCTTGGTTGACCTTCATTCCAAGATAAGGATCAACGAGGTCGGATTGCACTCTGAGGCTGCCAACTTCACGCCATCGCAACCCATCAAACCAATACGCACCATTGGTAACGTCATCATGCGCTCTCTCCATTCCTGAGTCGCTTTCCAGCAGTCGAGTTTGAGCTGTCGCCGTTTCGACTGGCGTTGCCTGTTGACTGCTGAGTTTTACCCGCGCAGCAGGGGCGTTGGACAGATAAAAGTTGTGCGTTACTGGTGTAGAGCAGAGCGCTTGAGTGTTAACTGCCTGGGTGAGGCTACCATTGGCGACCCATTGAATAGGCATGAGATTGAGAGAAAAACGTTCGCCTGCAGGAAGGAAAGGCGAACCGCCTAGCGCATCGCCAGATTCAAGGGCTCGATCGCCTTCGCAAATAGCGAGGGTCCAAGGGCGAACTTTGAGTGATAAACGACCAGATACTTTGTTCTTTCCTGATGGCGGGCACTGGTCGAACCCAGCACAGTCAAAAGTATCGTAGATGTTTAACGCAAATAGCCCAGACTCAGAAAGTGAAATCGTATTTTCACTTATGCCGCTGGTAAATATAGGTTGATAGACGCGTTCACCATCACGACCACCCTGTTGTTTTGACGGCGTAGTCACGGTGTGAGTGATGGTCGGGTTGCCGTGATAGCTGCTCGCAACAACAGGGTTCCCTTTGTCATTACAGGCCAACAGTCGAACACCTAAAGGCTCTGGTTTTGCCGCAACCAGAGCGAGTTCGTTGATGGCTTGGCCAGAATTAGGATCATACGTTTCAAACATATAAGGCGTGAACAAGAAGCGCACAGTCTTGCGCTTTTTGGGCTCACCATTTGGGTACACGCTTAAGGTGTAATGCCTATCCAACTTGATGGCGCTGATGTTCTTAGGTCGAACGACAAGGCGAAGCTGCCCCTGACTGGAGGAGACAAAGTTCGGGTAAGCGCCGGAACCGATGCCATTGGCGATCACGACATCAAATAATGCGGGATCAGAGACCTCAGCAAACATGCTGACGCTGGCTAATTCCCCATTATTGGAGGTTGTTATATTGAACTGAGGAAGGTTTTCTCCACACATCAACGCCATGTCGTTTTCAGGGCTAATGACAAACTCGTAATCGTGATCAACCGGGGGCTTGATCTCACACAATGGGATACTTTCTGGCACAGGGCACGCTGTGTTAGCCCCTTGGTTGGAATAATCACAACCGAGATCGCTTATACCACAGTAGTTTTCCACATTACGAATATTGGATTGATGGGCGGTGATCTCGCCGCAAACGACGCCGTTTTCCACCAAACCACTTTGGAGCAAATTGAGCGCCGTTTTTTGCGCGTAAACCGCACTACCGGAGAGATCTAAATGTGCGCTGCTTCCTTGAGAGTGTATTTGGCCATAGACATCGATGTTGCGGAGATCAAGCTTGTTGAGGGAGGTGATATTTCCTACAACGTAATGCGTCGCCTTGTTCGAAGTAATGAATATCTGGTGCCCTAGAGAAGCAATATCGCCGCATACATTGGTGTTGTTCAGAACCACTTTGTGATGGCCAAAAACATCACCATTGATGATGTTATGATCACCATGTGTCATCACATCCAAGCCTTGAGTGGCAACATTTCCATCCACCTCTGCGTTGGTCATATGAATGAAATTCTGTGAGTTCAAATCACCAAATATTTGGCTGCGATGGTACTCCTTAGGTTGAGGACCATGACTCGGTTGCAAAATGGAAATGCCGGTAGATAACGCCGTGATTGAAATACGCTTATCTGGCGAGCCGACTTGGTTGTTACCATGCAAAATTGCGCCGCTAAACGCAGAGAGTGTCACGCCATTCTTAGGCGCTTTCGAAGCAATCAGCTTCGCGCCATTTGGTAGTGAAAATTCGCCGTTGCAACGGAAAATATCCCCCTGCTGTGACGTGCTTTGGTTACAAAGTTGGTTAAAGTGTTCTGCATTATAAAGATCATACTCGAGCGCATTGCTGGTAAAAGGCAGTGAAATAGACAACGCGAGCAAATGCCATTTGGACATCTAAAATTTCCTACAAACTTAATGGAAACAATGGCAGTAAGCGAAAAATAGTGTTTATATTTTGTGTTTTGTATTGTTTTGTATTGTTTTTATGGGCCGAATTTAACCATGAGGTCTGACCAATAATCAATACTATACCGTTTGTTGTTCTGTGTTTTTGGGCCGATTAATTGTTGAAGAATGTGTCTGCGGTGGTGAATTGCACCAAATTTGACCCATTTGCCGCAGAACCATTTAGAATCAGGGAAGCGTATTTTTCAAAATCCTAAAAAATTTTCACTAGATTGAGATATATCACTCATTTTCATGTAGAATGTGCGGCCATTTGTATCGGCGAACCATTATTGTCTGTTTAAGGAAACGCTCAATGTCATTTGCATCTCAAGGTTTTGCTCCGGAAGTCGTGAAAGCGCTCGAAGAGTGCGGTTACGAAAAGCTAACCCCAATTCAGCAAAAAGCCATTCCTGTTGCACGTCGCGGGCACGATATTTTTGCTACCGCTCAAACAGGAACGGGTAAAACAGCGGCTTTTTCTCTTCCACTGATCCAACAATTGCTCGAAAGCGGAAAGTCTGCTTCGCGTAAAACGGCGAGAGCACTGATTTTTGCGCCAACTCGAGAGCTGGCAGAGCAGATTGCGGATAACATTAAGGCCTATACCAAGTACACGAATCTCTCTGTGGCGGCGATCTTTGGTGGTCGAAAAATGTCGAGCCAAGAGCGTATGCTTGAGAATGGCGTCGATATCCTCGTTGCGACACCTGGTCGTCTAGAAGAGCACATCGAGTCAGGCAATGTGTCAGTGGCGAACATCGAATTCCTTGTCTTTGATGAAGCTGACCGTATTCTCGATATGGGCTTCATCAACGCTGTGCGTAAGATCATGTTGGATGTTGAAACCAACCCACAAATCATGATGTTCTCAGCAACCACATCAAGCCAATTGAATGAATTGTCCAAAGACATTCTTCGCAAGCCAAAACGTATTGCGGTCGAGCGCGAAAACACCACGGCGCATACGGTAGCGCACGTGTTGTATCCTGTTGATCAAGAGCGTAAAACAGAACTGCTTTCTGAGTTGATCGGTCGTAAAAACTGGCAACAAGTGTTGGTATTTGTTAACTACAAAGAAACGGCGAACGACATTGTCAAAGAGTTGAAGCTCGACGGCATCAAAGCAAATGTGTGTCATGGTGATAAAGCGCAGAGTGCGCGTCGCCGTGCGCTTGAAGAGTTCAAAGAAGGAAAAGTTCGTGTGATGGTTGCTACCGACGTGGCGGCACGCGGTCTGGATATTGAAGATTTACCACACGTGGTCAACTACGACATGCCGTTCTTGGCAGAAGACTATGTTCACCGCATTGGTCGTACTGGTCGTGCAGGAAAACAAGGTCATGCGGTCTCTTTTGTCAATCGTGAAGAAGAGCTAACGGTGGTTCAAGTTGAAAATCTGATTCAACAACGTATTCGTCGCATCGAGTTGGCGGGTTACGAGCCTAAGAGCCGTGAAGCATACATTGATAAGCTCAACAGCAAGCCATCATTTAAGAATCGTCAAGGCCGTCGTAACAACGCGAATGAGCCAACGGATCAAGCGGCAGCGGAACGTCGCTTAGCGATGATGAAGCGAATCAAAGCTCGTCGTAACTGATGAGAGAACAGAAATAGAAAATCACCCGCGAGGGTGATTTTTTTTAGGCTGCATGATGAGCAAACTCAGTAAGCTGCTCCAATTCTTCTAAGATCGCTTTGCACTCTCTTGAGAAAATCAAGCCATCGCGAGAGCCAATCAACTGAATGAGTGACACTTTGCCAGAAACAATACATTGGCGCAGCGTTCTCAGTACCATTTGAATATCCAGTGTATGGTGATTATCAATATTGGCTTTGGTGACAAGAGAAGCCAAATCGATAGAGAGAACGAGCTTGTCACAATGGTCGATAAAGTTCCCAATTTGTTCTTTCACATCATAACGATGACGGAAAGAAAATTCTTTCTCCGTAAGCCAATTGGACCCGAGATCTTCCGCGTACTCAAACAGCTCGTTTGCAGTTGATTCTTGACTGACGCCAACAAAAAACGCTCGGCTGTTTGGGTAGCGAGTGAGCGCAAAATGGTAGGCGGAACCTAACTTCACATCCAGCGTCGATTTCAGTCCCATGTTGTGGTTGATGTTCATTAAACCAACCTCTTCATGTCCTGCCAGTACGACGGGTAGGGCAGAGAGCAGAGTTTCATGGCAATTGGTCAACACGACAGGGATGGCATGGCGCGAGACCATTTGACTCAACGTTTCTTGATAATGCCCGTTTTCGACATCGTGATGACTAAAATGTGAGCACAGCGCAATATTGCGCTTTTGATGGCTCTGATAAAGCCATTCGCTTGCGTTTTCTAAGCTCTGTTGGGCAGATTCAAACTCTACTAATGTCATCGGTTTGATGTACTCACTGACGGTGATAAACGAGTACGGATAGTGATGATGTTGAACTGTATGGTTCTTTTGATAGCGTTTGAAAAAGCCTAACATGACTGCATTACCTTTCTGGTGGAAGCGCTCTCGCTGCCTGCAAAACATGTAAAATGATACGCTGCTTATCCGCTTCAACTCGATGAGCTGGAGCCATGACGGAAACCGCTCCGATCAATTTACTTCCTTTCATTACCGGGGCGCTGATGCCAGACACGCCGGGATCGATTTCTGATGTGCTGACGGCATAACCGTTTTTACGAATCATCTCTAATTCGGTTTGCCACTCGTTTAGACGAGCTTCTTGGCCGAAGTAGCGTAAAATCCTTTCACATCGTTCAGGTGGCATAAATGCCAACATGACTTTCGATGAGGCGCCACGCAGTAGAGGTTGACTTTGACCCTGGACGTAGCTACAGCGTAGCGCCTGCATACTCTCTTTTTGACGAACGCACAAAGCGCGATAACCCACGGGCACCATGTACGCCGCCAACTCGCCGGTTTGATGCTGCAAACGCGCCAAAATTGTCTCGACAGATTCAAGACTGTGTTGAGACGTTTGGTAACTACGCATCAAAAGTAACGCGGCGGGTCCCACGATAAAGGTTTTTTCATGGGCACTTTCTTCAATCAGGTTCCACTCTTTTAGGAGCTTTAAATGGCGATACAAGCTGCTGAGCGGAACAGCAAGCTGTTCACTTAAGGTCTTGGCTGAAACGGGCTCGTCGTTCACCGCAACCTGCATCAGCAGTTGTAGGGTTTTCTCATTAACCTGATTGGCGTTCATCTTGTTGTCTTTCATCATTTTTTATCGTGTACAAATCTATAACACAAATATAATTCTTATTAGATAGGAAAAGGAATGAAATAAATTTATCTTTTTCTCGAATGGTGAGAATTTGTTGTAAGGGAGTAAGTTAAGGCCAAACGCGAGAGTGACAAGAGCGGTGATGGATAGGCAAAGAAATAAGAAGAGAAAAAGCATAGAAAAGGGGCCGCAGCCCCTCAATGTACACAAAGAAAACGCGAGTTAGATCTGTTCGTACAACTCATCAAACTGCGCTTCGGCAATGCGATTGCGGCCAGTACGTTTGGCGCGATACAAGGCTTCATCGGCCTTTTTCAGAAGCAACCGTGGATTGGTGTCGATTTCTGGCACGATGGAGCAAACGCCGAGACTTGCCGTTACGTATGGCAAGGTTGCATGATGACTATGGGTAATACTTAGCTCTTCTATCGTGGTGCGAATGCGGTTAGCAACGTGTTTCGCGCCTTCCATTTCCGTTTCAGGCAATATTACGGCAAACTCTTCACCGCCAATGCGCGCGATTTTGTCGAGACAGCGAAGCTTCATGCTACGAATGGCTTCCGCAATCATACGTAAGCACTCATCGCCTTGTTGATGGCCAAAGGTGTCGTTGTATTTCTTAAAGTGGTCTATGTCAAAAATGATCATCGAAATAGGGACACTTGAACGTTGTGAGCGGTGCCATTCGTCTTGGAATATCTCTTCAAAACGACGGCGGTTGTTCAGGCCTGTTAAACTGTCTGTGGTTGACAGCAATAATAATTGTTCGTTGGTCTCTTCGAGTTGCTGCTGCAACTCTTCCAATTCGGCCAATTTCTGATCGAACTCTAAGGTTTTTTTCTTAAGTGCATGTCGCTGCTCGTAAAGCTCGAGAAAAACACGCACCTTACTTTGAAACACCAGGGTATTCAGCGGCTTTAATAAGTAATCAACAGCGCCATGCTCATACCCTTTAAAAATGTGTTCATCGGCCTTGGATGCGGCTGTGACAAAGATAATTGGGATATTGCGCGTCTTGCGATTCCCTCGCATCAACTCGGCGACTTCAAAGCCATTCATGTTTGGCATTTGTACATCAAGCAAGACCAGGGCAAAGTCGTGGTCTAAGGTATGAGCAAGCGCTTCTTCGCCTGACGTGGCACGCACCAAATTGACATCAAAGCACTCTAGTAAACCTTCTAAAGTCAGTAGGTTTTCGATTTTGTCATCAACGATGAGTAGGGTTGGTTTATCAGGCATGTTCAGCAATCACATAAAGTATTTAAATAATGACCAATCTCTTCCAAAGAAAGGATGTGGTCGACATCAACGGCAGCCATGGCCGCAGCAGGCATGGCTTTCGCTTCTGCACTATCAATGGATTGGACTAGAGTTAGTCCACCCAGTGTTTTGATTTTTTTGAGACCTAAAGCACCGTCGGAATTAGCGCCTGTCAATACGATACCGATCAACGCGTTTCTATAATAATCAGCCGCCGTTTCGAACAGCACGTCGATGGAAGGCCGTGAAAAATTGACGGGCGGATCGACCGACAGTGCGATACAACCATCGGTCTCTATCATCATATGGTAATTGGGTGGTGCGATGTACATGTTGCCGTTTTTGATTGGCTGCTTGTCTTCTGCCTCATGGACCGACAAATGGCTCTTGCTATCAAAATGGGCGGCAATGTAACTCTCAGGAGAGGCACTGATATGCTGAACCAACAAAATAGGGATACAAAATGAATCCTTAAGTTGCTGTAATACCGTTGCAACGGCGGCCAATCCTCCAGCGGATGCCCCGATTACCACTGCTTCATATTTGTGCCTACAACAATCCATGCTTACCTTATCCGTTTCTTGCGATAGATCTTTTCTTTTTCGGAGACCAGATCAAACTTGTCCGCGATAGAAGAAAAACGCATTGATTCTTTAGAGCCAAGACACAGGAAGCCCCCCGGCATCAAACTGTCGTAAAACAGACGAAAAACGCGGTCTTGAAGCTCACGGTTAAAGTAGATCAATACATTTCGGCAGAATATAACATTCATTTCCCCAAAAACGCCATCGGTCGCCAAATTGTGAGGGGTAAACAAAGTTTTCTCTCTCAGGGCTGTCTTCATGATTACGCTGTCGTAATCCGCCGTATAGTAGTCGGAAAACGAAGCACTTCCCCCGGCAGCTTGGTAGTTGGCCGTGTACTGACGAATCAGGTCCATCGGGTAAATGCCTTGCTTGGCTTTCTCTAAAATCGCTTCGTTGAAATCGGTCGCGTAGACTTGCGCGCGATCCTTCATGCCTTCTTCTTCCAACAAAATGCCCATTGAGTACACTTCTTGCCCAGCAGAGCAGCCGGCATGCCACACTTTGACAAAAGGGTAGGTTTGCAAGTGCGGGATGATCACCTCTCGCACTCGTCGATAGAACCAAGGGTCACGGAACATTTCGGTGACGTTGATGGATAAGTCCAACAGCATTTGGTCGAAGAATCGCGGCTCATTGATCACTTTGTGCTGCATTTGCGAATAATTCGACATGCCCTCGATGGCGCGTCGATACTCTAATCGACGCTTGGTATGGGCAAGCGAATATTCACGAAAATCGTAGCCATATTTGCGGTATATCGCTTCAAGTAACAACTGAATTTCCAGTTGTTCGTTTGACAATTCAGTGACGCTTTCCATATCAGTACAACCAGACTCTTAACATTGAAAGTAACTTATCGGTATTGACCGGTTTCGCTAAATAATCACTTGCGCCCGCTTCGATGCACTTGCTTCTGTCGCCTTTCATGGCTTTCGCCGTTAAAGCAATGACAGGCAGCTTTTCATACACTTTTTGTTTGCGGATCTCTTCCATTGCTTCATAACCGTCCATCTTCGGCATCATGATGTCCATGAGCACCACATCGATGTCTGGGTTTTCTTTGAGCTTGTCTAGGCTCTCTACGCCATCGCGTGCAATCACAATATCCATTCCTTTATCTTCAAGAATGCTCGATAGCGCGAAGACGTTTCTCATATCATCATCCACCAGCAAGACTTTCTTGCCCGTTAAGACGGACTCTTTGTTGTGCACGGCTCTTAAAATACCGCGTTGCTCACTAGGCAAGTTAGCTTCTACACGGTGCAGGAAGAGGGCAGACTCATCCAAAAGACGCTCTGGTGACTTCACCCCTTTAATAATAATGCTCTCTGCATAGCGATTGAGTTCACGCTCTTCTTCTTTACTTAACTCGCGTCCGGTGTAGACGATAATCGGTACTCGAGCTGCCGTTTCACTTCGACGAATACGTTCAAGTAGCTCAAAACCGGTCATGTCTTCTAAGCCCAGATCCAACACCATGCAGTCGTAGCGATTGGACTCCAATTCTTCGAGTGCTTTTTCACCAGTTGGAACCGCTACGATATGAATGTCATCTTCACCGATTAGCTGGCGAATAGACTCTTGTTGGATGGCGTCATCTTCAACCACCAACAAACGTTTTACGGGTTTAGAGAGAATATCTTCGATATTACCAAACGCTTTTTCGAGCTTTTTCATATCGACTGGTTTGGTTAGGTAGCCGATTGCTCCCATGCGCAGTGCATCGAGGTTTGCGTCATTGGCAGACATAAAATGAACCGGGATATGGCGCGTTTCAGGGTTTTCTTTGAGTCGCTCCATGACGGTCCAGCCATCGATGCCAGGTAGGCCGATATCAAGAATGATGGCGCTGGGCTTATAGTACTGAGCAAAGTGCAGGCCTGTTTCTCCGGTTTCCGCCACAATGCATTTGAAGCCACGTTCGCGGCCAAAATCACGCATAACGCTGGCGAACGCACGATCATCTTCAATGATCAACAAAGTACGATCTTCTGGCACCACGGTTTGTCGGTCATCTTCGACATAGCTATCGTTGTCCTGTTTGATGCTGTCCGCTTTTTTGAATCCATTCAATTGGGGAACGGGCTCTTTTTCAACAGAGGGTGCATCTTGAGCAGGAGGTGTTGGCTCTTCGCGTTCAACAACGTCCATTGGCTCCATTGGAGCTAAGCTAATCGGCGATAGGGTCGGTTGCGATTCAGACTCTTTGACTTCATAACGAGTAGGGAAGATCACCGTAAAGATGCTGCCTTTTCCTTCTTCGCTCTTGAGGTGAATACGTCCGCCAAGTAAATGCGTCAACTCTTTCGAAATCGACAGACCTAGCCCTGTACCGCCATATTTACGACTGGTACTGCCATCGGCTTGCTGGAAGGCTTGGAAGATAGCCAACTGCTGCTCTTGTTTAATGCCAATGCCGTCGTCTTTGACAGAGAATGCGATCAACGCTTCACGAGGTTTATCGAGCAGCTTCGCTTGTTCAGGAGAAGGCAAGGCCATATTCAATGTCACGGCACCCTCGTGCGTAAACTTGAAGGCGTTGGTCAGTAAGTTGCGCAAGATTTGCTGTAAACGCTGAGCGTCTGTTTCAAGCGTTTGTGGCAAGTTTGGTGCGCAAATCACTTGGAAGTCCAAACCTTTATCATCGGCGATGTCTTGATAAAGTCTCAGAAGATCTTGTTCCACCGTTTGTAGGGGCACGTCTTCAATGTGCAGATCGATCTTGCCTGCCTCAACCTTTGATAGGTCAAGAATTTCATTGATTAGGGAAAGAAGGTCTGAGCCCGATGAGTTAATGGCTTTGGCTGATTCAATCTGCTTCGCTGTTAAGTTGCCGTCTTTGTTATTGGCAAACAACTGAGACAAAATCAGGATGCTGTTTAGCGGAGTACGAAGTTCATGGGACATGTTGGCCAAAAACTCAGACTTATATTTGCTGGCAATTTCCAGCTCTTTGGCTTTCTCTTCGACAACAAGTTGCGCCTGATGAAGTGCCTCGTTTTTCTCCTTCATTTCTACTTGTTGCGATTCTAGCGCTTTAGTGCGCTCTTCCAACTCTTCATTGGTTACACGCAGTTCTTCTTGTTGCGCTTGCAGCTCCGCTTCAGAAGCACGCAGAACTTTGGTTTGCTCTTCTAGCTCTTCGTTAGTGACGCGAAGTTCTTCTTGCTGCGCTTGCAGTTCTTCTTCCGAAACGCGCAGTGCCTGTGTTTGCGCTTCGAGATCTTCATTCGCTTTGCTGAGATGTGCTTTTTGCTGTTGCGTCTCTTCAAGCAGGGATTTAATCACTAAACGCGCTTTTGTGGCGTTGAAAACGATAGCCAAATTGCCCACGACTTCGTTAATAAAGCGTCTCTGAATAGGGGAAAATTCATGGAAAGCGCCGAGTAACACAGTGCCGATCAGTTGCTTATCCACACACAGTGGAATGGCTAAGAAATGCGTTGGAACGCAATCACCCGCGGCGAAGTTGTAAACGGGTGCCTCGTCTGTAACATGGTTAAACGCAATCACTTGCTGCTCCAAGCTGGCTTGGCCAACCATTCCTTCGCCAATTTGAATGCGATTGAAATTACCGGCGCGATCAGAAAACGCGTAGGAAGCATTCAACTCAAGCTGCCCATTCTCGAAGAGATAGAAGGCGCCCAATTGGGCATTCAGATGACGCGTGAAAAAACGAATAAATCGGTTAGACAGCTCGCTCAGCTCAATATCGCCACGAAGTTCATTATCTAGCGTTTCTTTCCCCGATTTTAGCCAATCAAGATCACGCAACTGTGAAGCCATGTTATTGAGTGAACTCCCTAACTCACCGAGTTCATCTTTTCTATCAATGGTCAGCGAGGAATCGAGCTTTCCTTTGGCAATGTGCTGCGCAAAATCCATACTGGCCAACAAGGGCGAAGTTACGGAGTTGGAGAATTTGATCGCAACAAAACAGATCAACACAAAAATCATCGCAGTAATAATGGTCAGTGCTTGATAGATGCGAGTAATTGGTGTGGTGACTTCATCTTGATTGATCTTTGAGATCAAATACCAATCGTAGCCGGGTACTTGAATACGGTTAAATGTGACCAGAACAGGGCGGCCAGCACTGTCGATGTATGTGCCTTGGCCTCCGGTGTCACCTGCTGAACGGGCATCTGTCCAATAGTCGAGATCGTAGCCAAGTCTAAAGCCAACCACATAGCGGCCATTGCCCATGGTAACGATGTCAGAGCGCAGGGTAAATTGATTGCTGGTGGCGTCGAGACCCAAAAGGTACGATTCGCCCGTTTCACCCATTCCGACTCGCGAGTCGACGATTTTAGTCACCAACTGTGGGGAAACTTGCATGGCTGCAATGGCAATCAAATTGCCGTCGTGATCGAGGATTGGGGCAGAAAAGTAGGCAACATATTGCCCTTGTGCCGCTTTACTTTTTGCAAAATCAGTAAAATATGTCGTGCTCTTTGCCACGGTTTTGGCCCACACTTTCGCCAGTGACGGATCGGTGTTTTCGTAGCTTAAGCTGTTCGCATTGATGCGGCTTTTATCGTGCAGAGCGTAGAGGATCTTTCCTTTGTCTGGGGAGAGTACGAAAAAATCATTGTAATCATAGGCGCTGGTGAAAGAGCTGATCACAGAGTCTTCGACTTCTTCAATCGAGTAGTTGACGCTAACCCCTGTCGTTAACCCCGTCGCGAAATCGCGCAGCTCGTCTGTGCCTGCTAAAGTGCCAATATCGAGTAATCGTTTTTCAAAAAAGGTATCAATCGAGGCGCTTCTTAGCGTCTGAATAGCAAGCAATTCTTGGAAGGATTTTTTTATTAGGGCTTCCGATGCCATGCGGCCACTGAAAAGGGTGACGCAAACCATGGGTAAAATGCCAAAAATTATTAAGAGGGCAATCAATTTAGGACGAATACGTAAGTCCGCAAAGCTAATCATTTCAACATCACTATAATTACTGTTATACAACAAGTTTCTCTTATCTTGGACATCCGTTCAATTACGCATGCAACGAGGCTTGATAAGGATCTTGTTTTCTGTATCTCAAATCAATAACTACTTGATAAAGTTCTCAATATATGAGCTCGAATGTGCGAGTAATATTGGGTTAATCAAAGCGGTTTTTCTCTTGTTTACAGGATGAAAACAGCTCGCTCGCTGTTTGGCATGTTATTTGAACGTAATTATTTGGTGATGAAAGGGGCTTTGCATACTTGTGACCGCACAAAAATACGCAAAATAGTAAATAAAACTAGAGTTTTTACTCGTATTGTCTAAAGACAATAAAATAGTGTTTTATTTCTATCGTTATGTTTTTAATGGATTATTTGACTTTGAGGTAACAGTTGTGCGCCCGAAAGTATTTGCAAGGTTATGTGAAGTAATTCAAAATTAACTGGTATAGCCAGTTTGAAGATTATGAACCAAGGTTTTTATGAAAGTCACAAATCTATTTAAAGACAAAGTAGACGCATTTTCTGCGCATCATTCTGAGTTTATTAATTGGATGTCTCCAACTCTTCGTGAGTACTGGGGTGATTTTCTAGGAAAGGCGCAAGGAAGTTTTCTTTTCTCGAAAGTACGCGATCATCAGCAGCCTGCGGTGAATGAAGAAGTGTCATTGCCTGAGCCGATCGTACTCAAACCAGAAGCGCAGCTTGTTTACAACGAGTTAAGTGAAAAAATAGGTCAAGTGATTCATGTTGGTGATTGGATTCATGTTGATCAAGAGCGTATCAATCAATTTGGTTTGGTGACAGAAGACATGCAGTGGATTCATACGGATCCTGAGCGTGCAGCGGTAGAGTCGCCATTCAAAACCACCATCGCTCATGGCTTTTTAACATTAGCTCTATTGCCGAAGTTGACCGATTCAGTTAATCCTGAAAATAACCTCTTCCCGACGGCGAAGATGGTTGTGAATATTGGCTTGAACCAAGTGCGTTTCCCATATCCGGTGAAATCGGGTAATAACTTACGTGCTTCAAGCACACTGACCAAAGTAACCCCAATCAAAAAAGGGTTAGAGATAGAGCGTGAAATCAAAGTGGAGATCGAAGGCGTTCGTCGTCCTGCTGCTGTAGTGGTTTCTGTTATTCAGCTCCATTTTTAAATCTTTGGTTCTATCGATTCTATAAAGAGCGCTCAAAGCGCTCTTTTTTATTGCGTTTTTCTTGGCTTCCGATTTTCCGCTACGTCAACCTGATGTCCCCATACTGAGAATGCATTAAATTAGTGCGTGTTTTACTCAGTCTTTGTTCGTAACTGCCCGCAAGTTACAAAATTTCCGAATTTCAAACTGATACGCTCCAAAGCAGTGACTTATATCAAGGAGTACATATGATCGGTTTTGAACCCATGGCCATTTCGCCCCATCTGGGATGGTTGCTACTGTTGATCCTAAGTTACCCTTTCATACTTGTGGGCATACAATTGGCCGTATTCGATATACGGGTGAGAGCGAAAGTGAATCGCTATTTCAATTGGGGATTTGTGGTCGTGGTGGGCGCTTTACTGTTTTTTCACATGCAAACGGAAGTGGTTTACGGAAAATATTTTTTAGATCTTTGGCAATCAAAGTGATGAACTGCGTATGGAATGATGGAAAATCATGATTGCTAGAACCTAGAACCTAGAACCTAGAACCTAGAACCTAGAACCTAGAACCTAGAGCCTAGAGCCTAGAGCCTAGATAAGAGAGTCGGCAGCTTTAAAACCACTTTGTATGACAAAGCAACAAATCGATCCGATATTGTCCAATCAACACAAAGAAACGAAATTATTAGTTGATCTCTCATGAGAATACGTTAAAGTGCACCCCGTTCCCGAGACAAGCACGGGCAACACAGTAAGGCGCGTTGGCAGAGGGGCTATGCAGCGGATTGCAAATCCGTGGACCTCGGTTCGACTCCGGGACGCGCCTCCATTATTTAGAAAAGCCGACACTCAGTGTCGGCTTTTTGCATTTAAGCACTTTTCATCTTTTTCCTTTTTTCAATTGATTCGTGAGAGTTTGCTCTACTCTTAGGGGCTCGCACGTTGTCATCTTTTTGATTGCTCTATACATTCCCATACAAATAGGGACATGAATAATCAATAAAACAGTGTACATTAACTTGGTTCTATTCATTTTATCTATGTGCACTGATGGAAAATTATCTATGAAATATACGCCGCTCGCACTTTCACTTGCCGCGCTATTCGCTTTGGGGGCAGGGACTCCTTCTCAAGCCTACGCGCAATCTGTCGCTTGGGATCAAGCAAACGAGACATGGTTAACTCAATCGACGGATCACTTTGTTATCCACTTTAGAAATGGCCATGAAAAGCAAGCCGCAAGAGCGCTTGATTTGGCTGAACAATCCCATAAAGAACTGGTGCCATACTTTGGTTACGAGCCGAAAGAAAAAACAGAATTGGTGTTGGTCGATGAGGTGGACTATTCAAACGGTTGGGCGACGGTGGTGCCTTATCCACAAATTCGTTTGATTATGAGTCCACCAGATGAAGCAAATGGCTTGGAAAATAACGATGAGTGGATGCATCTCCTCATTAAGCATGAGTACGCGCATATCATGCACATGGAAATGGGCGGCGGCGCGGTCAACGTTTTTCGTAAAATATTTGGTCGCAACCCATTTCTTTATCCTCACCTCATGACGCCTTCTTTTATGCTCGAAGGGCTTGCGGTTTATCTGGAAACCAATGAACAAGCTGGCTATGGGCGCTTGCAAGGCTCTGGTTATGACATGGAAATGAGAATGGAAGTCGCCTCTGGTGACGTGAAAGATCTCAACCAAGTTGCCGTGGCAGCAAGAGAATGGCCGCTAGGCTACAACTATTTGTACGGTGCCTATTTCGTGCAATACCTAGCCGATAGCTATGGTGATGCTAAGGTGCAAGAATTTTTGCAGGGTTACAGCCGCAAGCTTATTCCGTTCTTTTTGCTCAACAGCACGGCGAGAAAAACGTTTGGGAAGGATTTTGAACAGCTTTGGTCTGATTTCCAAGCTCATATATATGAGAAATACCAAGGCGATCTTGCCACCATGATGGAGCAAGCCGTCATTGGTGAGGGGAAATATACCGCCCCATTTATGCAAGTGTTTACCGCAACGGACCATGGTGTTTTGGTTAATGTCGACAATGGTGATGATGCGAGTGAACTGATGTTGTTAGGCGATGGCAGTGATGAGCGCGCGGGAGACTCACTGACTAAAACGAAAAACATCAACTCGCTCGATTTCCATCCTCAAAGTGGGGTGCTGGCGACGCGTTCTATCGCTTATGCAGATGGCCGCGTGCTGAGCGATGTTTATCTTTATCAAGATGATCGTTGGCAAGCGTTGACAGAGAAGCAGCGTTTTCGCAGCGCTAAATGGCTCCCTGATGGCCAGCGCTACTTAGCCACACGTAAGGTGAATGGTCTCAGTGAACTTTGGTTAATGGATGCGCAACAACCAGAAATCGGTCAGCAAATTTGGCAAGGCACGATTGGTGACGTGTTAGGTGGATTTGCCGTGTCTCACGATGGTCGTTTTATCGTAGCAAGTGTCAAACGATCGAGTGAAGGTTGGAACCTTGAAAAATTTGACTTAGCCGCGTTGCAATGGACCCCGTTAACGCAATCTCGTGCCGTCGAAAATTCACCGGCATTTACCTCTGATGGTGAAGTGCTGTTTAGCGCCGATTACGACGGTGTGTTTAACATCTACTCGCTCGACATAGTGTCTGGCGAAATAAAGCAGTTGACCCGTGAAGTGGGTGGCGCGTTTACACCACAAACCCGCCGTGATTCAGGTTTTGTTTATCAATCGTATGATGCCAACGGCTATACCTTGAAAGAAAAATCGGACAAGGTACCAGTGACCACTTTCACGGTTGCCGACAAAGATGGCCAGTATCATTATGTCGATCCCGTTGAGCAGGTAGCGGAAAAAAGTGAGATCAGTGACTACTCTCCTTGGTCCAGCTTGCGCCCAAGAACGTGGTTGCCGATTGCAGCTCAAGATGAAAATCAAAAATTAGCCGGTTTCATCATTAACGGTGCCGATGCATTAAGTCGTCATCAATATCAATTGGGTTTGTCATGGGATTTTGAAAACGATCTTGCACAGTTCAATTTGGGGTATTTGTATGATTCGCGTTGGCTCGTTCAAGCATCGCGTACACACGATTTCACCACGTTTAAGCAAGGTACGGCAGAGAGCTATCGAATAGAACAAAGTGACAGTGCGTTGATCCAACGTAATCACATTTTTACGGCTTTTGAAGACCAACTCAGTGTTGCTGCGGGCGTTTACTGGGATAAAGACTCAGAAGCGAAAGCGCCATCTTTTGGTGCGATCACGCCGTATCGAGAGCAAGAAGAAAGCTTGGTAGGGCTGGCCGTCACTTTTGATAATCGCGAAAGCTATCTTAATGTGCCTGGAGTAGGTTGGGGGCATTACCTCGATGCGGTTGTGGAAACTAACGACTGGCTAAGCAGCGACTACCAAGGGGAGAAGTTTCAGGCGCAGTGGCAAATGACATTCGATTTGCCTGGAAGAAGCACATTATCACTTCGACTTGCGGGTGGCTATGCGGATGAAAAAGCCAAGCCTTTCCGTTTAGGCGGCTCTGATCAAAGTGACGAACATGCCCTGTTTGGCCGTGAGTCACAGTCTCTAAGGGGATATGATGAAAATGTGCAAAGAGGCGATCGTTATTTCACACAGCGACTGACGGCAACCACGTGGTTAGCACGCGTAGAGCGCAACTGGGGGCTTTACCCAATTGGTTTGGGTGATATTTCAGCTTCGGTGTTCGCCGACTCAGGGACGGCTTGGAGTGAAAAAACGACAAGAAATCAGCTGAGTGGAGCGGGTTTGTCAGTCACGGTTGAAACGCGTCTGGGGTACAATCTCGTGCTGCCGATCACCTTAGGGTATGCCCATGGCTTTGATTCGGAACTGGGTAAAGATCAGTTCTTCTTCTCGGTGGCGGGTCAGTTTTAAACAGCAGCGAGAACCAATTAATAAGGCAGCGTTACGCTGCCTTATTTGCTGTTGCGATAAAGGGGCTAGACAAACTGCTTCATCAAACGCTGTAAGTCTTCAATACTGTCCACTAGGTGGCTAGTGCGTTGCACAGAGCTGTGGGACGACTGAGAAGTATCGTCAGCGAGCTGCTTAATGTTGACGATGTTGCGATTGATCTCGTGCGTTACACTGGCTTGTTGCTCTACCGCAGTGGCGATTTGATGGCTGCTGTCTGTTACCGCGTCCAATTTATCGCGAATAACGGAAAGAACATCGCCTGTTGCATCGGCTTGTTTCTTACAATCCTGAGACAAATCAAACCCCGTATTCATTGCTTCCACTGCCTGTTTGGCCGTTGTTTGAAGCTGATTGATCATCGCATGGATCTCATTGGCACTGCTGCCCGTTTTTGACGCCAAATTCCGAACTTCATCGGCCACCACGGCAAAGCCACGGCCCGCTTCCCCGGCGCGCGCGGCTTCAATTGCAGCGTTTAACGCCAACAGATTGGTCTGTTCAGAGATGGTGGTGATCACTTCTAAAATACTGTCGATTTTCTGAGTATGGTTCGATAACTGCTCAATCACGGCTTTCGAGTGTTCCAGCTCTTTGGCCATGGCATCCACCACTCGTATGGTGGTTCCAATGCTCTCCAAGCCCGTTTGAGACGCCTCATTGGCTTCTTCCGTAAGCATGGACGCGGCAGACGCCGCATTCGCCACCTCATTGATCGAGTGAGTCAGCTCCTCAACGGCGGCGGCCACTTGCTGCGTTTCGTGGCATTGTTGATCCAAGCTGGCACCGATGGACTGAATGGTGGCAAATTCCTCTTCTGCTGAGATCAGAATTCCGCCGGAAGTTTCAGTGGCACGAGCCGTCACCGCGCGCAATTCCGCCTTTTTCATCATTAACGCCAACTCGATTTGTGAGTAATCGTCAAAGTGATTGGTATAAGGCTTCTCCATGAGAGGATTATGATAGGCATCGTGAGCTAGGGCTCGAAGATTGCCAAATCGTTTCGCTTGGTAGAGAGCGTTCGCCCCCAACAGTAAAGCACAACCCCCGCTTAGAGTGAGCAAGACGTTAGAAGCGGTGAGAGTGCCAGCCAAAATTAAGCCCGCAGTTGCAAAAGAACCAAGAGTAGAAAGGTGGTGGAAAGTGAGCCTTGGTTTTGCACGATGTTTATTCGCTCGTAGCTGATCGTAAAGCGCCTGTGCTCGTTCCACTTGTTCTGCGCTTGGTTTAGAACGGACGGATTGAAATTCAATGATGTCGCCATCAGCACTTTTGATCGGCGTAACGAATGCTGAAACCCAGTAATGCTTGTCATCGCTGCATTGGTTTTTTACTAACCCCATCCAGCTTTTTCCTGAACGTAAGTATTGCCACAGCTGAGCAAACGCTTGTTTTGGCATATCAGGGTGACGAACCATGTTATGAGGATTGCCAACTAACTCCTGCTGTGAGAACCCGGCAATATCACAAAACTCGTCGTTAGCGTAAGTAATGATGCTGTCTGGGTTGGTGGTTGAGATTAAATTGGCACGTTCTGAATAGTGTTTGTTGAGCGTAGATTGGGTGGTCATTTTGATTATTATTTCTCTTAGAATGTGTGATAGAGCAAGTCGTGGAAAGGTGCTTATGAATACACCAGTGCATATGATACAGCTCGAATAATCGTTGCATTTATGACCTGAATCAAAGCTTTAGAGATATTAACAAAATGATTATTAAAAGGTGATTCGCTTCAACTTGGTGTGAAAAATAGAACACTTGAAACAAATAGTTACATTGGTATCGTGATGTCGATCGTATCAATTGTTCGTTTTTGATCACTGACGGCCAATAAGTTGGGGTAAGTTGTGAAAAAATATTACACAAAGTTTGCTTTAAAACGATCTTCTTTTCTAAATATCGTTGTACATCTTGGTATAAAAAGTGTCCAACCCCACATTTTCAAGGGTTTATTCATCTAACCCTAAAGTATCTACCCCTTTAGGGTAGTTTAATTTCGTAATTGATTTACATCATATTTTCATTTTCTTTCATAATTAACAATGCGCTCAGATAAGAACCTAACCCTTAGGAAGTATTATGAGCAAGTTGAAGCTAGTGATTGTCGGTAACGGGATGGTCGGCCACCGTTATATCGAAGATCTGGTTGATAAAACGGATGTTTCTCAGTACGACATCACCGTATTTTGTGAAGAACCACGCGTTGCGTACGATCGCGTCCATCTCTCTTCTTATTTCTCACATCACACTGCTGATGAACTCTCATTGGTGAAAACCGGCTTTTATGAAAAGCACGCGATCAAAGTGTTGTTAGGTGAGCGCGCGATCAATATTAACCGTGAAAAACAAACGGTGTATTCGAGTTCGGGCCGTGAAATTCAATACGATAAGCTGATTCTTGCGACAGGTTCTTACCCATTTGTTCCACCAATCAAAGGCAATGAAAGTAAAGATTGCTTTGTTTACCGCACCATCGAGGATCTAAAAGCCATCGAAGCATGTGCGAAGAAGAGCAAAAGCGGTGTGGTGATTGGCGGCGGTTTGCTTGGTTTGGAAGCGGCGGGTGCGCTAAAAGCTTTGGGCATGGAAACACACGTTGTCGAGTTTGCCCCTAAACTGATGGCTGAACAGCTGGATCAAGCCGGTGGTGACCAACTTCGTCAAAAAATCGAACGTATGGGCGTGAAAGTTCATACCAGTAAAAACACCTTGGAAATCGCAGCGGAAGGTGAACAAGCACGTAATGTGATGCGCTTTGCCGATGGCACTGAGCTTGAGACTGACTTCATCGTATTCTCTGCGGGTATTCGTCCTCAAGACAAACTGGCTCGCCAAATGGGCCTTGGTATCGCACCTCGTGGCGGTATTGAAATTAACGATCACTGTCAAACCACAGACAGCAATATCTACGCCATTGGTGAATGTGCATCATGGAATAAGATGTTCTATGGGCTGGTTGCGCCGGGTTACAAAATGGCCACCGTTGCCGTGGATCACCTGCTAGGCAACGTTGACAGTAAGTTTGAAGGGGCGGATATGTCTGCCAAGCTCAAACTGCTGGGTGTCAAAGTAGGTTCGATTGGCGACGCTAATGGCCGTACTCCTGGTTGTAAGAGCTACGTTTATCAAAACGAAGAGCTTGAAGTCTACAAGCGTTTGATCGTTTCAGCAGACAACAAGAAATTACTCGGCGCAGTAATGGTAGGTGACACGTCGGATTACGGTGACTTACTGCAACTGATGTTGAATGAAATTGAGCTGCCACAGCATCCAGATACCTTGATCCTGCCAGCGCACGCTGGTGCTGAGAAGCCAAAACTCGGCGCAGATTCACTGCCAGATTCTGCGGTGATCTGTTCGTGTTTCGATGTGACTAAAGGCAAGATTGCGCAAGCGGTGGCTGACGGTCATCACACCATCGGCGACATCAAAGCGGTTACCGGTGCAGGCACTGGCTGTGGTGGTTGTATTCCACTGGTTACTTCGGTACTAAACGCTGAGCTTGCAAAAGCGGGTGTTGAAGTGAAAAGCGATATCTGTGAGCACTTCGCTTACTCTCGCCAAGAGCTGTTCCACCTCATTCGCATCGAAGAGATCAAAACCTTTGATGAACTGTTGGCAAAACATGGCAAAGGCTATGGCTGTGAAGTGTGTAAGCCAGCGGTGGGGTCAATTTTGGCGTCATGCTGGGGTGAGCACATCCTGAAGCCTCAGTTAGTGAAGCTGCACGACACCAACGATAACTTCCTTGGCAACATGCAAAAAGACGGCACTTATTCGGTGATCCCACGTATGGCGGGTGGTGAAGTGACGCCACAGGCACTAAAAGTGTTGGCGGAAGTGGCGGCGGAATACAATCTCTACACCAAAGTAACGGGTGCTCAGCGTATTGGTCTGTTTGGTGCGCAAAAAGACGATCTTCCAGCTATCTGGAAAAAACTGATTGCCGCTGGCTATGAGACTGGCCAAGCGTATGCCAAAGCACTGCGCATGGCGAAGACCTGTGTGGGTTCAACCTGGTGTCGTTACGGTGTTCAAGATTCGGTAGGTCTTGGCGTGTTTATCGAGAACCGCTACAAAGGCATCCGCACTCCGCACAAGATGAAATTTGGTGTGTCAGGCTGTACGCGTGAATGTGCTGAAGCGCAGGGTAAAGACCTCGGTATTATCGCCACAGACGCAGGCTGGAACATGTACGTGTGTGGTAATGGCGGTATGAAGCCTCGCCACGCTGATTTGCTTGCGAGCGACCTAGACCAAGAAACGCTGATCAAATACATCGACCGTTTCATGATGTTCTACATCCGCACTTCTGCGCCACTGCAGCGCACCTCTGTGTGGCTAGGCAACATGGAAGGGGGTGTGGACTACCTACGCCAAGTGATTGTTGAAGACAAATTAGGCATCAATGAACAGTTGGAAGCGGACATCGCGAAATTGGTGGAAGCGTATCGCTGTGAATGGAATGAAACCATTAACGATGAAGCTCAGCTAACACGCTTTGCGCACTTTATTAACTCAGACAAGCGTGATGAAAACGTTGTGTTTGTTTCAGAGCGTCAACAACATCGCCCAGCAACGTTTGCAGAGAAACACCCAGAGTTGAAAGGTGACATCTTGCACGTAGCGGTAACGGAATAATAGGAGAAGCAAACATGGCTTTTGAACAAGTATGCGATATTAACGACATTATTCCAGGTACGGGTGTTTGTGCCTTGGTCAATGGGCAGCAAATTGCGCTGTTTAGACCAAGTGAAGAAGAGCAGGTATTTGCTATCAGTAACATGGACCCATTTGCGCGCTCAAACGTGTTATCTCGCGGTTTGATCGCCGAGCACAAAGGCGAGCTTTGGGTTGCGAGTCCACTGAAAAAGCAGCGCTTTAACTTGGCAACCGGTGCGTGTATGGAAGATGAACGTTTTAACATCAAAGCATACCAAGCGCGCGTCAATAACGGCATTGTCGAAATCTCTGCTTAGCTAAGCGTTAGGTAAGCTGGTAAGAGATTCAATAGCACAAAGGTTTCTTGTTCCCTTAACGGATTTTTGTAGGGAAAAGACGATATAGAACAGGAAGCCTTTCTCTATTCAATCTTTCACTTTTAATTTTAACTTTTATAAAGGGACGCATTATGTCTGACTTAAGACCTGCAGAATTCGTACAAACCATGATTGATGTTGGTGAAGCGAAAGTAAAAACCTCGACCCGCGATTTGGTTTTACGCGGTATGATGGCAGGTATCATTCTGTCGTTGGCGGTTGTGGTGGCGATTACCACCATTACGCAAACAGGCATTGGCATTGTGGGCGCGTTAGTGTTCCCTGTGGGTTTCTGTATTCTCAGCCTTATGGGCTACGACTTGGTGACAGGTGTTTTTGGTCTTGCACCGTTAGCCAAATTTGAAAACCGTCCAGGTATTACTTGGGGCCGTATCTTACGTTGTTGGGGCCTTGTTGGTCTGGGCAACTTGATTGGTTCACTGCTTGTGGCGTTTTTGATTGCGCTTTCGCTAACCATGAACTTCAGTGTTGAACCAAATGCGGTCGGTCAAACCTTTATCAAGGCTGCCACTGCTCGTACAGTCGGTTTTGAAAACCTAGGTGCTGACGGCTGGATCACCTGTTTCGTGCGCGGTATTTTGTGTAACTTGATGGTGTGTCTGGGCGTGATTGGTAACCTTTCTGCACGTACCGTTGCAGGTAAAATTGCGGCAATGTGGCTACCTATCTTTATCTTCTTTGCGTTGGTTTTCGAACACGCGGTGGTGAACATGTTCCTATTCCCGCTAGGTATGATGCTGGGTGCGGATTTTGGTATCGCGACTTGGTTGAACTTCAACCTGATCCCAACCATTCTTGGTAACATCGTAGGCGGCTTGCTGTTCACCTGTATTCCACTGTACCTGACTCATGCGAAAACAGCACCAGCGATTGATGTGACTGAAAAGCAAACTGAAATCAATGCAGAACCTGCGCTGAGCATCAAATAAACCATATCGCCCTGAGGTGTTCCCTCAGGGCGACGATTCAACTCTGAGAAAACCGCCAACACAGCAACCATCATTCACTCGTTTTGCTGATAAAAAGTAAACATTTCCCTCACAGAGAGGCGCTGAGTGGTACTCTTTATCATCAAATTTATTCAATAGGCTCAACCATGACGCTAACTTCTTTATCCTCATTGCAAAATCAAGGCTTTGTTTCTCTTGTCGGCGCAGGCCCTGGCGATCCGGATTTGCTCACGGTCAAGGGTTACCGAGTGATTCAACAAGCGGAAGTGGTGGTATACGATCGTTTGGTTTCACCGGAAATTCTCGCGTTAGCCAACGAAAAGGCGGAAATGATCTACGTGGGTAAGAAGCTTGATTTTCATTGTGTTCCGCAAGAAGAGATCAACCAAATTCTGGTGAGAAAAGCGTTGGAAGGAAAACGCGTGGTTCGCTTGAAAGGGGGCGATTCGTTCATCTTCGGTCGTGGTGGAGAAGAGCTTGAAGAGTTAGCGGAACATGATGTGCGTTTCGAAGTGGTGCCAGGCATCACCGCAGCGGCGGGGGCAACGGCCTATGCAGGTATTCCACTTACCCACAGAGATCACGCGCAAAGCGTGCAGTTTATTACTGGGCACATTCAAAAAGATGGCAAAGAGATAGAGTGGCCATCATTGGCGCAGGCCAACAACACTTTGGTGTTTTATATGGGGTTAAAGCAGTGCCGCTATATCGCGGAGAAATTGCTTGAAAACGGGTTGGATGCGTCAACGTCGTGCGCGATTATTGAAAATGGCACCCGTCGCGAACAGCGCGTATTGACGGGCACCCTAACACAACTCCCTGAATTGGCCACTCAAGCAATCAGTCCCGCGTTGATCGTGGTCGGCAGCGTGACTTCGCTGCATGACAAACTCAAGTGGTTTTAACGTCCTTTATATTGCACAGCGGCTTGGATTCCGCTGCATTTCTTGCTGGCGAAGAGGCATTTGGTCAATCACCTTTTTCAACAATGTCCAATCCGTTTTTTCGCCCCAACGTAACTTCTCCCGTCCATCTTTGCCGACCAAAATCCCGGTGTGTTGACCTTTTGGGATATCATAAAACGCATTTAGTACACTTAAATCAAAGGCGTCTTGTGCCCAAACGGGAACGGTACTGCCATCTTCTTTGATAACTAAGGTAACGATGTCGCGTTCCTGCAAAGAGCACTCCTCCATCAGGGTTTCCAGCAAAAATTGTTGAACATACTGATCATGAGACGGGGCAAAAAACATAATGCTCCTGTGCTGCCATTTTTCGGAATCAGCCGGATACGAATGAGCCAGAGCACTGAATAAAATTAAGACGATCGACCAATAACGCATACCGCTCCCTCGTAAGATGTTTTACTTACTATACGTAAGCATAGCTAAATGGATTAATTTCGTTTTTCGCCTCGCTTTTTCGCCGGCTATCGAATAGGGTTAGGGCTACATTTTTTAGAGAGTAAATGCGTGTTATGACCAGTAAAGTGGCGATTTTTGTCGACGTTCAGAATATTTATTACACCTGCAAAGAAAAGTACCGCAAACATTTCGATTACAACCGTTTTTGGCAGTCGGCCACCCAGGGTAAACAAGTGGTGGTCGCTCATGCGTATGCGATTTCAAGTAAGGATCCGGGTCAACGTCAGTTTCACCACATTTTGCGGGGTATTGGTTTTGACGTAAAACTGAAGCCATTTATTCAACGCTGGGATGGCAGTGCAAAAGGGGATTGGGATGTGGGCCTCGCGTTAGACGCTTTTGAGCATGCGCCAATGGTGGATGAGGTCATTTTATTATCTGGCGACGGCGATTTTGAAATCCTTGTTGAACGCATTCAGCAAAAGTTTGGCAAAAAGGTCACGGTTTATGGCGTGCCGGGCTTAACAGCACAAAACCTACAAGCGGTCGTAGACAAATATATCCCAATCGAAGATGAGTTACTTTTGCCTTAAAATACGGGTACACCATTGAGGTCAGGTTTTTAGCAGCTCTTTTTAGGTACCGCTTGCTAAGGATTGCGCGACACTGGTTTCGCGTTACTCATGCCGCTGCAGCCGAACGGTCGACAACACGTTGGAGATGGCAAAATAAACACGGATTTACTATTCATACGATTTGGTATTGCGAGAAAATTCCGTTACAATGCGCCGCATTGATAATGCGAATAAATATCATTTATTGTTTTGGTAGTCACTTTAGGTAACAAAAACGTCTATGTCTGGATATAAAGCAGGTGCTGCGTTACTTCTTTGGGCCGTAAGTTCTGGCGCGATGAGTAACGACCTTGAACAAGCACAGAAAATTCAAAATCGTACTCATACCGCGGCCAGTAAGAGCCAAAGCGTTATAAATGCGAGTGCCGATAAAAGTCAGTTACTGCAAGCAGAGATTGAAATCCTAAAGGAAGAAGTTCGTAACCTAGAGCTCTATCAGCGTCACTTGACCAGCATGATTGCCAACCAAGAACAAGAAAAGAGCAGCCTAGCAAAACAGATTCAAGACATTCAAGTGACTCGTCAAGGCATTGTACCGCTAATGTATGACATGCTGGACACGCTCAAAACAACCATCAATCAAGACATGCCGATCAAATGGCAGCAACGCCAAGAGCGTATTGAAAAACTGGAACAGATGATGGTCCGCGCTGATGTGGCGGATGCAGAAAAGTTTCGCCGCATTCTAGAGGCGTATCAAATTGAGTTGGATTACGGCAGCAAGTTGTCTGCTTACCAAGCTCCTATTACGCTCGCCGATGGTAAGCAGATTGAGGTGGAACAACTGCATCTTGGTCGCGTGTCGCTTATTGCTCGCACTCTCAATGCCAATCAGTTCTGGTATTGGGATCAAAACCAACGTCACTGGTTATCGCTAACCACCATTTCTAGCACAGATGTCAATCGTGCCTTTGATATTGCCGCTCAAAAAGTCGCGCCCGCGATGTTGAATATGCCCGTTGCATTAGCGACAGCGGAGGCCAAGTAAATGAACAAATGTCGATTAATCTCACTCGCTTTACTCGTTTCGTTAAGCCTCCCATCATTCGCTCAAACGCAATTAGTGCCAAAAGCAACGCAAGAAAGCCGCCAACAACAGGCAGAAAACCAACAGCGTGAAAATGCGTTTCTCAGCCAAGAGCAACAATTGGCCGAGTTAAAACGCCAACTGGAACAGCAAAAATCGACGTTGGAAGAGAAAAACGCGCAGCTTTCTAGCCAGTTCAGCGATAACGAAGTGACCTTGTCACACTTAGAAGAAGAGCTTCGTGTCGAAACGGGTTCGCTTGGCGAGTTATTTGGTGTTGTTCGCCAGCACGCGAAAGAACTCAAAGCCGATCTCAACGACGCAGTCACCTCGATTGGACAAACAGAACAAGTTGAAACGGTCAATCAAATTGTCGCGGCACAATCGCTGCCCGATATAGCGCAACTTAAAACGCTTTGGCATGTCATGCAGCAACAAATTGTGGCAAGCGGTGAAATGCGAGCGCTTCAAGTAAGGCTTATCAATGCTGAAGGTGTGGTTGAACCCACTGATGTTATGGCGTTGGGGAATTTCGCTTTGCTTGCACCGCAAGGTTTCGTTAACTGGAATAGCGACAAAGGTTTTGCGATTCCTTATGCCAAACTTCCTGAAGGCGCGCCGACACTCGACACGCTTCGTTCACAGCACGAGATTTCAATGACACCTGTGTTGATTGATCCCACTCGCGGGGTGTTGCTCGAGCAATACGCGCATTCGCCAAGCCTTGCCGATCGCTTTGCAGCGGGTGGCGTGGTTGGCAAAGTGATCTTTGCCTTGCTTGCGGTGGGGCTCGTTATCGCTTTGTATCGCGGTATTCTGCTGCTGACCACCAAGAGCAAAATTCGTCTTCAACTTAAACAGCCGAATCAGTTAGGTAATAATCCGCTTGGCCGTGTGCTTGCGGTGTATGACAAAGACAGGCCACGTAGTGTCGAAGCTCTAGAACTGCGCTTGTTAGAGACCATAGTGGATGAGCAGACCGGGCTTGAAAAAGGGCTTTCGATGCTCAAATTGTTGGCGGCTTTGGCACCGATGTTGGGGCTGCTTGGTACGGTGATCGGTATGATCGAAACCTTCCAAGTGATCACTCAATTTGGTAACGGTGATCCAAAAGTCATGGCCAGCGGCATCTCGATGGCGTTGGTCACCACCGTGCTAGGCTTGGTGGCGGCGATGCCGTTGTTGCTCGCACATAACGTGCTCAGTGGTTGGGCGGAAGAAATTCGCAGCATCCTTGAAAAGCAAGGCATTGGTTTGGTGGCACAACAAGCAGAGCAGCAGTTACCCAGCCTCACGCCTACCATGGATAAAGTCGGCAACGCGGCGTGATCATCATGGACCTTCATTCCGATATTTGGCCAGAACTACTGACTTCATCTTCATGGTGGAATGCGCTCTATTCCTTCATGCAACAAGGCGGAGAAGTGCTCTGGTGGTTAGCGGCGGTCGCGGTGATCTTTTGGCTACTGACCATCGAAAAATTGCTGTTTATCTACTGTGCTTACCCTCGTTTACGTGCAGAAACATTGCAAAAATGGCAAATGCGACACGATCACCTTTCATGGTTTGCTCGTTCGCAAAGAGAAGCGTGGTTAGATGACGCGCATCAGCAGTTATTCAAACACTTGGCCTTTATCAAAGTGCTGGTGGCCATTTGCCCGATGCTTGGTTTACTTGGCACCGTGACAGGCATGATCTCCGTGTTTGATGTCATGGCGACACAAGGCAGCAGCAATCCAAAGCTCATGGCTTCTGGCATTTCATTGGCCACCTTGCCAACGATGGCGGGCATGGTGGCAGCGTTAGTAGGTATGTTTGTTCACGCTCGCTTGGTAAAACTGTGCCAAAACCGAGAAGTGAAATTAGAGCAGTCTTTGAGGAGTGACTCATGAGATTAGGCAGACGTCAAAGTAAAAGCGACGAAGCACAAATTGACCTAACTTCAATGCTCGATATTGTGTTTATCATGCTGATTTTCTTTATTGTCACGAGCTCCTTTGTGCGTGAGTCTGGTGTCGAAGTGAATCGCCCTCAAGCGGCCAACGTTTCGGCGCAGAAAGATGCGGGTATTTTCGTTGCGATCACCGCTGCCAATGACATCTATATCGATAAACGTATGGTGGACGTAGAGCGCGTACAAGCGAGCATTGAACGCCTGTTGCTTGAACAGCCGGATGCTTCGCTCGTGATTCAAGCGGATGAATACGCCTACAACGGCGTCGTCGTTAAAGTGATGGACGCAGCCAAAGCCGCTGGGGTGAAAAACATCGCATTAGCGGCGGAGAAATCGTAATGATGCGTCTTGTGATCGCGTTTCCCGTGGCGTTAGCGCTGGTCTTTGCCTTGTTTTCCGCCATGGCGTTGCTCGTCAATAGCGGCAAAAAGCAAGCAATCGATCAGACGCCTTCACTGAGTTTCAACATGGTGATGGTAGAGCAGGATACCGAAGTCACGAGAAGGCAGCGTAGTGTTCCACCGCCGCCCGAGATCCCTGAGCCGCCACAACCGGAAACGCCGAAAATGACGCAAACGCCGATGCAAGTGACGTCGACACAGGTTGCGACGCCCAATATTGATATGCGCTTTAATGTCAGTGGTTTGGCGGTTTCTATCCCAGCGACGGTCAGTGCGCCGACGCAAAACGCCAGCAATACCACCAAACAGTTGATGCCATTAAGTCGGGTAGAGGCGGTGTATCCGGCTAAGGCGAAGAAGCGTCGTATTGAAGGCTATGTCATACTCAAATTTGATATTGATGAAACAGGGCGAACCAAAAACATTGAAGTGGTGGAAGCGCAGCCAGCGCGTTTTTTTGAGAGAAATGCGATGGATGCAATTAAGCGTTGGCGCTACCAGCCACAGATTGTGGATGGACAAGCTCAAACCATTTACGGCTATACCACTAAGATAGAATTTAAGATGGCACAGTGATGAAAAAACGGATACTGACATTACTGCTCACTCAATGGTTATGGCAACCCGCCGTTCTGGCGGCCTCTGGTACCAATGTCAGCCAGTACACCGCACGCGTGATGCAAAATGCACAACAGCTTGCAGACAATAATGCGCTCGCGGATGCCATCGCGAAGCTCAATAGCGCAGAGGTCTCTCGGCCGGATGATGTGGCAGCGCTGTCAAAATTGTTGGGGATCTACTATTGGCAAGCGGAGCAATTCACGCGTTCGATTGCCTCGTTAGAGAAAGCGCTATCGTTCGAATTATTCACGTTTGAAGAAGAGTGGGTCACGCGACGCATGTTGACGCAACTCTATCTGACGCAAGGTGATTATAAAAAAGCGATTCCTCAGCTCAACAAACTGCTAAAACAGGTGCCTGAAAATGAGAGTGCTGCCGAAATTTGGCGTTATCTCGTGCAAGCCCAATACAGTGTTGAAAACTGGCGTGAGACCATTGTTGCGACAAAAGGGTTTCAGCGGGTTGAGAAAAAACCAGATACAACGATTCTCTCGCTAGCGCTTGCCGCTCATGTTCAGTTAGAACAATGGAAGTCCGTGATTCCGTTGGCCAAGCAGCTCATCGCTCTTGAGCCGTCGAATAAAAACTGGTGGCTACAAGCCTACAACGCTTACTTAAACCTAGGGCAGGAGAAATCTGCGCTCGATATGCTGACACTCATAGAGTTGCAAGGGCTTGAACTCAACGAGGCGGAAACGAAATCACTGGCCTATTTGTATGCAGCGCAAGGTATCTATCAAAAAGCGGCACAAACCTTGGCCAGAATTGAGAACTCACAGCAAGATCCTAAGCTCATCAAGTTGCAAGCCCAGTATTGGCAAGCGGCAAAAGAGTGGCAACAAGCGCTCGAACTTTGGCAACGGTTAGCAAAACAAGAGAGCCAGTACCAGTGGGAAGTGGCGCTATTGGAAAACCAGCTGCAGCGCTATCAACAAGTGCTGATTTCTTTGGCTGAAATGGATAATCCAAAGCGTCAGTTCGACGCGCAGTTACTCAAGATAAATGCGCTCTATCGACTTGAAAGAATTGATCAGGCGTACGCACAAGCAAAAAAAGCGGATGCTTTACGTTCTACAAAGCAGACGCAGAATTGGTTGAAGTTTTTGAGTCACAAACTGAAAAGCAGTGAAGCCAAACTTGATAAAGCGAAGGGTGAGCAAGTAAGCGAACGTGAGCATATCACTCAACAACGCAATGTGCTCGCCGACAAAAGCGCCGATTCACGTTCCTAGCTAACGTCTCACTGTTTAGCGACAAATAAAGTTTAGCGACAAATAAAAAAAGAGCGGTATCATTTCAGGCTTGATATCCGCTCTTTGTCGTTATGGGTTATAGCTTACAACACGGTGGTTAACCGATGATCATCTGTCCTAGCAGATAGCCTAAACAGCACGCGCCAATCACGCCAATCAAACCAACCGACATAAAGGAGTGGTTGAAATACCACTTACCAATTTTGGTGGTTCCCGTGTTATCAAAGTTCACCGTCGCGATATCTGACGGATAGTTTGGAATAAAGAAGTAGCCGTATAGGGCAGGCATTAAGCCAACCAACAAGGCCGGTTCCAAACCCAGACCAAGACCGACAGGAAGCATCATGCGCGCCACAGCGGCTTGAGAGTTCACCACGACTGAAACAATGAACAGCGCCAGTGCGAATGTCCATGGGTAGTTGTTTACCATCTCCACAATGCCCGATTTGAATTGCGGCATCGCGTATTGGAAGTAGGTGTCAGACATCCAGGCAATACCGAAGATGGCAATTGCCGCAACCATGCCCGATTTGAATACCACGCCATTTGGCACGCTGCGTGGGTCGGTCTTGGTTGCCAATAAAATGATACCGCCGAAACAGAGCATCATCATTTGAATGACGACGGCCATACTAATGGGTTTCGAGCCTTCGCCGATGATTCGAACTTCAGGAATCATCGCGATAACCACAATGGTCAAAATTGACAAAATGAACAGTAGAACCGAGTTGCGTGCTGCTGCAGGTAGATGCTCATCCAACGATGTCGCGGTGGTGTTGAGGATCTTCTCGCGCCAAACAGGATCTTTCAAACGTGCTTGATACTCAGGATCGTCTTCCAACTCCTTGCCGCGTTTCATGCTGTAGAGTGACATCAGCAACGTACCAAACAGCGTCGCTGGCACGGTCACAAGCAGAATAGAAAGGAGCGTAATCTCATGATTGATATCAGAAAGCTGTGCAAGGTAGTACACCACCGCCGCTGAGATTGGCGAGGCCGTAATCGCGATTTGTGACGCAACGGATGCGGCTGCCATCGGACGCTCAGGTCGAATGCCATTTTTCAGTGCAACATCACCGATGATTGGCATGATTGAGTAAACCGCGTGGCCGGTACCCAACATGAATGTCATGGTGTAGGTGACAAAAGGGGCAATGAGGGTAACGCGTTTCGGGTTTTTGCGCAGCATTCTTTCTGCAACTTGCAGCATGTACTTCAAGCCGCCCGCCGCTTCCAAAATAGACGCACAGGTCACGACCGCCAAAATGATCAGCATTACCGTGACTGGCGGGGACGTTGGAGGCATTTTGAAAACAAAAACTTCAATCACCAAACCAATGCCGGAAACGACCCCAAGACCGATACCGCCGTATCGAGAGCCGATGTATAACATCAGCAAAAGGAACAGGAATTCCAAATACAACATATTGTTTATCCTTAACGAAATATTGGTGATTTCATTCTCTCGCGTTATACAAAAAAAATAGTAAACGCGGTTCACATAACACTTTTATGCAATTTTGGAATGCAATTTCTCGGTGTTAACTCACGGAAAATCGGGCGTTCGTAAAGGTCAGGTAAGAAAGCTGTTAATGGATAATTGAGAGATTAAACAGATAGAGTTAACAATGGTGAATTTGTGTTCGGGCTATGTTTTATACAATCACTTAGTTGCGTGTTTACTTTTTGTAATATGTGGCCCGTATTTTTCTTTTTGTTTAGTGATTTGTGCTTCAAATTGCCATTAAAGCTAACGGTTTTGATTACTAATTTGCATAAGAACGTGATTGAAACTGACTTTATGAAACCCATAGATAACATGTGGTTAAAATCGTGATATGCATCCTTTGTCTATTCAATTAAACAGGTAAAAATCAGCGTTTCAGAAAAACATGACTCAGTTGGCTTTATTTATAAAAATGGATGCTTAAATGAAATTAAGTAATTTGTCTGTTAAGTACAAACTTCTATCGCTTGTCTTACTCGCGGCGTTATTAATCGCGGTCACTTCACTCTATAACCTCAATGAACAGCGAAAAACATCCCTCGCTGAACGGGAAAGCAAACTCAGTGCTCAAGTCGAAACGGTAGCGAGTCTGATAGAGCATTATCACACTTTAGCCAAAGAAATTGGTTTGGATGAAGCGCAGGCGCAAGCGAAAGAGGCGGTGAATCAGTTGCGCTACGATGAGGATAATTATTTTTGGATCACCACGCCGCAACTGCAGGTCGTCGTGCATCCTGTTAAGCCAGAACTCAATGGGAAGAGTGCTCGGGATTTTAAAGATGGCGCGGGTAAATTTCATTGGCGAGAGATGGCGAGCGTGACGTCCACGCAAGGGCGAGGTTTTCTCGACTATCAATGGAAAAGCCCTCAAGGTGAACTAAAAGAGAAAATCTCTTATGTCACGCTGGTGCCTGAATGGAACTGGATCATTGGCTCGGGCATTTTGGTTGCTGATATTCACGAAGCGTTTTACCTGCAAATGGCTAAGGCGGCCATCGTTGCGGGTTTGATGGCGGCGGTTCTTCTCGCGATGGGGTACGTTATTTCTTCCAACATCGTCCTACCTCTTAATCGATTGATTGAGAACACCAATAACATTGCTGATGGTGATCTTCGTGTCCGTTTGAATGCAAAACGCAAAGACGAACTTGGAGTGATGAGCAATGAAATCGATCGAATGCTGGAGAAACTGCAGTACACCTTAATTGCGGCTCATGAGGCTTCCGCACAATCGGCGTCGATGGCACAGAATATTGCTCAGGCAAGTGAAGAAGCCGCAACCAGTGTCGGCAGTCAACACGCTCAGTTAGAACTGCTTTCAGCGGCGATGACAGAGATGAGCACCACGATTGCTGATGTCGCCAACAACGCGGAAAACACTGCGCATACGACGGGTGTGGTGACGACGCATGCAGAACAAAGTGGGGAATCGATGAGCAAAACGGCAGAGACGATCTCGCACGTCTCTCAGGAAATTTCAGCCGCCGATCAACTGGTGACGGAACTGAAATTAGGCGTACAAGAAATCAGTGCTGTTGTTAGCGTGATTCGTGAGGTCTCTGAGCAGACAAATTTGCTCGCGCTCAACGCAGCGATTGAAGCGGCGCGTGCTGGTGAGCAAGGGCGTGGGTTTGCGGTGGTGGCGGATGAAGTGCGTAACTTGGCCTCACGGACTCAGCAATCCACCACGGAGGTACAGCAAACCATCGATCAGTTAACCGAACGTACCGCACGCACCGTCAAAGCGATGGAGCGCAGTAACAGCAAAGTTGAGCAAAGTGTGACAATTACGATTGAAACGCAAAAACAGCTGTCTCTAATGGTTGAAGAGTTGGTGAAATCCAATGATATGGTGGCGCAAATTGCCGCAGCCTCTGAGCAACAAGGCTTGGTCGCGAATGAGATGACGGAAAATGTCACCAGTATTCACTTAGCTGCGAATGAAGTGATGCAATCGTCCCAGTTACTTGCACAAGAAAGCCAGTCGATGGCCGCTGCAGCTGAAATTTTGAATGACCAATTGCGTTACTTTAAGGTGTAAGCCTGTTCAAAGTTACCCTGAAATAAAAGAAAAAACGAAAAAGAGAATGAAAGAAAAACCGCTCAATTTGAGCGGTTTTGCTATTCTGTGGCGTTAAGCGTTTCAGCCTCGGCTGAGTGCTCTGCGTCTGCGCCATTTTCCATTGCGTCTAACTTTTCCATTGCATCTAACTTGGCGCGCTCTGCTTTGGAAATATAGCGAGGCTTGTTGCTTTTGTGCAGTTTAGCGTTTTGCTTTTTCTGCTTGGATTTTAAGATTTGATTGATTTTCTTTTTGCGGTTCATGTTTGCCCCCGTTAAAGGTGGCAGAGAATAATCATTTGTGCTGAAAAGTACAAGCGAGTTTGATTTAGATAAATGAAAACAATTCTCGAACAGACCTAAAATTGACAATGTTATTGATAAGAATTGGAAGAACGATGACTTCAAACATGCTGATGGGTGCACTGGCGACAGAATTTAAAACAGTGACTGCGATGATCAAGATTTATTGCAAAGATCATCACCAAAGCGAAGGGCTGTGTGATGAATGCCAAGCGTTGATGGAGTACGCCGAGGTGCGTTTGGATAGATGCCCCTATGGTGAAAATAAGCCGACCTGCAATAAGTGTCCCATTCACTGTTATAAGAAAGCGCAAAAAGAACAGATGCGTTTGGTAATGCGTTACGCAGGCCCACGTATGTTACTTGTTCACCCCATACTGGCCGTGAGGCACTTGCTGCATGAAAAAAAAGCGGTGCCAGAGAAGCCGGCACCGGAGAGTTCAAACCGACACAAACGGTTGGCTAGCAAGTCGTCACCACAGTCAGGTTCTTGATCCAGAATTTCTGTGTGTAGCGACGATAACAAAGCGCCAGCTTGACCACTTCTTCCGCTAACATCAGTGAGTAAACCACTTTAAACTCCATGCCTGCGATGAACGCAGCAAAAGCGCATAAGGGAATACCAGTCATCCACATGGCGATAAAGTCCATTCTCAAACAGAAGATGTTGTCGCCACCTGCGCGGATGATGCCGTTGATGATGGTCATGTTCAGCATACGAATCCAAATGCCACAGCAGAGGATAATCACAGCCGGTGCAGCAAGTGGGCGTAACTCCTCAGTATTCAAATTGAGGCCAGCGAGAATCCATTCACGGTTTAACAACATAAACGCACCAACGGATAAACCAACAATAAACACCACTTTGATAAAGTACGCCGCCATGGCTTGAGCGCGTTCAAACTCATTTCGCCCTAAGGATTGGCCAATCAACACAGAGCAGGCGACGGACAATCCAAAGAAAATCGCATAACAAAGAGATTCAAACGGTCCCAACATGCTAAATACGGCCAGTTCGGTCGTTCCCATGTGCCCAAAAATAATTTGGTAGGCCATGGTTCCAATGCCCCACAATACCGCGCCTAACGTGACAGGCAGGGCTAATCGTCGATAGGACAGCCATAAAGAAGGTCTTTCAGAGGAGGCTTCGGTCGTTAACAACCAATGTTGCTTTAATTTCATCAAAGCCAGCATCAATAAGACTTGGATTGCGCGTGAAATCGAGGTGGCTAATGCTGCACCTGCTACGCCCATCGCCGGTATGCCAAATCCACCCTTAATCAACCAATAGTTCAACGCAATGTTAATCACAATGGTCAATGAACCGATGATAAGCGGAGTGACGGTGTCACCGGATGAGCGCATGCTTGATTCAATCACAATCACGATGTGGGTTAACAACAGTACTGGGAACGCATACCAAAGATACACGGAGCCGAGACCAATAACGGTTTGGTCATTGGTTTGCAGCATCATGATAAACTGCGAACCCAAGGTGATCAGTAGTGTCACCGGGATCAGGACTTTTAAGCCAAAGCTCAGCGCAATGAGAGACACCGCTTTTGCACTGCGTGCATCATCTTTGCCCCAATACTGAGCTACTAGTGTGCCATTGGCTGATGCCAAACCCGCCATAATCATGATGGCGATAAAGTGCCATTTTGAGGCAATTCCCACAGCGGCAGTTGCTTCTTTACCAAAGTCGCTTACCATAAGCACATCGGCTAAAGCCAAGATAGCCACCAATGCACTTTGAATGGCAACGGGGAAACCTAGCTTGGTAATGGTTTTCAATAGACCTTCTGGCAAGGTTTTTGGATTATTTGTCTCTGAGTGAAGTGCGTTCATTTTCTCTCCTCTGTTGCGGTGGGAATATATCGGGATTGCTGAGGAGTTAACATGTTTGAAAAATCACAAAACCTGTGCGAATCCGTCATTGATGGCTATTTGCCCAAGCAAGAATGGATTGATGAGGTCTATCTGGCCGACCGATGTAAAGAGCGCTTTCTGACACAGACCGAAATTCCTGAATGGCAAAGCGCCGAGATTTTTATGGCGGGTATCGCAGAGCTAAGAGATGGCTACTACGTTGAGCGTTATGGCGTTGGCGTGCATACCTTGCTTTTTACCTTGAAAGGGGGCGGCGTGCTGATCACCAAAGATCGAGTGTGGGAAATCGCCCCTTACAGCCTCACGATTCTGCCTGCCCATACACCGTTTCGTTTTGAAATGAACCCACAATTAGGCCATTGGGATATGATTTGGCTGCTACCTAAACCAACGGAAAAGTGGCAACACATTGAGCGTATGGGACAAACGGTGGTCAGTTTTCATGAAACGGAGTTAATCTGGTCGTTAATGTGTTTGTTGTACGGCGAGATAGGTGGAAGGCCCAGTTATCGCAGAATGTTGGTTAGCGAGGCTGCACGTATGTTGCTGGTTATTGAACCTACGATTTCAACCTCTCTCTCACGAGTGCAAACATTGTTTAATGAGGTGGAGAGTCAGCTGCATTTACCATGGAGCGTTGCGGATATGGCGTCACGCTGTTTTATCAGCGAGGAGCAGTTTAATCGCCTGACTAAGCAGTTATTTGGTGTCTCCCCGCGTACGCGGCTTATACAACTTAGAATGGAAAAGGCTGCCGATCTCTTGCGTTACAAAGAGTGGACGATAACCATGATTTCTCATCGTTTGGGATATAAAGACCCTTACAACTTCACCCATAGGTTTAAGAAATACTTTGGCATATCGCCAACTCACTTTCGTAAAAATCAGCAGTAAACGCGTTATTCGCCGAGAGACACCACTTTGCGTGTTTTCAGGGCGGCAAACAACATGTAGATCGTTGTGGGTACTAGAATGGCAAAAAGGTAGCCAAGCAAGCCATGAGGCTGAGTCATGAATCTACCCGCCAGAGCAGGGCCAACCACTGAGCCAACGCTGTAACTGAACAGCATCACTTGAGTGGCGGAAACAATGAACTTGTTGTCCAACTGTTGGCAGCCAAGCGTAATCGCAACGGGATACAAAGCAAACACCGCCATGCCTAAAATAAACAGCGCCACCGCGAGGACAATCGTCGAGCTGGTAAGCAAAGTCATACCGATGGCAAAGACACCTACTAAGCAGTAAAACGCCATCAATAGCGTTTTGCCTGTCCACTTGCTTAGTAATGTCACTGTGGGTTGAACCACCATTCCGCCGAGGATAACCAGCGCCATTAGACTGCCGATCTCGCTATGAGAGATATGACGATTTGCCAGCTCTAGCGGCATCAAACCGTAAATGGCGCCCAAAGTGAGGCCGGAAACAATACAACCAATCACCGCAGCATGGTTAAGGTTGATGATCTGTTTAAACGACAGGCTTTCCGACTCGGCGCTATTTGGTTGAGTGGTTCTGAAGCAGAGCAACGTGATGACTGCCAGTGACAATGTCACGCAAATAGTAGCAAACGGCAGTAAGCCTTGGGTACCAAGGAAGGTAATACCGATTTGCCCAAACGCCGTACCACCGTAAAGAGAGATCATATAAAAGCTCAAGCGTTTCGCACGCGAGCGCTCGTCACCATCAAGCAGCCATGATTCCACGACAACGAAGATACCCGCTACGGTAATGCCCGCTATAAAGCGAGCCGCCAGCCAAACCGGGCTAGAAGCGAAAAAAGGCAAAACAACGATCGTGGCAATAAAAATAACCAAGCAGCTAACAAAGGCAAACTTGTGGCCGATGCGTTGAACCAAAGGCTCAAAAAACACAGAGCCTAATAATAGGCCAGCGTAAAATGCACTAGCGAGCCAACTGGCTAATGAAACAGGAAGCTGATATTCACTCGTGACCAGTGGGATCAAACTCATCAAATACCCAGACGCAATAGAGTAGAGCGTTAAAGCAATGATTGGTATAGCAATACCGAATGATTTGTCACTGTGTTGGTTCACGCGTTGTAATCTCCAAATTTCACATGGTTGTTGATGAAAGTGGCGCGACTATGCGACTAAAAAACAGACATGTAAAATCAGAGATATTTGTCGTCAGGGATGCAAAATTTTATTGATGTGCTGACTGGATGTTTAAGGGAAAAATATCGATAACTTGAATGCATGCCAGGCGAAAACAGCGCTTGCCTGGCATTACGATTACTTAGTTAACGCTTGATTTAGCCATTGATCGAACTGGCTTTTAGGCAGGGCACCGTTAATCACATCCACACGTTGACCGTTTTTAAATACCATCACGGTTGGAATGCTGCGAATTTGAAATTGTGCTGCGAGTTGCTGTTCGATTTCGGTGTTGATCTTAATGAAACGGACTTTGCCTTTGCGCTCTGCTGCGACATCTTGGAAAACAGGAGCAAAACCGACACAAGGATTGCACCATGGTGCCCAAAAATCGACCACGACAGGTTGATCGCTTTGAAGCAAATGGGTGAAATTGTCGTTGGTCCCTTCGATAGGTGCGCCGTCGAACAGATCAGATTTGCATTTACCACAGTTCGGGCTATCTGATACACGCTCGACGGGTAAACGGTTCATACCACCACATGAAGGGCAACGTGAATGAAAGGTGGACATACTTTACTTCCTTTACTGATTTAACTTTTTATATCCTGCTGACTTGAAGTGAAGGCATTATTGGCTGCTATGGCTCGTTTCAGAGCAAGGCGTTTCACCATGCACATAGAGCCATTTTTGCCACCGACTGGCCACAGCAAGTTATTTAGGTATATATATGGGTGACAAGTGCCAAGTTCAATGAGGGAATCAAAACTGGACTTACCAGCTCCTTCGATAAAGCGTATACTTGCCGATACCACATGACCTGATGTCAGGTTATTAAATTCCAAAACAACAATAAATAGGTCTAAGATGACAAATTATTACGCGGAAATTACCGGTTGGGGGAAATGTTTGCCACCAGCTGTCTTGTCAAATGACGATCTGAGTACCTTTCTTGATACGTCGGACGAGTGGATCCGGACTCGTACTGGTATTGAAAATCGCCGTATCAGCCATGTAAATACTTCTGACTTAGCCACCGTAGCAGCAAAACAGGCGTTAGCGCGTGCAGGCATTACGGCTCAAGATATCGATTTAATTATTGTTGCGACTTGCTCGCCAGATTCTCTGATCCCTAACATTGCATCAATGGTGCAAAAGAACCTTGAAATTGAAGCGGCCGCGGCGTTTGATCTTAACGCGGCATGTACAGGCTTCGTGTACGGTTTGGAAACAGGCACGCGTTTAATCCAATCTGGCGCATACCGTCATGCATTGATTATTGGTGCAGAAAGACTGTCGTTTTACATTGACTGGGCAATGCGTGATACCGCGGTATTGTTTGGCGATGGTGCTGGTGCGGTGGTGCTGTCTCGCACTGAAGAAGCGGTTGGTTTGCAAAACGCCAAGAGCGGTTGTGACGCACAAGGTCGTGACATTCTTTCTGTGCCTAAGTTTGGTACTTCTATGGATCGCTTTGCTGCAGACAACGGTTACTGGGATTTCAACTTTGTCGGTAAGGAAATCTTTAAGCGAGCGGTAAAAGGTATGGGAAGCGCTGCGGCTCATGTTCTTGCACATGCAGGGATGAGCAAAGATGACATTAATGTGGTGATCCCACACCAAGCAAACATTCGTATTATTCAAACCTTGTGTGACCTCTCTGGTATTGATCAAAGCAAAGCGTTTGTGAACATTCAGAAATATGGCAACACCTCTGCGGCCACTGTGCCTATCGCATTGTGTGAAGCGGTAGAACAAGGTCACATCAAAGCGGGTGACAACATTTTGTTAGCGGCATTTGGTGCGGGTTTGACGTGGGGTGCAGGCTTAGTGAAATGGGGCCAACGCGTCGAGGCAATCAGTGAAAGTGATGCCGCCTTACCTGAGTGCGACAAGAGCGCACTAGAGCTATTGAAAAACGCGATAGAGCTATGTAACGCTCGCAGAGATAAGTAACTCTCTGATTAAAAACAAATAGGGAACCATTTTGGTTCCCTATTTTTATTCTCTATAAATAGTCACGCTTTATAAAAAACCGAGATCACCGTCGGGAAAGTTAGTGAGATTAGGAAGTACATAACGCATCAATTGATCATCGTGAACTCCCATCCATTTTGCCAATGTCCCATGTACCTGATCGGCAGCGATGCGCGGTATTAAGCGACCTTTAGAATAGTCATCCTCGCCATCAATTTTCAACGTTGGCCAGTGTCCAATGGCATTTTCACTGAGTACACCTTTCCCCATAATAATTTGGTGTCCTCCCCAACCATGATCGGTACCGTTACCATTGCTCGCCATGCGACGCCCAAAATCGGACATGGTAAACGTGGTGACGCTGTCACCAAGTTGATATTCACCCAATGCCTGGTGCAGAGCGTACATGTTGTCGCTGAGGTCTTCCAGTAGAGCTGGGTGTTGAGTCAATTGAGTGTCGTGCACATCGTAGCCAGTTTGTTTTACAAAGTAGATTTGGCGACTTTGTCCCAATGCTTGATGTTGGCTGATAAGCTTAAACACAGTATTGAGCTGCTTACCGAGATCAGACGAAGTAAACATCGGGTTATCGGGCACTGAGTCGAGTGTTTGGCTTAAAGTATGGCTCACCGCTCGTGAGTGATTGACCATGCGGCGGAACTGACGTTGGAAAGGTGACTCACTCTCAAAGGCCAGCATCTCGTCATAAAGATCGCTAAGCCCAGAATCGACAAGGCCATTTAACTCTACAGCACGATCTTTACGAAGCACCACTTGCTGATATTCAGAGGCACGTAGCCACAACGAATCTCCGTGTACGCTGTATAGCGGTGTCACACTGCTTTGGCAAGACAGCGCGTCCAATAACCGGCCTGCCCAACCCAAGTTTATGCCAGAGTTGGCGGCACCTCGCATCCACTCATCGGATTGCGAATTGTGGGAAAACAGTTGCTCTGGCAGCATGGCGGTGCCATCGAGAATTTGCTGTTTTGTTGTGGGTTGACACAAGATCCCGGAATTAAGCACCACATTGGCGTCACCTTGGTTAAACACGTTAGCAAGCTTACTCATCGCAGGATGCAGTCCCAATGTGACGGGTTTGCCTTGGTTGTCTTGCGCTTTGAGTGACAGAGGAATGATCTGTGATTGGCTTAATGCAAGGTTGCCACGAACATTTTTGTATTGCAGGTAGTGTTCGTTGTCTTTCGCTAATACGGTATTGATCGCATCATTGCCACCAGCAAGGTAGATACAAACCAATGCTTTGAAATCCGACCCAGCATGAGCCGGGAGTGAAAAGCCAAAAGTGCCAGCAAAACTAAGCGTTGCTGAAGCGTGTAAAAAATGTCTGCGTGAAAGTTTCATTTTCTTATCCTCACTTTTGGATAAAGAATTCTTCGCTCGATAGGGCGAGGAATAGAATCTGTGAAAGCTTGGTTTTGGCGACATAGCTTTCTGGATAGTCATTTAGCGTGTTCAGCAATAAGCTTTTTAGGGCATCTGACATTGCATCACCAAATAAACGCTCATTGATAAGATCGACCAAAGCCTGATGCTGATCTAAACGCTCGTAATAAGGAGCTAGGTTCATGCTCATGGTCGGATCGTTATTACTCTTGATGGCGTAGTACATGTAGTTCACGACTTGGGTGTAGACGTTCCAATCTAGAAGCTCAAACTCTGGCGCGACTAAGCCATTTTGCTCAAACTCCCCTTGAGGTGCGAAGTCTGGCGAATAAAAGTTAAATACGGAAGGCGCACGTAAGCCACCTTGATTGGCCACATTCAAAAAGGTTACTGCATTAATAAGCCTGTCGCTGGTGGGGGTGAGCTCAAAGGCTCGATGAAATTGGGTTAACACTAAAATCGGCTCTTTGATTTTGCTCGCGCCGGCTTGGGCTTGCGGATCGGTCAGGATGGCGGAAAGCACCGCTTTGAGATCCCCACGAACCCCAGCGCCATTATTGGCAAACACATTGGCAACGCGCTCGATGTACTCGGGACTCGGGTTTGATGTGGTAAACCGCTGAATCAAAAGTCTCGATATAAAGGGAGCGACGTTAGGGTGCTGAAAGATAATATCCAGTACCAAATCAAGTTCGGCTTCTGGTTGCATGCCTGCAGGAATGGTGTGGCCTAAAAACAACTTTTCACCACTATCGTGCGTACGTGCATTGGCCTTCATTGGCAGCAGGTAACTATAGTCCGATCTCGACCAACCAGTCAGCGCGCGCGCCAATTCCTGAATATCGTGCTGATGATAGGTGGCGAGTCGCTTACCGTTGGTGGTTTTGAATGAACCGTCCATATTGATCTGATGCAAGCCAAGAGTGAACAATTGCATGAGTTCGCGAGCGAAATTTTCGTCGGGTAGAGCACCGGTTGAGATATTTTCTTTTTTACTACCCATCATTGATAGGTAGCTCCCCATGACTGGACTAATGGCGATCTCTTTTAGTAACTCACGATAATTACCAAATGCATGCTCACCCAGTTGGTCATAATATTGGCTAAGTGCTTGAGCTCTTGAACCAAATTGTCCGCCATAACGGGATACCACAACAATTTGGCTTAAAGCAAAAGCCATGCGTTGCCGTAATTGATCTTCCGCTTGTATCGAAATTTGATACCAAGCGTTTTCACGATTGGCCTGTTCTCCTTTCGGGAATGGCGTTAAGTAAAGGGTTTGATGTGAGGTAAATGGCAGTGAAAATTGATATTCAAGCCACGCTGTAATGCCCAAAGAATCAAGCTGTTGTTGATTTTGTGGTGTCGGCCCAAAGGTGGTTTGATATAAAAATTGATATTGTTGTTGCTTGGTAAGATTATTGTTCTCACCGGCTATTACGACAGGTATAGAAATTAAAAATAAAATACCTAACAGCAGAGCATTTCTAATATTAATGATCTGACGTTGTCTCATAATTGACTCTCTTACCATCCAAAAATGGTAGCGTGGTTTTTAGCTCTATGAGCTGTAAAATAAACTACTAATCATTGGAAGCGCTTCTCCAAAATTATAGAGCGATAAACAGAACGCAGTGCAATTTTTTGTAAAAAATAAAGTGATTTGCTCTATCTTGCTGTTTCTTAAAGAGTCTGTAGTCTTTGCCTAAATGCTAGTGTCTATTGATGGTATTAGAGTCGACTTAAGGAGTGATAGCAATCGTACGAAAGTACCAAATTTCGTTATATTATTTGAGCTTAATAAGAATGTAATAAAAAATAAGGGAAGCGATGCTTCCCTTATTTAATGTACTAATGAAATTAACATTTAGAGAACATATAAGTTCGGTAGCCACCCAGTAAATTACGGGCTTTATAGCCGTTATTCACCAGTTGTCGATAGGCGACGTTACCACGCAAGCCTACTTGACAGTAGATGATGATCTCTTTGTCTTTTGGTAGTTCATCCATTCGTTGGCGAAGTTGGTCCACCGGAATATTAATCGCACCAGGCAAATAACCGCCTGCTTGCAGTTCACCAGGGTTGCGCACATCAAGCAGTAATTGGTCGTCGTTCAGGTGTTCAATCTCATCAAAATGAATCGCTTTTGCGTCGCCTTTGATTAAGTTGTTGGCGACAAATGCTGCTTGGTTGATGACATCTTTTGCACTGCCGTAAGGAGGCGCATAGGTCAGTTCAAGATGCTGAAGTTGTTCAACCGTCATTCCCGCGCGTTGAGCGACGGCCATGACATCGATACGTTTGTCTACACCGTCTTTTCCGACGGCTTGCGCACCAAAAATTTTGCCGGTTTTCGGATCAAACAACATTTTAAATGACACGATTTCAGCGCCTGGATAGTAACTCGCGTGGCTCGCGGTATGGACGTAGACTTTTTCGTACTCGACACCATCGCGTTTGAGTTGTTTTTCGTTTTTACCTGTTGATGCAACGGCCAAATCGAAGATCTTACAAATCGCGGTGCCTTGAGTGCCTTGGTAGCGCTCACTGCGGCCAAGCATGTTGTCTGCTGCCATGCGACCTTGACGGTTTGCTGGGCCAGCAAGGGGGACAAGTGTTTGTTTTCCTGTCACAAAATCTTTTTCTTCTACTGCATCGCCAACGGCATAGATAGAAGGATCGCTGGTTTGCATCATGTCGTTGGTGTAGATGCCGCCGAGCTCACCAATTTGCAGGCCTGCTTGCTGAGCCAGTTTGGTTTCTGGACGGACACCAATTGCCATAATCAGAACATCAGTGTTTAACGTATCCCCTGTACTCAGGCTCAGCGCCAAATGGCCGGAAATATGCTGATGTTGGATATCTTCACCCGCATTTTCGCTGGCAACATGATCATTGGCGATATACTCAACGCTGGTTAACGCAGTACCTAAACGTAAATCGATGCCTTTGGCGCGAATTTCCGCATGCGCAAATCCGGCCATCTCGCGATCAACAGGAGTCATCACTTGATCAGCCAATTCGAGTAACGTGGTCTTAATGCCTAATTGATGGAAGGCCTCCATCATTTCTAAGCCGATAAATCCACCTCCAACCACCGTGGCATGTTCAACGTTGTTGGTTTGAATCGTTTGAATGATGCGATCCATATCAGGGATGTTGCGCAAAGAATGGGTAAGAGGGTTATCGATACCAGGAATCGGTGGCACAACTGGCCCAGCTCCAGGGCTCAATAATAGGAAATCATAACTTTCAGCGTATTCGCTACCATCGATTAAGTTTTTGACGGTGACCGTTTTTTCGTGACGGTTGATCGCAGTAATCTCGTTCATGACACGTACGTCAACATTAAATCGTGCTAGAAAGCTCTCTGGTGTTTGCAGAAGCAGCTTGCTGCGCTCTTTGATATCGCCACCAATGTGGTAAGGCAAGCCGCAATTCGCAAAAGAGACAAAAGGACCACGTTCAAACATGATTATTTGTGCATCTTCACTCAAACGACGTGCTCTAGCTGCTGCTGAAGCACCACCTGCGACGCCACCAACGATCACGATTTTAGTCATAATATTCAACCTCTGATTTTAGGATTGGACCGAATTGTAGAGTGAAAAGGCAAACAACTCTGACAACTCGGTCAAATAAAACGAATTACTTAAGGCCGAGCTTTTTAAGGAAAAAGACGGCTGGGCAAAAGCCCGTAAATGCACTTTGAATCAAATTCAGGCCTACAAATACGGTCAACCAAACAAAATTTTCGTGAACGTATTGGGTAAGAACTAGGGATAGCAACACCATGCTACCTGCCAAAATGCGAACTCCGTTTTCAATTGTCATAACAAGCACTCCTCGTTGTTGATAGGCATACCATACATACTTAAATTAGCAATGTCTAATAAAAATAACCCTAAATGTAAAATAACTAAATTAGAGTTGACTAATGTTCGTGTTTGCGTAAGATTTAAACCAATGCAGGGGAGGTGGTTGTGATGAGCAATGACAAAATAATTGATTTAGAACAGATGAGAGAGAGCGCGGAAAGCGTTTCTGAGCTGTTAAAAATAGTCGCGCATCCTGAGCGATTGATGGTGTTGTGTCAGCTAACAAAAGGTGAAATCGGTGTTGGTGAGCTTCAGCAAAGCTCAACGTTGAGCCAATCCGCATTTTCACAGCATCTCACCGTCTTACGGAAACATGGTTTAGTCAAAGCGCGCAAAGCGTCTCAGCAAGTTTTTTATTCTTTAGCTGATCCCCGAATCGAAAAGTTGATCGGCAGTTTACAGTTTATTTTTTGTTCCTAATTTTGCGAGGAAGATATGACGTTTGTAGTACCTTGGGAGTCGTTGGCAGGAGGCATTTTACTTGGCATTTCTGCCTTAACCATGTTGTTGGTTAACGGCAAAGTGGCAGGGATTAGCGGTATTTTGACGGGATTACTCACCCCTAAATCAAGAGATTTTGCGTGGCGTTTGATGTTCGTCGTCGGCATGGTGAGTGGTGGTGTTCTGGCCGTGACTTTCGGTGCGGCGAGCGCATCGGTCGCGTTACCCACATCAGGCGTATTAATCGCTGCGGCTGGGTTGTTAGTGGGCATCGGCACACGTTTAGGAAATGGATGCACTAGTGGTCACGGGATCTGTGGCATTGGCCGTTTATCAAAACGCTCTATCGTCGCAACGGCGATTTTTATGGCGGTAGCTGCCATGACAGTTTTTGTTCGACTTCACTGGATTTCTTAAGCTAGGGCATGAATAAAATGAATAATTTTGTCTTTCGATTGACGTCATTAATGGCGGGTATTTTGTTTGGTTTGGGGATGGCGATTTCAGGCATGACGGACCCCAATAAAGTGATTGGTTTTCTCGATATCGCAGGTCAATGGGACCCAAGCCTCATGTTTGTGATGGGCGGTGCATTGGCGGTGTTCATGCCAGGTTACTTCTTGCTAATACGCAAACAACAGAAACCACTCAATGCTGAGACATTTTGCTTAGCCAGTCAGCAAACTATCGATAAACGTTTGGTCGCGGGCGCAACGATCTTTGGTATTGGTTGGGGATTGGCTGGAATTTGCCCTGGCCCTGCTGTGGCAAGTTTGGGGCTTGGTAACATTCAAATCGTGCTTTTCTTTGCAGCCATGATGGTGGGATTAGGTGTCACCAACTTACTGATTTGTTTTAAAAATGCGCGAGAAGTCAAAACAGAACTTGCATAACAAGACTATGCTGGCGTAAAGATCAAGGGAGATTATCTATGCAATGGTTTAAACACTCAGCACTCGCAATGGGATTGCTTTCTGCTGTGCCAGCGATGGTGCACGCCGAAACCTACATCACCGAACTGAAGACAGTGGAGCAATCCGTTGTCTTTGATGGTGTTGTCCAGCCTGTCAATCAAGGTACTGTAGCAGCGCAAACCTCGGGTACAGTCGTAGCGTTGAATGTGGATGTTAACGACTTCGTCAAGCAAGGGACGGTGTTGTTGGAAATCAGTGCGGTGCAGCAGTCGGCGGCGCTGGATTCTGCTTTAGCCCAGTTGGCGAGTGCCAAAGCGCAAAACACGGAAGCTCAAGCTCAAGTAAAGCGCTTTCGTCAGTTGATGCCAAAAGGAGCCATCTCCCAAGATCAAATGGATGCAGCGGAATCTCGCGCCAGAAGTAGTGCGGCTGCGGTCAAATCTGCAGAAGCCGCTGTTGCGCAAGCGAAAGAATCTCTCGGTTACACAAGTGTCACTGCACCTTATGATGGCGTCGTGACTAAGCGCTTTGTTGAGTTAGGTGAAACGGTGGCTCCGGGCACACCTTTACTCAGTGGGTTCTCGTTACAGCAACTTCGTGTCGAAACACAGATCCCGCAGGATTATCGTGCTTATGTTAAAGAATCGACTCAGTTTGTAATTGATAACGGGGCAGGTGAACAGGTTTCACCAAGCTCTTTCAATCTTTTCCAATACGCAGACTCGGCTTCTCATAGTTTTCCGATTCGCTTAAACCTACCGGAAAATCAGGCAAATTTCGTTCCTGGTTCTTGGGTTAAAACTCGTTTTACCTATGGGCAAAGAGCACTTTTATTAGTACCTAAGCAAGCGGTGATCCGTCGTGCAGAACTGAGTGTGGTCTATCGGCTTGATGACAACAATAAACCCATCTTGAATCCGATCCGTTTAGGACAAGAGTTTGAGGATAGCTATGAAGTGCTCTCCGGCCTAGAAATCGGTGATCGAATTACCACGGACCTCATCAACGTCAAAGGTGAATAGTATGGATACACGACTCGGAATTTCGGGTCGCATTGCCGCGGCCTTCCAACATTCAGCCATGACACCTTTGCTCGCATTGGTAGGGTTATTGATGGGGTTATTTGCTGTTATTGTCACACCCAAAGAGGAAGAGCCACAAATAGATGTGACTTTTGCTGATGTGTATATCCCGTTTCCGGGCGCATCTCCTCAAGAAGTGGCCAGTTTGGTGACGACGCCCGCAGAGCAAGTGATCTCAGAAATTCAAGGCATCGATAAGATCTACTCCTTTTCTCAGCCAGATGGCGCGATGATCGTGGCCATCTTTGACGTTGGGGTCACGCGTAATGATGCCGTGGTGCGCATCTACAACAAACTCTATTCAAATAAAGACTGGATGCCACAAGGTGTTGGTGTAGGCGAACCCGTGATCAAACCTCGTGGTATCGAGGATGTGCCCATTGTCACTGTGACCTTGTCTGATAAATCAGGGCATTATACTGGCCAGCAACTAACGCAAATTGCTCACGGGCTTGAAACAGAGCTGAAAAGAATAGAGGGAACTCGCGATATCTACACTGTGGGCGCGCACTCCACTATTGTGGATGTGCGTCTAGACCCTGTAAAAATGAACGCTTACAGCATTAGTATTAGTCAGCTAAACCAAGTGTTGCCATCAGCGAATCGCCGCTCACCGATGCTTAGCTTAACTCATGATAATCAGCAGATACCGTTACAGATCGGTGAGTTTCTCACCCATGTTGACCAGATTAAGCAGTTGGTGGTGGGCGTGGCGAATGGCGCGCCAGTCTATTTCTCGGACATTGCTGACGTTGAACTTGGGGTAAACACGCCAACGCAAAATGTGTGGACTAGCGATAAGCAAGGCCTTTACCCAGCCGTGACATTGGCAATCGCGAAAAAGGGCGGCGAGAATGCGGTTGATGTTGCACAAACGATAGAAGATCGCCTAGAGGTTTTGAAAAATCAGTTGATTCCGCATGATGTTGATATCGCCATCACACGTGATTACGGAAAAACCGCAGCGGATAAAAGCAACACGCTGATAGGCAAACTTGCTTTTGCAACCACGGCCGTGGTGTTGTTGGTACTGCTGACGATGGGGTGGCGCGAAGCTCTGGTTGTGGGTATTGCCATTGTTGTGACCTTGATGATCACACTCTTTGCCTCTTGGGCTTGGGGATTCACGCTCAATCGTGTCTCTTTATTTGCCCTGATCTTCTCCATCGGCATTCTTGTGGATGACGCCATTGTGGTGGTTGAAAATATTCACCGTCATATGTCGATGGGTAAGAAAAAACTGGCAGAGTTGATCCCCGTAGCGGTGGATGAAGTGGGTGGGCCAACGATATTGGCAACACTGACGGTTATCGCTGCGTTGCTGCCGATGGCGTTCGTTTCTGGCCTTATGGGGCCCTACATGAGCCCGATTCCGATTAATGCTTCAATGGGGATGTTGATTTCGTTAGCTGTGGCTTTTGTGGTTTCTCCTTGGTTATCGGGTAAATTGCTGAAATCGGGACATCACGAAGAGTCGCACAAAGCCGATTCTATCTTCCATAAAATCATGTCGCCGTTTATTACCGCCAGAGCGCAAGGGCGCAATCGCTTCTTGTTATTGCTCGGTATTGTCGGGCTGATTGCTGCATCGGTGGCGTTGCCAGTGATGCAGGCGGTGGTGTTGAAAATGTTGCCATTTGACAATAAGTCTGAGTTCCAAGTGGTGCTCGATATGCCGGAAGGCAGCTCGTTGGAGAAAACACAACGTGTGCTCTTTGAAATGGCGCAAAGTCTTAATGACGTGCCTGAAGTGAGCGATTATCAGATCTACGTCGGTAGCGCAGCGCCAATCAACTTTAACGGTTTGGTGCGTCACTACTTCTTACGCAATCAAGCTCATCAGGGGGACATTCAAGTGAACTTGTTGGATCGCCGTGAGCGAGAGAGAGACAGCCACGAGATTGCCAGTTCAGTGCGTCCAATGCTTAACCAGATTGCCAGCCAGTTTGGTGGTAAAGTGAAAGTGGTGGAAGTGCCGCCGGGGCCACCCGTTTGGTCGCCCATTTTGGCTGAGGTGTATGCGCCTACGGCAGAATTGCGTGCAGAGGCTGCGCGCCAAGTCAGAGACATTTTCCGAGAAACGCAAGATATCGTCGATGTCGATATGTATTTGCCTGAAATTCATCAAAAATGGCAAGTGGTGATCGACCGAAGTAAATCGGCCAATTTAATGGTGCCCTATAGTGACATCGTTGATGCTTTGGCGACGGCAGTCGGTGCTAAGCCAATAACTTATCTGCACGCTGAACACAGCAAGTATCCAATCCCCGTGATGATTCAAGCGAATGAAAGTGCGAAAGTGCGCCTTGAGCAAGTGTTAAACATGCAGGTCGTTAGTCAAACGGGAAACCGATACCCATTGTCTGAGCTCGTGAGCATTCGTCAAACCAAAATGGAAGACTATATCGTGCACAAAAACCTTGTGCCTATGGTCATGGTGGTGGCGGATATGACTGGGGAAACGGACAGTCCGCTCTACGGTATGGCGGCTTTATCAGGAACCTTGTCTGAGCGTATGCCGCTGGAGCAATACTTCATTCATCAGCCAGATGGCCTGCAGGGAATTTCCATCATGTGGGATGGCGAGTGGACCATCACTTATGAAACCTTCCGCGATATGGGGATCGCCTATGCCGTCGGTATGGTGCTTATCTACTTGCTTGTGGTGGCACAGTTTAAATCCTACTTAGTGCCATTGATCATCATGGCACCCATTCCACTGACCATTATTGGTGTGATGCCTGGGCATGCTTTGTTGGGCGCGCAATTTACCGCAACCTCGATGATCGGCATGATCGCTCTTGCGGGGATTATCGTGCGAAACTCCATTTTGCTGGTGGATTTTATTAACCAGCAAGTGGAAGAAGGGGTTGAGTTTGCGGAAGCGGTGATGCAATCGGCAGCGGTTCGGGCGAAACCGATTATGCTTACCGCGTTGGCTGCGATGATTGGAGCGGTGTTTATCCTTGATGATCCCATTTTCAATGGTCTGGCAATCAGCTTAATCTTTGGTATCTTCGTCTCGACGATTCTTACCTTGATTGTGATTCCTGTGCTCTACTACGCGGCAATGAAAAAGCGCTTTGTCTAGGTGTTTGCGTGCGAACGAAATTTAATCGTTGAAGTGCAACAGAGCTGAGCAATCAACGAACGAGAGCCCCGACGTCGGGGCTCGTCTCTTTATTTCCAATTTCTTTATCTCTCATTTTTTCTCTATTTCTTTCTCTTTCTCTTGCTCATCAAGACGATGCTCTAAGGTAAGGTCACTGTGGTTGAGACAGGGCAGTGATCGCTCAATTGATACTTCAACACATCGTTGCTGGTAAACAACTTCTGTTCTGCTTGTGAGGCACTTAAACCTTCGCTGACGATGATGTGGTCGATAAGTGAACGAAAAGAATGAACCTTATTGGGTTGTTTTTTGGAGCGAACCTTACAGTTTGCTTTGGTGTCTTCCGTCAACAAATGAATTTTGCCGGCACTGGTGAGTTCATTCATCAGCCAGTCATTACGATAAGCAAGGTTATGGTTGAAGTCACCAAGGACAAGATAGGTTTGTTTGTTGCTCTGCCTTTGGCTAATCCATTGGCCCAGTGCTTGGCTTTCAAGTCGGAGTGTTCGACAAGCATCATTGCCTTTATAGGCTCCACTACACCCGGCCTTGAGATGAACGTTTAACACATGTAGCTCATTTGAGGTGTTACCAATAATGACGTATGAGGCAAAGCGCAACTTACTGTTGCCTTTGTTGAGTTGGATGTCACCGACGTCGCGAAAAGGAATGCCTTTCTTGATGGCAAATCCCGTGTATTGATTGATGTCATCGAATTGAAAACGCTGATAGCGCGGATTAGAGCGATCCGAAAACAAGATCTGATAGTTGGTTCCGACGACTTTTTTAATCGCGGCCAAGTCATTGACCTCCTGAAAGGCCAAAACATCGCTGTTGGTTTTTTGGAAGTACATTGCCAATTTGGCGAAATCTTCTTCATTACGGTGACTTTCTTTGACTCGTGCTGAAGGTGTGGATGAAAGCCATTCCATGTTCCAACTGGTGAATGTCATTGGTTGAGCAGCCAAAAGGGGCGTTGGCAAGAGTAAATAAACCAAGCCGGTGAAAAAGAGACCAAGCGTGTGCTTCAACATAAGTAAATATTCCCTGTGTTTTTAGGCAGCCTTTATCATACAAGACCTCCAAAAATTTCAAGTAGAAATCGCCACATTTTTGCAATTTTCATGGTTTTCTTTATATCTGAGATCTCAGCCAATAAGATCGATTTGATCTTAATCCATCATCTTATTTTGTTGATCGAAATCAATACTTTTGCCTAGTGCTTTTCGTTTAATACGCCACAATATATAGTGCCAGTCGGATAAAAAATAACCCTATATAGTGTGTTTGTGGATAACTCTGTGAGTATGCTTAGGGTAAGGAGAATAAAGTGAAACCAATCGTAATCAAGCGTGATGGCTCAAGGGCTCCGTTTAGCAGGGATCGCATTCAGGCAGCAGTTGAAGCCGCCGCGGAAAACGTTGATAAAGAAATTGCTATTTATGCGCTCAATGTGGCGTTGGCAGTTGAGCTACAGCTAAAAGATCACGATGAAGTTCATATCCACGAAATCCAAACCCGCGTTGAAAACGAGTTGATGCAAGGCCCATACAAGTCTTTAGCTCGCGCGTACATTGAATATCGTCATGACCGTGATATTGCACGCGAGAAACAAAGCACCTTAACACGCGAAATCGAAGGCTTAATCGAAGAAAGCAACGTTGACTTGATCAACGAAAATGCCAACAAAGATGGCAAAGTGATTCCAACCCAACGTGACTTGCTTGCGGGTATTGTGGCGAAGCACTATGCCAAAACGCACATTTTGCCACGTGATGTGGTTCAAGCGCATGATGAAGGTGATATTCACTATCACGATCTCGATTACGCGCCGTTTTTCCCAATGTTTAACTGCATGCTGATTGACCTAAAAGGCATGCTGACTCACGGCTTTAAAATGGGTAATGCGGAAATTGACACGCCTAAGTCAATTTCAACCGCAACTGCGGTGACTGCGCAAATTATCGCGCAAGTGGCGAGCCACATTTATGGTGGTACCACCATCAATCGCATTGATGAGATCCTTGAGCCGTATGTTAACGCGAGTTACGAAAAGCACTTAAAAATTGCCCAAGAGTGGGATATCCATAATCCAGAAGGTTTTGCCATCGCACGAACTGAGAAAGAGTGTTACGACGCATTCCAATCTTTGGAGTACGAAGTGAATACGCTGCACACTGCAAATGGCCAAACACCATTTGTGACGTTTGGCTTTGGTTTGGGTACAAGTTGGGCATCGAAATTGATTCAACAATCCATTTTGAAAAACCGTATTGCGGGCCTTGGTAAAAACCGCAAGACAGCGGTATTCCCGAAACTGGTATTCGCCATTAAAGATGGTCTGAATCATAAACCAACCGATCCAAACTACGACATCAAACAATTGGCGTTAGAGTGTGCTTCTAAGCGTATGTATCCAGATATCTTGAACTACGACAAAGTGGTTGAGATCACCGGTTCATTCAAAACGCCAATGGGCTGCCGTAGCTTCCTAGGTACCTACGAAGAGAATGGCGAGCTGATTCACGAAGGTCGTAACAACCTTGGTGTGGTAAGCCTTAACTTGCCAAGAATTGCACTAAAAGCAAATGGTGATGAAGAGAAGTTCTATGCGCTATTGGATGAAAAACTGAAGCTAGCTCGTCGAGCTCTCGAAACGCGCATTAGCCGCTTAGAGAATGTTAAAGCTCGTGTAGCACCAATTCTATACATGGAAGGTGCTTGTGGTGTGCGTCTGAAAGCCGATCAACCTATCGCGGATATTTTCAAACATGGGCGTGCGTCCATTTCGTTAGGTTACATCGGTATTCACGAAACCATTAACGCGCTGTTTGGTAATCAAACTCATGTTTACGATGACAACGAATTGCGTGAGAAAGCGTTGAACATCGTTAAACGCATGAAGAAAGCGGTAGAAGCGTGGTCGGAAGAAACGGGCTATGGCTTTAGCCTGTATGGCACGCCAAGTGAGAACCTCTGTAGTCGCTTCTGCCGAATCGACACCAAAGAATTTGGTGTGATTGAAGGCGTGACAGACAAAGGTTACTACACCAACAGCTTCCATTTGGATGTTGAAAAGAAAGTAAACCCATATGACAAGATCGACTTCGAGATGCCGTACCCTGAAATTTCGAGCGGTGGTTTTATCTGTTATGGCGAATTCCCTAACATGCAAAAGAACATCGAAGCGTTAGAAAATGTGTGGGATTACAGTTACAGCAAAGTGCCTTACTACGGTACCAATACGCCGATTGATGAGTGCTACGAGTGTGGTTATACCGGAGAGTTTGATTGTACGAGCAAAGGGTTTACCTGCCCGAAATGTGGCAACCATGACTCATCCAAGGTATCGGTCACTCGTCGTGTTTGCGGTTACTTAGGCAGTCCAGATGCGCGCCCATTTAACTTCGGTAAACAAGAAGAAGTGAAACGTCGCGTAAAACACCTGTAAATAACGCATTAGGTTTCATCCGTTATTCAATGAGCCAACCCCATCCGGTTGGTTCATTTTTTCCAGAGGTCAATATGAATTATCACCAGTATTATCCCGTCGATGTGGTTAATGGACCAGGTACGCGATGCACGCTGTTTGTTTCAGGCTGTGTTCATCAGTGTCGTGGTTGCTACAATCAATCGACGCAGCGTTTAGATTCTGGTGTGCCGTTTACCCAAGAAGCGGAAGATCAAATCATCGCGGATCTTAATGACACTCGTATCAAACGCCGTGGTTTATCGCTCTCTGGCGGGGATCCATTGCATCCTGCAAATGTGGCCGATATTTTGCGTTTGGTAAAGCGCGTCAAACAGGAATGCCCGGAGAAAGACATCTGGGTTTGGACGGGATACACTCTTGATGAGCTCGACGAAGCTCAACGACAAATACTGCCATACATCGACACATTGATAGACGGCAAGTTTGAGCAAGACAAAGCGGACCCAAGCTTGGAGTGGCGGGGAAGCGCGAATCAAATCATTCACTGCTTTAAGCTGTAAGTCAGGTCTAACCAGTCAACTAAGTGTTAAGATTCAACCACCTTGGCGGTTTAGGCTGACTCTTGAAGGCGCGAATTCGTTATGACTTTAATTTCTATTCGCGCTTACTTATATCGCTGACTACACTCTACGTATATTAATTCAAACATTTTCGCTCAGTTGGTTCTTTGGGGATGTATTTACTCAGGAGCCGCTGTCGCGGTCAGGTTTGAATATGAAAATTGCTAATAAGATTATCTTGGTCTCAACAGCGTTATGCGCACTGGGCGTCATATTTACTGGTGCTATAGTTGGTTTAAAATCTGCAGCCCTTTCTGAACAAGCACTTATCACACGAGCGTCGCAACAACTGGTGTCCGTACGCGAAATTAAGAAAAGTGAAATTGAGAGCTACTTTGAGCAAATTCACTATCAAGTCGAAACCTTAGCGGATGACATTGCTACTAAAGACGCAATGAAAGCCTTTACTCAAGCGTTTCAAACGTATCCTTCTCAACAGATCGCATCGCAAGACGTCAATGCTTTGCGTAATTACTACAGCAATCAATTTGGGCAAAAGTACCGAGAGCTTAATGAAGGGGCAGCTGCCAATGAAATTAGTATGCTTGATCAAATTGGTGAGGTGGGTAAAGCACTTCAAGCGCGATACATTGCGATCAATCCGAATCCACTTGGCGAAAAACACCAATATCTCAGTGATACGCTAGGCACTACTTACGATCAAATTCACGCCAAATATCACCCTTCCATCAAACACTTTTTAGAAGCTTTTGGCTATTACGACATCTTTTTCGTCGATAACGATGGCAATGTGGTTTATTCCGTCTTTAAAGAGTTGGATTTTGCCACCAATCTTAAGCAAGGGCCTTATTCGAACACTGGTATTGCAGAAGCTTACAGAAAAGCGGCGGCTTTGAATAAAGATCAATACTACCTTGATGACTTCAAACCGTATTATCCCTCGTATGAAGCGGCCGCCTCATTTATAGCCACACCAATAATGGAAGGTGACTCGCGCTTGGGTGTGCTGATTTTCCAAATGCCGGTGGATGTGATCAATAACATCATGACCTTCAAGGGAAATTGGGCTGCATCGGGTTTGGGTGAGAGTGGCGAAAGCTATCTCATTGGCCCGGACAAAAAAATGCGTAGCCAGTCTCGCTTTCTGTTGGAAGCGCCTGACGACTATTTGGCTGTAATGAAATCGGCGGGTGTTTCGCCGCAGCTGCTGGCACAGATTGCCAGCAAAGGCTCGACCATCGGTCGACAAGAAATCGACGGTGATGCCGCACGTAACGCGTTAATGGGCAGGTCGGGATTTGAGATCATCGACGACTATCGCGGGGTGCAAGTCATGTCTGCGTACAGTCCGGTTACCGTTGCCGGTTTGAAGTGGGCAATATTGACCGAAATTGACTACGACGAAGCACTCCAGGATTTAGCGATATTGGAAGACTCGGTGAGAAACACCGTTTTAATGAGTATTGTGGGGATCATTGTCGTTTCAGTGCTGCTTTCTTATGTGTTAGGTAACAGTATCTCTCGGCCTATTCGCCTTGCTTGTGAAAAAGTTGAGCGCATTTGTGGTAATAACGACTTAACTGAGCGACTTGATGTCCAAGGCAAAGACGAGGTCACTGAGCTTTCCGCGTCACTCAACCACTTGTTCTCGCACCTACAGCAAATGATCGGCCAGTTTTCCAGCGCAACGGATACGTTGAGCAACAACTCCCTCAATATAACCAACAATATGCAAGCAACACGTCAGGCGGTTGCCGAGCAAAACGCGAAATCCGATTCAGTGGCCACCGCAGTCAACGAAATGAGTGCGTCGATTGCAGAAGTGGCGCAGTTTGCCAATCGCGCCGCCGATTATGTTAAAGGGGCGAATGAGCAAGGCGTGAAAGGTGTACAGGTTGGCAACGACTTGGGGGAAGAGATCGGTAAATTGCATGACGAGATGCAGGTAGCCGTCGAAGCCATTGGTCGATTAAGAAATGAAAGTGCTTCGATTGCTGAGGTGCTCGATGTGATTCAAGGTATTGCGGAGCAAACCAACTTGCTCGCTCTGAATGCGGCAATTGAAGCAGCGAGAGCGGGCGAACAAGGGCGAGGTTTTGCAGTCGTCGCTGATGAAGTACGTTCGTTGGCTGGTCGGACTCAATCTTCGACAGAAGAGATCCGTCAAAAAATCGATGCGTTACAACGTGAAACAAACAGCGTGTCGCAGTGTATCGATAATGCCAACAAAACCGTCTCGCGTGGGGTTTCAACCTGTAAAACAAACACCGAGATGATTGAACAGCTTGTCTCAATGTTAGAAGAAATGAACGAGATGAATATCCAAATTGCGGCGGCAACTGAGGAGCAACGAGCGGTCACAGAAGACATCAGCAGCAGTATTACCTCGATCGCCGATGCTTCGGTTTCCGTCAATGAAAAAGTGACTCAGGTGGATGATGTGTCACGTCAACTTGCTGATGAAGCCAAAGGGCTGAGTCAGGAAATGTCGAAGTTCCGTTTTTAGAGACGCCTTCTACAGAGAGAGAATTCGACACGGAATAAAACGCTATCGGTGAGTGCCTGGAAGGCAAAGGTGCGCTTGCTGATAGCGTTTTATTCTTTAATTACCGTCGTCAGAAAAAATATGTTTCGAAGTTAGACGCTTTGATGTTAAGTTTTATCGCACTATCTGGAGATAACTCCGTAACTTGAATTTCAAAGGGTTGTGACTTTCATGTTCTCTCAATTACCAACACCAGCTTTAGATCCTATTCTTTCTCTAACCGTTGCTTTTCGTAACGATCCGCGTGACCAAAAAGTAGACCTTGGCATTGGCGTATACAAAAACAACAAAGGCGAAACGCCAATCATGCGTGCGGTGTCCCAAGCGCAAAAAATCGTTGCTGATACACAGACAACCAAGTCGTACGTCGGCCTAGCGGGATGCGAAGAGTTTAACCAATCGATGGTGAATTTATTGCTTGCGGGTACTTCCGTACTTGACCGAGTGAGTGCGATTCAAACACCGGGAGCCAGTGGCGCACTGCGTATGCTCGGAGATTTGATGAAAGTGGCACAGCCAGACACCACCGTTTGGATCTCTAACCCTAGTTATGTGAACCATAAGCCAGTGATGGAAGCTGCCGGGTTGAAAGTGCGTTATTACCGCTACTTCAGCCCAGAAACAAAGCAAGTCGACATCGGCCAGATGTTAGATGATCTTGCTACTGCAGGTCCAAAGGATGTCGTACTGCTTCATGGTTGTTGTCACAACCCAACGGGAGCAGACATTGATTTTGCTGCTTGGCAAGCCATCACCGATTTGGCAGTAAAGAACGGTTTCACACCCTTTGTTGATATTGCCTACCAAGGCTTTGGTGATGGCCTTGAAGAAGACGCAAAAGGGCTGCAGTTCATGGCTGACCGTGTTGAAGAAATGCTGATTACCACTTCATGTTCGAAGAATTTTGGTCTTTACCGTGAACGTACTGGCGCGGCCATTGTGATTGGCAAAAACGCAAAAGAATCATCAAACGCGAAAGGTAAGTTGCTGACACTCGCACGTTCAACTTACACCATGCCGCCTGATCACGGTGCTGCATTGGTCAAAACAATCCTACAAAATGTCGAACTTACAACCACTTGGAAGCAAGAATTGTGTGAAATGCAGCAACGTTTGTTAAACCTGCGTCAAACTTTATGTAATGAATTGAGAAATCAACACAATACGTCACAATTCGACTTCATTGAAAGCCACAAGGGTATGTTTACTGTGCTAGGCTTTACACCTGAGCAAATGGGAACGCTACGAGATGAATATGGAATTTATGGTGTAGGTGACGGGCGAATTAACATCGCTGGCCTTACAGAAGCTCACATTCCATACGTGGCAGACGCGATAGTCAAAGTCTCACAACGTTAATGCAGGTGATTGGATGAAGAAATTGAAACTTATTTTGCCTTTACTACTTAGCGGCGGCTTAACTGCTTGTGCAGTGACACCAGCAACGGTAGATGCTTCAGCAGAAAATAAGTCGGAAATTAAAGAAGAACCAGTAAAGCAGACAAAGCCTCAGCCCAAACCAGAGCGCCCAGTGCTTGAACTTAAAGCCCATAAAACATCTGACGGGAAGTTGATTCTTGGTGAAGAAGAGTGGGTGTACGTTCCGGGGTTAAATGAGGTGTTTAAGTCTCGAATTGATACTGGAGCAACAACTTCATCCATCAGTGCGGTTGATTTGGTTGAGTTTGAGCGTGATGGCAAAGATTGGGTTAAGTTCAAAATCGAGCATGATGGCATCAATAGTAACGAAATCGCGTTACCTGTTGAACGCTGGGTTCACATTCGCCAATCCAGTGCGGAAGGAACGCAAAAGCGCGCTGTCGTGCTAGCTTGGATTCAAATTGGTGATCTCAAAGAAAAAACCGAGTTCACGCTAACCGACAGAACGCATTTAACTTTCCCTGTATTGTTAGGGCGTAGCTTCTTCAAAGACGTCGCAATTGTCGATGTTTCACAGAAATACGTTCAAGATAAGCCGACAACGAAGTAGCGAAAAGCGAACACGATAAGTACTACGAACAAAGGGCCAATTTGGCCCTTTGTTTTTGCTTAACGCTTGTTATGTGTAGCTTCTAAAAAGAAACTAGAAACTAGAAACTAGGCGATAGCAGCGAGGGAGTTAGAACATAAAGTTGACCGACATTAGGATCTGATGTCCATAAGTGCCGTTATTACGAAGGTCTGCCCCGATAGAAAGTTGTTGAGTTGAATGGAATCGAGCGCCAATACCGACAATAGAGTTGTTACTGTCATTGGAGATCAATTGCCCCAATCGTCCATGAACTTCGACATTTTGCATCAACCAAACACGAGCACCAATGTTAACTTCGGTTTTCCATTCATCACCGATTTTATCGCTCGATCTGTTTTTAATGTTGTGAATCAGCATTTGGCCATAAATATCGGCAAATTGCCCCATAGGACCATTAAAACCAATACCACCAGCAAGATCCCAGTCCCCACTAAATTCACTGTCAAAGCGTCCGACAAAGTGTGTATTTTCCGTGAAGTAAGTGTTGAACTCCGCACCGAAAGTGCCTGGGCTTGACCCCATACGCACCTCAAACATGTTGTAGTTGAAGTTGTTTGCACTTGCTGTTATTGGGAGCAAAGTACATACACCCAACAAGGTTGTTTTGAGAGCTTTACCTAGCATGAGATCTCCAAAGCCAAAAAATTAACGCCCGTATTTTACAAAAAAAGCCTGCAAATAGCAGGCCAAACTTAAAAATAATATGACGTAAATGAGTGTATTAAGCGAAAAAGCAGCGTACTCGTACCACTCTGGCTATTTGGTGTGTTAAAGCAGCGTCAAACTATCGACTTCAATCTCAGGGGTATTGCCGCCCTCAAACTCACCAAACAAGCGCAGGCGTGTATTGCTGTTAATGGTTTGTGTAAAACGAATATCGTCATCGAGCTCTACTTGAATCTCGGCGCTGCCATCGGTGAAAATATAGGTATCTTTATTGAGTTGGCGGACCAACGTTCCTTCAACGACGACATCTTTCTCCGTAAACATATTTGAATCTTTCAGCAGTTCGGAAACGACCGATACATTCACCGGACCGTCAAAACTGATACCTTGTACCGTTGAAGAGTTGTTGGCGAGCGCGATGGCTGGTGTGGTTGTCAAAGCAGCGATTGCGATAATAAGTGTTTTGTTCATGTTCTTTTCCTATGTTTAACCGAGGTTGTTTCGATAAGGGTATTAGAACAAAACAGATTTGAATGATTGCTTAGCGCTTGATTCATATTGGATTCATTTTCTAAAGTGTCAAAAAAGGCTAAAATAGGCCTCCCTTGAATAGCGACGATAAAAAATGGAAGCAAAAGTAACCACGCTCATGGTGCAAGGCACTACCTCTGATGCGGGAAAAAGCGTATTGGTGGCAGGTCTCTGCCGCGTATTGGCTCGTAAAGGCGTAAACGTTGCCCCTTTCAAACCACAAAATATGGCCCTCAATAGTGCGGTGACGAAAGAAGGTGGTGAAATAGGTCGAGCTCAGGCGGTTCAAGCGCAAGCGTGTCGCATTGAGCCGAGCGTTCACATGAATCCGGTTTTGATCAAACCCAATAGCGATACTGGCGCACAGATTATTTTGCAAGGTAAGGCATTGACCAATATGGATGCCTATGGCTTCCACAATTACAAAAAAGTGGCGATGGATACGGTGATGGACTCTTTCGCTCGTTTAAAAGATGAATATCAAGCCATCATGATCGAAGGGGCCGGCAGTCCTGCTGAAATCAATTTGCGTCAGAATGACATAGCCAACATGGGTTTTGCCGAAGAAGCCGATGTCCCAGTGATTATCGTCGCTGATATCGATCGCGGTGGCGTTTTCGCACACCTTTATGGCACCTTGGCATTGCTCTCTCCATCGGAACAAGCGCGAGTGAAGGGATTCGTTATCAACCGTTTTCGCGGTGACATTAAGTTGCTTGAATCGGGGCTCGATTGGCTCGAAGAGAAAACAGGTAAGCCCGTCATTGGCGTTCTGCCATTTCTTCATGGATTGAATCTCGAGGCAGAAGATGCGATTACCTCACAACAAGAGTTGTCTGGTGAGGTTAAGCTAAAAGTCGTGGTTCCTGTGCTGACGAGGATTAGCAATCATACGGATTTTGATGTGCTCAGACTGCATCCCCAAATTGACTTGCGTTACGTGGGCAAAGGAGAGCGATTAGAGCACGCGGATTTGATCATCTTGCCCGGTTCCAAATCAGTGCGTGACGATCTTCGATACCTTCGAGAACAAGGTTGGGACAAGGATATTCTAAGACATTTGCGCTTTGGTGGTAAGGTGTTAGGGATCTGTGGTGGCTACCAAATGTTAGGGGAGTCGATCAGCGATCCGTTTGGTGTGGAAGGTGAACCCGGCGAAAGCGTAGGGCTCGGACTCTTAAAAACGCGCACGGAACTTACCCAAGATAAGTGTTTGATTAACACTAAAGGGCAGTTATCACTAAACGGAAAACACGTTAACGTGACTGGCTATGAGATACACGTTGGGCGATCGCAAGTGAATGAATATCAACCGATCACCAACGATGATGGCCAGCTTGAAGGCGCACTAAGCGAATGCGGGCAGATCATGGGCAGTTATCTACATGGTTTCTTAGACTCCGAAGCCGTATTAGAGCTGATTTGTGAGTGGGTCAATGGAGTGCGAATCAAGGCTCAGAATCACCAACAACTTAAGGAGCAGGCGATAGACCGAATCGCCGATGCCATTGAAGAACATTTGGACCTGAGTCAATTGGGCATATAGAGAGCGAAGTATGATGAACAAATGGCTGAGTTTACTGCTACTAATGCTAGCGCCTGCGGTGAGTGCACAACAAACAACGCGCGTTTATGCCGCATCGTCACTGACGAATGCCATCAATGATGTGATAGAGAGTTACGAACGTCAGAACCATCACAAAGTACAGGCAATTTACGGTGGCTCGTCGTCCCTCTCAAGGCAGTTGCTCAGCGGTGCACCGGGTGACATTTTTATCTCTGCCAATAACCAATGGATGGACTACCTGGTCCAACATGAGGTTATCAAAAGCGACAGTGTCACAAATTTACTTTCCAATAAGTTGGTTGTTATTACCAATAAAAACAACAATGTAACTCTTGATGTTTCATCCAAAGTCCAGTGGCAGAGGCTTCTAACAGGCAATTGGCTCGCCCTAGGCGATACCAACTCTGTACCTGCTGGTATGTACGCCAAACAAATGTTGCAAAATGCCGATGTGTGGAATGCGGTGTCGAGCCATGTCGCGCCGAGCAAAAACGTTCGCTTAGCCCTTGCGTTAGTAGAGCGAGATGAAGCAAAGTTAGGCATCGTTTACCAAACTGATGCGCGCATGTCGCAGAAAGTGAAGATACTCGTGACACCTGAGCAAGCGCTCTACGATCCCATTACTTACCCTGCTGGGTTGATCACTCAATCCGAATCCGCCAAAGCGTTCTTCAATTATCTTATGGGTCCAGAAGCCACTGCCATATTTCAAAAACATGGTTTTACAACGTTGGAGAAATCGTGAGCGAACTCGAATACCAAGCGTTAATACTTAGCCTAAAAGTGGGTTTTTATACGGTGATCTGGTTACTGCCATTTGGCGTGTTTTTCGCTTGGCTATTGGCACGAAAATGCTTTCCGGGCAAAACCCTACTTGATAGCGCAATACATCTTCCTTTGGTTCTTCCTCCGGTTGTGATTGGTTATTTGTTGCTTATTGCGATGGGGCGCCAAGGCGTGCTAGGAAGTTGGTTGTATGAAATGTTTGGCTTGTCCTTTGCGTTTAACTGGAAAGGGGCGGTATTGGCTTGTTGGGTCGTTGCGCTGCCTTTGATGGTGCGTTCTATTCGAATCAGTTTAGAAAGTGTCGACAGCAAACTAGAGCAAGCAGCGGCGACGCTCGGTGCATCACCAATAAAAGTCTTTCTCACCATCACATTACCTCTGATGCTGCCCGGGATCATTTCGGGATCGATGTTGGCTTTTGCACGCAGTCTCGGGGAGTTTGGGGCAACCATCAGTTTTGTTTCCAACATTCCTGGCGCAACACAAACTTTGCCTCTTGCCATGTTTAATTTTATCGAGACACCGGGTGCAGAAGCGCAAGCGGCAAGACTATGTGTGATTTCAATTGCTATCGCACTGTCTACTTTATTGGTATCAGAGTGGTTGAACAGAAAAGCCAAACAACGATTGGGAGCGAAGTGATGAAGGGTCTCCAAGTTGCGTTCAAACAAACGTTGGGTCATGTTGTTTTCGATATCGAATTACAACTTCCGAGCAAAGGTGTTAGCGCGATTTTTGGTCGTTCTGGTGCAGGTAAAACGTCAATTATCAATGTGATCAGCGGACTAACTCAACCCGAGCAAGGGCGTATAGCGCTGAACTCGGACGTGCTGTTTGATTCGGTTTTAGGTATTAATGTCCCCGTACACCAACGGAATATTGGTTACGTATTCCAAGATTCTCGCTTATTTCCTCACTATCATGTTGAAGGCAATTTGAAGTATGGCGTCAAACAGTACGACGCAGAGATGTTTGATAAAGTGGTGACGCTCCTCGCGCTACAACCATTACTAAAACGCTATCCTGCTTCTCTGTCTGGCGGTGAAAAACAACGCGTTGCGATTGGCCGTGCACTGTTATCATCACCCAAGATTCTATTAATGGACGAGCCGCTGGCCTCGCTCGATATGCCGCGGAAAAAAGAAGTGCTTCCCTTTCTTGAGAAGCTTTCGGAAAGCTTCGAAATACCCATTGTGTATGTCACCCATAGTCTGCAAGAGATCTTGCGACTAGCAGATCACCTCACGGTGTTGGATAGAGGTCAGATTGTCGCTTCCGGTTTGTTGTCTGAAGTGTGGTCTTCGCAAGCAATGCGCCCGTGGCAATCATTCTCCGAACAAAGCACTTTGTTTAATGCCAACATTGCAGAACAGCACCCTCAATACGCCTTGACTCGTGTCATGTTGTCGTCAACAGCGTCGCTGTGGGTGCAAAAGATTGACGCGCCCCTCGGTAGCGATATTCGTCTCCAGGTGCGGGCGAATGATGTTTCCATTACGCTCGTTCAACCGCAGAAAACCTCAATTCGTAATATTATTGAGGCGAAGGTCGAGCGTGTTGAGAAAAGACACCCTGCAGAAGATAAAGAGAGCATCGCGGTTAAACTGGCGTTGACCCAAGATTGCTTTCTATGGGCGACCATTACCCCGTGGGCGTTGGCCGATCTTAATCTTAAACAGGGTGACCGTGTGTTTGCACAGATCAAAGGGGTGAGTGTGACTCAAAGGGATATCGCACTCACACATTAGTCTATTGATGTCATGAATTGCTTGGTGACAATGTCACCTTTTGTCGCTTCTGACGTTTTTTAGAAGAGAGCAACCCGACAATTTGCGGCAGAAGTGACATTAAAATCATCCCGGCCATCAGGGAAAACTGATGAAAAGTATAAGATTCGCCAACCAGCAGAACCCCACACACGATACCGGCAACGGGATTTGCAATCCCACCGAACGTAAAATCGACCACAGACATTCGTTGTAATAGCCAAACGTACAAGCCATATCCCAGCGCTGTATTCATTAAAACTATCCAACCGAGGCCAATGAAATTTTGGCCATCTAACTGTTGCCATGCTTGATAGTAGGGAGTGGGCTCAACAACGAACTGAGCGAACGATGCAAGCGACAATACGATACCACCAAAGATCAACTGCCAGGTAAGGATAAGCCACCAGTGCATCTCTGTTCCGAGTGATTTGGTGATACGACTGCCAATAATAATGCAGAAAATCGCAGACAACATGGCCAACAATCCGATGGGACTAAGAGCCAAGTGGCTAGGGTCAAACAAGAACCAAGCAAAACTAATCAATCCGAAACCGCATAAAGCTTGAACTTTACTTGGCGCTTGTTTGGCGACAACCCAATGAAAAAGCATCGCGAAAACAGGCACTGATATCATGCCTACACCAGAGATTGCAGATGGTAGCGTCAACGCCATCACGAAAATGAGTGCAAAAAAGGCCGCAATGTTGATGGTTCCAAGTTTAAGCAAGGTGATTATTTGGCGACGATTCGGCAACGTGGGTTTAACCAATAGTAAAAGCAACCCTGCGGGGAGCGCTCTTAATGCACCCAGTAACAGCGGTGGCCAGTCAGCCAACGTTGCTTGTGTAACAGCGTAGGTCGTTCCCCAAAAAAAGGCAGGTATCATAGCGATAAGTATGTTCATATTAAATATCTTTACATTGAGATAATTAAACTCAATGTATGCCTATTTTTGATGAAAGTAAAGTATCTTTATATTAAGATATCTCGCAAGCTAATGATTGAGATAAGATGATGGATGCAATTGATCGTGTAGTAGAGCAGTGGGATAGAGAGCGACCAGAGTTAGATACCGAGCCTATGGCTATCATGGGGCGCGTATTCCGCATCACCAAATACTTGGAAAGCGCAGTGGGTGAGGTGCACAAACGTTACGATCTCAAGATGGGAGAGTTTGACGTGGTTGCGACTCTGCGTAGAAGTGGCGCGCCATATCGTCTGACGCCATCGGAGTTATTGGGGTCTTTGATGCTGACTTCTGGGGCAATGACCAACCGTTTAGATAAGCTTGAGCAAAAAGGTCTGATTTCGCGCCAACACAGCAAGGAAGATCGACGCAGCGTTACTGTCGAGCTCACAGAACATGGATTGGTGACAGTGAATAAGCTGATAGAAGAACATGTTGCGATTCAACATGCGCTATTGAAAAATCTTTCACAGCCACAGAAACAAGCTTTGAACGCTGTGCTTAAAGAGTGGTTGGGGCAGTTCGAATAAGATAAAAAAAGCTGCTCATGTGAGCAGCTTTTTACATTACTTAGCGAATACGTCGCGGAAATCGCGTTTCAGAATAGGGTCGCGACGCGCTTTCTTAAGCTGTTTTACCATGTCCTTAACACAATTAAAGAGTACGTGGTCTAGCAGTTGAGCGCGGTAGGCATCTTTCTCTTCTTCACTCATGCCTTCTGGAAGATTCATTGTAGGGAACTCTTCCATCACGTTAACGCCGGCGAACGCTTGGCTTACAGAGATCAGTGCGTGGAACTGTTCAAAATTGTCTAGTACGTTTTGCGCGCTTGCAGGTAGTGAATCCCAAGCTTCACGGACGGCTTCTTCAGAAACTTCATGGATAGACGTTACCATCTCAAACATTGCTTCTGGAACCTGGTCAAACTCGATAACCTGACGTAATTCAGGTGAAATCGTTGCTAGGTCGATGGGTTGTTTTTCTGGAGTATTTGCTTCTGACATGACACGTCTCTCATTTAAAAAAGCGGAATAGTAAGGTGATCTTCAAAAAAGTCAACGTATTACGGTATAAGCTGGATGAAACCAGCAAGTTGATATGATATACCTTTAGTAACAGATGTGAAGTCCGATAGAGGAAACGATGATATCAACTGGCTCATCCATGCGCATTATGCTGGTCGATGACGTGCAACTCGATAGAATGCAGCTTGCCATTCGCTTGAAACAGCTTGGGCATATTGTCGAGGCGGTTTCGAGTGGTAGAGAAGCATTGCGCTTGTACGAAGAGTTTGACCCTGAGCTGGTTTTGCTTGATATCAGTATGCCAGAAATGGATGGCTTTGATGTTTCCAAAGCGATTCGTACTCAGTTTGAAGAGTGGGTACCCATTATATTCCTCAGTAGTCATGAAGAACCTGAAGTGATCGCAAAAGCGATAGAAGCCGGGGGAGATGACTACTTAACCAAGCCCGTCGATAAATTGGTACTCAGCTCTAAGTTGATCGCGATGCAGCGCATTGCACATATGCGTCGAGAGCTAAAAAAGAAAACCGCGAAACTGGCTGAGCTAAATGCGTTATTGCAACAGCAGGCAAACGAAGATGGCCTAACGAAGATTTACAATCGCCGTTATATCGATGAGCAGTTGGGGCAAATGTTAGGCTGGTACGGACGGCACCGTTTACCAATCAGTGTCATCCTTTTGGATATCGATAACTTCAAATTGTTTAACGACAACTATGGCCATATTGAAGGGGACAAATGTCTTCAAGCCACGGCGAATACAATTAAGAGTTTGTTTCAACGTAATGCTGACTGTGTCGGTCGCTACGGCGGTGAAGAGTTTGTCGTGTTACTTGGTGGCAGTGATGCAGAGCAAGCCGTTAAAGCAGCGGAAAGAATTCATAAAGCGGTTGCGGACCTCAGTTACCCGCATGCATTTTCTGCTGTATCTGATGTTGTTACCTTGTCACAAGGTGTCTACACTTTTATTCCAAATGGTAGGGAAGAACTGCAGACAATTTATCAGTTTGCTGATAAGGCGCTTTATCAAGCCAAGTTAGAAGGTAAAAACCGTTACGTGACTTTCAGAGCATCTTAATTATGCTACGTTTTCCTTTTGCTGTGAGTACCTCAGTTTTTGCCATAATCTTGCTGCCTTCCTTTGCATTGTCTGCCCAAGAGCTCAATGACCTAATCCAAAAAGAGCTGGAGCGAAACTTTGCAACGGCCATTGTTCTTACCGACAGTGATGTTTTTACTGTTGGCTTTCACGACTTTGACCCGAATGAATGGCTAAATCTCGACAATGAAGAGCTGGGAAGTGCCGATTCAGTCAATTTGCGCAAAAAAATTGGTGTATCAACGCTCCCGTTTGAGTTTGCCTTGTACGAGGATTCCGACAGCCAAATAAAACACAGCCTGCAAGGTCGTTTATCTGCTCTAGGTATTGAACAAGACGTTTCCATCGCAGATGTTGGGGTGTCCGATAGCCATCGCGAGTATGTGCTTGGCGCATTTCTTGAGTACACAAACTCACGACAACTGAGCGAAAACTGGACTTTTGATGCCTCCATTGGGGCGCATTTAATGTATTACCGAAGTGACTATACCTATCGCAGCGATGCATTGGCGGATTATAAAAGTGTCATCGATGGTTATTTGGTTAATACCGATGCTTGGGCTTTGGTCGCTGAGCCTAATGTACAAGCCAAATATTTACAAATGAAGCCTTGGGGAAAGTGGTATTACTGGAGCTCGGCACATTATTTTTATGGCCAAGGTTGGGGTGAAGCAAACCGAGGGCAGGTTGGTAACCCAGAAGGTTGGTATTGGGTTAACGGTGTCAAAATGTTCTACGACTTCGAAAAGTGGGGACGTGCAGTTCAATCTGTTTACACGAGTTTTAATCGGGTTGATGTTGGAGGCGATACTTCCGAGTCGCTCGGTACGCATCACTATTATGAAGCGAGTGTCGGATGGTTAATGACACCGCCTTTCAAAACGCAGTGGGTAGACAATGTTGGTATCGGCTTAAGCCTTAATTATGGTAGTGCTCTGAAGGGCGGGAGTTTAGTGCTCTTCTTTAACCAAGATTGACGCCATAAATTTCAAATATTTGGCAAGGGAAAGAGTCTGACAAATCGGTATTTATTCGACCTTCGTCATGACTTGGTTTCTACCTGCTTTCTTCGCTTTATACAAGGCTTCGTCTGCCAAGCTACGAATGGTATCTGGATCTTTCGAAGAACGGCTGTCTGACACACCAATACTGACCGTTACATTGACCGTGTTCATTGTATTTTCTTGAGTGCCACGACGTTTCTTTCCTTCACTCGCTTTGCTTGGGCGTGTCGTGTCATTCCTTAAAACGAGATCGTAGTTCGCAATATCTTCTCGAATGTCATCTAGGTAACCTTGTACTTCTTTCGAGGTTTTCCCTTTAAACACCACGGTAAATTCTTCTCCACCATAACGATAAACCTTTGCTCCGCCCTTAATTAAGAGCAAGCGAGAGCCAACAAGTTTCAAAACGTCATCGCCAGTGTCATGCCCATAGGTGTCGTTAAATTTTTTAAAATGATCCACATCGATCATGGCGATAGAAAAACGTCGACCTAAGTGTTTAACGTCCATTTCTAACGCGCGGCGGCTTGGTAGTTGTGTCAGCACATCGATAAATGCCAGCTCATGACTGGCCTGGACCACATGCATAATCAGCAAAATTCCTGCCAAGGTGAACATGGTACTGGAGATGAACTTCACATCAAAAAACGTAAAGGTGGTTGAAGCTAAGAGCAAACACGTATAAATCGACACCTCAATAGGGCGATTGTGCTTCAGAACCAAAATCGCCGTGGCCAAAACGATGGCAGTGCAATAGGCCACAAGCAAAAGAGGCAATTTTGAAATCGCAGCGACAGAGAAGAGCAATCCATTATTCCAATGCTCAAAACCTGCTTCTTGAAAGTAGCTAAGGAAGATGAAAGACCAAACTGTTAACACGCCAAGGACCAATCCGTAAGTGGCAATGGACTTGCTGTGCATGCCTGAAGCGTTAAACAGATAGACGACAAAACAAGCCACTGGCAGTAAGAAAGCAAGTAAAGAGAGCTCGAGTAAAACACTCCCACTGCTTAACGGAATTTGCAGGCGGTTTTGAATAACAGAGTAGGTAATGATCATTGCCATTGCGATCATCGCAATGCGGCCTTGTTTGAATACACTACAGAGTAAAAAAACGGTCCCGAGCAAGATATAAGGCAAGTTTGCAGCCAACCCCCAGTTTGCTTGTGTCATGACGATGATGTTATCCATCCCCATTGCCACAATCCCGAGTAAACCGACGGGAAAGAAGATTTTAAACTGAGCACTACTAACTACCGGAGACGTCATTAACCGCTGACTTCCTATAACACTAACGAATGGGTATGAAGAACCTAGTAGAATACGATTATTTCTGGATTTTCCAAGCCTTTTGCTAAACTTAAGTAGTGATTTATTGATAATGACAGTAAAAGTGAATGACAAAGCTTGGTTTCAAAAAGCCGCTGCGTATACTGTTGATGTACCGAGCATAATAAAAACAAGGAGATGCTTTAATGCAAATCAGTGTCGATGTTCATAATTACATGGAAACTCTGGTTGGTCAGGTTCTCGCTCAGGATGAGTATGTGAGTAAGTACACGTCGGAACAATTGGCCGATTTAGCGTGTTTAGCGCTTGTGCAACTCAAACCTGTTTATATCCGCTTTGATATCGATTTTTTATCTGCACTACCTGAAGAGAGGGTAGTTCAGTTCAAACACAACAGTGAAGTTGCCGTTAAAAATGCCGAAAGCATGATCGTTGAAGATAGAAGACAACATCGTTCAGACGATATTCCCGTGGTTTTCTTTCACGTGAATTACGATGACAACGCGCCGCTTGAATGGTTTGAGAAACCGATATTGAAATTCAACAAACCACATGAGTGAGGAATAATGGGGTTATTTTCACGCCTGTTTGGGTCTTCAAAAGATAGTGAAGCAAAGAAAGAAATTGAGCCAATTGAGCATAAAGGCTTTTTGATTTATGCCGAGAGTTTACAAGAAGGCGGTCAATATCGCGTCGCTGGTAGAATTACAAAAGAGGTAGAGGGCGAACTAAAAAGTCATCGATTCATCCGATCGGATGTTTTGACCTCTGAAGCAGATGCAAACGAGTTGATGGTCAAAAAGGCGCAAATGTTCATTGACCAGATGAGAGACGAGATATTTAGCTAAAAGTTTCTCGGGTTTTGATTCCTGTCATCATCACAAGAGCCATTAGTGTTTATGCTGGTGGCTCTTTTTGTTTGTTACGCAAAAATTTAATCTATGTGGTTGTAAAATAACCAATAATTCAAGGTCTGGTAGGACCTCTGTCTTGTTGATATGTCGTTGTTTTATTTCGCGGGGTGCGTAGAGTTCCTTCATTACATAGGGTTATATGTAATGAAAATTTGTATTTTAACTACAAAACACTTGAAGTCGCATCCTGCGTTAGATACAAAAAGATGATTAACAAGGCCAATAGTCAAGGAATAGCTATGCAAATTGGTGTACCAAGAGAACTACTCGCGGGAGAAACGCGAGTCGCTGCTTCGCCAAGTTCGGTTGAGCAGCTAATTAAATTGGGGTTTGACGTTGTTGTCGAAACCCAAGCGGGGGCGTTAGCCAGCTTTGATGATTCAGCATATGAATCAGCTGGTGCGAAAATGGTTTCTAAAGAAGAAGCTTGGAATTCTGAGCTGATACTTAAAGTCAATGCGCCAATTATCGATGAAGAGAAAAGCATTGACGAGATTGCGTTGATCAAAGAAGGCGCAACGTTGGTTAGCTTTATTTGGCCAGCTCAAAACCCTCAGTTGATGGAACAACTCTCTAGTAAGAACATCAATGTGCTGGCTATGGATGCGGTGCCACGTATCTCTCGTGCTCAGGCACTGGATGCGTTGTCTTCAATGGCCAACATCGCCGGTTATCGAGCGGTTGTTGAAGCAGCACATGAGTTTGGGCGTTTCTTTACAGGGCAGATTACTGCTGCAGGTAAGGTACCACCAGCGAAAGTGTTTGTCGCCGGTGCGGGTGTTGCTGGTTTGGCTGCTATCGGTGCTGCTGGTAGCCTAGGTGCTATTGTTCGTGCTTTTGACGTTCGTCCAGAAGTTAAAGAACAAGTGGAATCCATGGGTGCAGAGTTTCTTTCTGTTGATTACCAAGAAGCTGCTGGTTCTGGTGACGGTTATGCGAAAGAGATGTCTGATGACTTCAACAAGAAAGCTGCGGAGCTGTATGCTGCACAGGCGAAAGATGTTGATATCATTATCACAACCGCACTGATTCCAGGTAAGCCAGCGCCTAAGCTGATTACCAAGGAAATGGTAGATAGCATGAAAGCGGGCAGTGTGATTGTTGACCTTGCTGCTGCTAACGGTGGTAACTGCGAATACACAATCGCAAACCAAGTTATCACGACGGCTAACGGCGTAAAAGTGATCGGTTACACCGACATGGTTGGTCGTTTGCCGACTCAATCTTCACAACTTTATGCAACAAACTTAGTTAACCTTTTCAAACTGTTGTGTAAAGAAAAAGATGGCAACATCAATATCGATTTCGAAGATGTTGTACTACGTGGTGTCACGGTGGTTAAAGATGGTGAAATCACCTGGCCTGCGCCACCAATTCAAGTTTCTGCTCAGCCTCAAGCCAAACCAAAAGCGGTTGAAAAGCCAGCACTAAAAGTACAAGAGCCCGTTTCTCCAGTGAAAAAACTGGCCGGACTTGCAGTGGGTGTCGGTGCATTCGCATGGATTGCATCCGTTGCGCCAGCCGCGTTCCTCGCACATTTTACGGTATTCGTTTTAGCGTGTGTTGTGGGGTACTACGTGGTATGGAATGTCACACACGCACTTCACACTCCGCTGATGTCGGTAACCAATGCGATTTCGGGGATCATCGTTGTCGGTGCCTTGTTACAGATTGGCCAAGGAAATGGGGCAGTGACGTTTTTGGCGTTTATTGCTGTGTTGATCGCGAGCATTAATATTTTTGGTGGCTTTACGGTAACCAAACGCATGCTCGAAATGTTCCGCAAAGATAAATAATAGGGAGTAACCAATGTCTGCAGGATTAGTACAGGCGGCCTATATCGTTGCTGCACTATTTTTTATTCTGAGCCTTGCTGGTCTATCTAAGCAAGAATCAGCAAGATCAGGGAACTACTACGGCATTGCCGGTATGGCAATTGCGCTACTTGCAACCATCTTCAGTCCTAGTGCGGAAGGTTTTGCTTGGGTCATTGTTGCCATGGTGATTGGTGGTGGTATTGGTATCCACTACGCTAAGAAAGTTGAAATGACAGAAATGCCAGAATTAGTGGCCATTCTACATAGTTTTGTGGGTATGGCGGCTGTTTTGGTTGGTTACAACAGCTATCTTGAACCACCTGCGCCAGTCTCTCTTGACCCAGCGGGAATGCACGCAGAACACGTAATTCACTTAGTTGAAGTATTTTTGGGCGTGTTCATTGGTGCGGTAACCTTTACTGGGTCGATTGTCGCATTCGGAAAGTTACGCGGTATCATTTCTTCATCGCCACTTAACTTGCCTCATAAACACAAGATGAATCTCGCAGCTATCGTTGTTTCGACTCTGCTTATGATTCACTTTGTTAACGCAGACGGCAGTATGTTTGCCTTAATTGTGATGACGCTGATTGCTTTCGCATTTGGTTACCACTTGGTGGCATCGATCGGTGGTGCGGATATGCCAGTTGTGGTCTCTATGCTGAACTCTTACTCTGGTTGGGCAGCTGCCGCGGCAGGTTTCATGCTAGCAAACGATCTGTTGATCGTGACTGGTGCTCTCGTTGGTTCTTCAGGTGCAATTCTTTCGTACATCATGTGTAAAGCGATGAACCGCTCGTTTATCAGCGTTATCGCCGGTGGCTTTGGCCAGGAAGTCGTGATTTCCGGTGATGAAGAGTATGGTGAGCATCGTGAAATCAATGCAGAAGATGTAGCGGATATGCTGAAAAACTCCAAGTCAGTCATCATCACTCCTGGATATGGCATGGCAGTAGCACAAGCTCAATACCCAGTTCACGAGATCACAGAAAAACTGCGTGCGCAAGGTGTGAATGTTCGTTTCGGTATTCACCCAGTAGCGGGTCGTCTACCAGGTCACATGAACGTGCTGCTCGCTGAAGCAAAAGTGCCTTATGACATCGTTCTGGAAATGGATGAGATCAATGACGACTTCTCAGACACGGATACCGTGTTGGTTATTGGTGCGAATGACACCGTTAACCCAGCTGCGCTAGAAGATCCAAACAGCCCAATCGCCGGCATGCCAGTATTGGAAGTTTGGCATGCAAAAAACGTTATTGTTTTCAAACGTTCAATGAATACTGGCTACGCTGGAGTTCAGAACCCATTGTTCTTTAAAGAGAACACATCAATGCTCTTTGGTGATGCCAAAGATAGCGTGGATGCGATTTCAAAAGCGTTATAATTTACCTAAAAGACGAAGGCCAGCTGAAAAGCTGGCCTTTTTGTTGTTTTTCTAATCGATCCAATCAAATACCGAATCCCACAAATGTAAACTTTCATGAATATGTTGTATATTGGGGGCAATAATAACGACGTCGTACAATGTTTTGATTAAAAAACTCTGCTTATCATTGCTGCTTTCTGTGAACCTAGTACCCAGTGCTCTGGCAGACTCGTTGCCGGAGCGCATTGATTTTTTCACAGAGTTATTTGATTATGATTCCGCAAGCAAAACATACGACATCCGCGATTTACAGTCGTCATTCCCTACTAAACTTCTTTCGCCTGACTCAATGCTGCCACAAACGGCGAATTACCCACTGAAAGACATACAACAACTGTATCAACTGTCCAAAACCTGCAATGGCAAGCTACCACTCAGCCCATTGATCACGGAGCCATTAGTTTTCACTCGTTCAGTTTGTAAAGGGGTGAAGCTTAATACTCGCTGGTTTTCTCGTTCCGCATTGATTCATCCGGGTGGCGGGACTTACGCCGCTCGCTACATTCAAAAGTTTCCAGAAGAGCATGAAAATCTAAAAAAATTCATGCACATCAAGGAACGAATGGATGAGGAAGGTAACGAACTATTAAGCAGTCTGAGAGCAATGGATGATGAAACCATCAATGCTTTGATTGCTGGTTCGATCATGTTTTTGGATAAAGATGATCTTTGGCTAAGGCGAGGGGACTATTACCACGTATTCGACAAGAGTGTTTGGTCTACCAACGTTGAAACTGCGGGATTGTCCTTAAGTGTTCGCGCGGATAACGCAAGTTGTTTTGTTCAGCGAGGAAATATTTGCTGGGATGTAGAAGACCATTCGCAAATCTTACGTTTCTCTATGATCGTATTGGTTATTGCCAATATCATGCTGGTGGCCGGATGGGCAGTGTACCGTTGGAATAGCAAGCGCCAAGAGCTGAGAAGTCGTATGTTGGTACTTCAGATTCTTACACATGAACTTCGCACTCCGATTGCCAGTTTATCACTAACGGTAGAGGGCTTTCGTCGAGAGTTTGAGCACTTACCGGAAACAGTTTATGATGAGTTTCGACGTTTATGTGAAGATACTCGCCGACTAAGACAACTAGCCGAAGCGAGTAAGGATTACCTCCAGTCGGATAACCAGCAGCTTGCGACCGATTGGATTCCTTCTGTAGAAGAGTGGTTGCTTTTTAAAATTGAAGACGAGTTTCCAGAAGGTGTTGAGTTTAAAATTAACCAAGATGTATCAGCAAAAATTAATGTCTATTGGTTAGGAACCTGCGTTGATAACTTGATTAGAAACGCAGTGAAATACGGCGTTGCCCCCGTGACACTGGATGTACAAACAGGTGACAGTAAATTAACAATCCGAGTCACCGATAATGGCAAACTCACCAGCAGGGACTGGTCACATTTACGCAAGCCATTTGTCAGCAAAAGCGGTTTGGGACTTGGCTTAACAATTGTTGAATCTATGGTCGGGCGAATGGGCGGTAAAATGAAGCTCGTTGGTCCACCAACTACGTTTATTTTGGAGATACCTTGTGAAACAGACGTTGCTTCTCGTTGAAGATGATAAAAACCTAGCAGACGGTCTATTAGTAAGTTTAGAGCAGGCCGGTTACGAGTGTTTGCACGCTGAGCGCATTTCTGAAGTTGAATCGCTTTGGCCTCAGGCTGATCTGGTGATCCTTGATAGACAATTACCAGATGGCGATTCTATTTCGCATTTACCTGGCTGGAAGAAAACTAAAAACGTGCCAGTGATTTTGCTTACGGCACTGGTTACTGTCAAAGATAAAGTCGCAGGCTTGGATTCCGGTGCTAACGATTATTTGACCAAACCGTTTGCAGAAGCAGAACTATTTGCGCGAATTCGTGCCCAGCTTCGTTCTCCTGAATCCAGCGAGCAAGGGAGTAGCGACAAAGTAGAGACAGAAAACCTAGTCATAGATAAATCGACTCGTGAAGTCTTTTTTAAAGGTGAGCAAATTACACTGACAAGAACAGAATTTGATCTCCTATTATTTTTGGCGAGCAATCTAGGTCGAGTTTTTACTCGTGATGAGCTGTTAGATCATGTTTGGGGTTACAACCACTTCCCAACTACTCGAACCGTAGACACACATGTATTGCAGTTGCGACAGAAGCTTGCGGGCTTAGAGATCGAAACACTTCGCGGTGTTGGCTATAAGATGAAAGGTTAATGCGTAAGTCACTTTTAGTTCCATTCTTTGCCATTTCACTTACTCAACCAGTCTACGCTGTAGACTGGTTTGAACAAAACACCCCTCTTACGCAAGCACACCAACATCTGTTGGAAGATAATTTGCCCGGCATGTTCGAGTCGTTAGTCGAAGTATGGCAATCATCACCAACAGATACGTTGAAAGAGCATTTAAACAGTTTGTTAATCCAATCTTTGAATAGGGATTGTGGCAAATCGCTCACTAAGAAAACGCTGCCGAATTGGTTGACTGGAGTGAAAGTTATCAGGCAAACCATTCAAAGCCCAGGAAGAGACACCTATCGTTTAGTGATAGATATCCGAGCCAATGTCGAAGTAAAAAGCCTCGCGGTGAGAAAGTGGGTCGATCGAAGTGTCTCATCAGATAGTGTTTTTACTGAAATAAGTGGTGACGGCGTCACTAATGGCGGCGACGAAAAACAATATCAGAAGCGCTATAACCTCACTGGTAAGCTGGACTCAGGCCTTTACCAATTAGTGGTTCAACCAGCAGGGCAAGAAGTGTGGAGTGGTTGGGTGATATTGGGAGAACCAATTGCCCCACAATATGTAAGATGGTCATCAAAAGAAAATTGGACCGTAGAAAAAGTTGCTTTAAACAACCCATACTGTCCACTGCCCGAAATGAATGTTGGTTTGTATGACTATGTTGATGGTCAGTATCAACGAGTTTGGAATAAAACCTATGAATCTGACTATCCGAATAGTCTCGAATTAGAGGGGATTCCAAACGAGCGTTATGTACTCGCGGTTAGTATGAACACAAAACGTTGGCAAGGTGAAATCCTCGTTGAGCAATCACAAACCATTAGCCGTACATACGACATTACACAAGAATAAAAACTTGAAAAATCTTTAATCCTGCCGATATTACTAGAAAAGGAATCTAAGGGTTGTCTTAGGATGAAATTAAACAATCGATATTTATACGCAACGATGCTTTTTTGTGGCACAGCAAATGCCGCTAATTATTCAATCGAAGCACGAAGCGACGCTATGGGTGGAGTAGGTACTGTTTCCGCCACTTATCTCACAGCGCCCTTTTTTAACCCAGCTCTTGCTGCTGTGTACCGACGTAATGATGATGCTGGCATGCTTATTCCTAGCTTTGGTATCACTTATAATGATCCGCATGATCTTGTAGATCAAATAGATAATTTAGGAAAACTCATTGCAGCTGGCAGTCCAGATGCGTTGCCCGCCCTAACTGCGATTGATGGCGATCAACTAGATCTTGAGCTTGGCGGAGCGCTGGCAATTGGAATACCGAATCGTTTCTTATCTGCAACGATTTATGGAAAGCTCTATACCGAATCTTTTATCACGCCTAAAGTAGCAGCAGGTCCAGATCCTGATAATAGCTACGTTCAAGCAGTTTCTGTATCAGTAACTGAAGTCGGCGTTTCACTGGCCAAATACCAAACTTTCCTTTACCAGCATATGGCTTTTGGTGTGACACCAAAACTTCAACGAGTTTATACCCACTCATTTGCTTCAACATTTGCCAATTTTGATCTTGGAGATGTGAGAGAAAACGAAACCGGCGAAACAATTTTCAATTTAGACGCCGGTGCTTTATGGTTTTACGGCCCATTTCGAATTGGTGTTGCAGCAAAAAATCTTATTGGAAGAGATATCCAAACTAAAGCTTATGACTTCACAGGCACAACACCAGCTACGGCGATTCCTTCGTACGACTACAGTATGAGACCTCTTTATACTGTCGGGGCAGGGATCGTTGCTGATTACTTTACCTTATCAGTTGACTACGATCTTAATGAAGAGAAAAAGTTTTCATCATTTGATGACAATAGCCAAATGTTGAGAGCGGGTTTTGAAATTGATGTCTTAAGACAACTGCAGATTCGTGGTGGTTACATGAAAAACATGGCACGCGATGTAGACGATACAATTACAGCCGGTATTGGTCTTTCACCTCTCAATTTATTTGAAGTGGATATCTCCGCCAGATATACGAATGAAAACGCGATGGGGGCATCCATCAATTTTCTTGCCACCTATTAAGCATCTCGTTATAGTCGGCTCCTAAACAAAGGAGCCGATTTTTTATGTTTGACGATCTCCCACCGCTATCTCATCAAGAACAACAAAGAGCAGTCGAAGAAATCCAGAAGCTAATGGCTGAAGGCATGAGTACTGCCCAAGCGATAAAAATCATCGCGGAAAAGATTAGGGCAGAGCACAAAGCTCAAAGTTCAAAGTAAGTATCTACTTTCTCTAAATCAACCAATGAAACGAAGCAGAACCTTTTGGTTCTGCTTTTTTTTGACATTAAAAATCAGGTAAAACTTTTACCAATTACCTTTACCTGAATCTTTAGGTGGGTGGTGTGATTTGATGCTGGATAGGGGGTGGTGATTTCTTTTCTTATATATCAACAGTTTATGTTGGTCCGTTTTGCTGTTCTGACACAGTGTAACGTCTGTTGTGTAATTAAATTACAGGGTGAGTTTGTGAGCAGTAATTGGTGCAGCATAAAATGTTGAGAAGTGCACTAAGTTACGCTGTAAGTACTTACTCTTATGTGGTTCCTTTATAATTCAAGATTAGAGTGTATAAACTTTGAAAATTTAACGAATGTCTAAAATGATTAATGAAAAAATTCGGTATTGAGAAAGAGTGAGAATTGATCAAAGTTGATCAAATGAGCTGGTGTGAGTTGAGTCGTGCTGGGTTGAATTGAATAGGTAATAATTAGCAGTTTATCTTGAGTTACGTCTAAAGCTTATTATTAACGTTTTACTCAGCGAAGCGATTTTGGGTACATTTCTTATGTCAGGGCATATCCAACCTGGCTCCTCGAAAAAGCCGAGCGTCATACCTGATGCTCGGCTTTTGAGTTGCTAGGCGGTACATCTCTTAAAACATGGCTAGTTGTTTTTGCTTTTCCTGATTCACGCGAAAAATCGAATGCTTATCGCAGTAGAACGCGACGGGCTTGCCGTATTCATTAAGATATTCTCTCGTTGTTAGCATTTGACTCGGTTTCGCTGAACCTTAAGTTCATCAGGCGGGCAATCATATACGAGCAACGTGCGCGAGACTTTGATCTCCTAAAGTGGAGCGTCGATTAAGTGTTCGCCAGATATTACAAACAAAACAGCTAGAGTGACTGCAACATCAACTAGACGTAACTGCCTTGTACGGACGACAGACAGAACCCCAAATCGATAAATGTCTTTTTCACTCGTCGTAATCAACATCGGCTAAAGCCTCGAAAGCAAACAATGTTGTTAATTTTGGGAGGACATTTTAAAGTGGCTAAACCGGACATTACTAACTGGCACTTACAATTATAAGTGCGCATTATGTACGATGTGGTAAATGGGCGCTAATGGGGCGCGCCCTCTTGTAAGGCATTGATTAGGCGAGGGTTTGAGTATTTATCCTCAAGCAATCCAAAGACGACTTTTTGATCATCTTCTTCTAACAAATCGGCGATTTTAAACGCTATATTCCAATCTAGAACACTGCGCCCGTTGCGGTAGTTGCTGATTCTACTAGTACCAACCTCTAAAACTTTAGCTAATTGATAGTCTGAGCCCAGTTCTAGCTTGGCTTTTAGGCGGTCTAAAAGTGCATTTGTGTAGTTCATCATTGAGTTTATCTCCGTCCGCAATTTGTTAAATCATAGGCGATCATTTTGTTCGTTTCACTACCGCAAGCTAATTGCGCCTACAAAAAACTTGCCATATCGTATTAGCGAAACAAATGTGAAACGGCTTGCGGAGGCTAGAACATGGAAAGAACACATTCACATCAGCCCACTGATACAGGGCTCAACATTCTCGAAAACCTCAAACAGAAATATTTCCCCAACGGCTACCAGTGTAAGAAGTCCGGCGGCAAAGATTATCGCTTTTCTCGCAAAGGTCAGGCGGAATTTAAGCGCGCTTATCAGCTTGCCATGATACGCCGATCAAACGTTCAAAGCGTGGGGGTGTAGCATGATTAAATCATCAAAAGAATTTAGAAAGCTAGTTGTTGAAACGGAAGATGCATTTAAGCGCGGTTCGCTTAATGGCGCTTTTATTGTGTTGGATGAGATTCAACAGTCAATATTATCGCCAGTACGAGCAGTAAAGCTTTGCACACTGATTGAACGTGTTATTAAAAATCGGTGGGGGACACTTAGATTTGAAGATGCCGCAAATCTAAAAACGAATTTAAAAATGAGATTAAAGCTCATTGAACAGCGAAATAGAAACCAAATCCGCAAGCAAGAGGAAGCGCCGGAGGCATTGGCCGTTGATGGCGCGGAATCTTCTCATGCAGTTAAGAAAATTCTTAGATGTGATCATCATATTCATACTGACTTAATTATTAAGGCGGGTGAACAGGTAGAAGTTATCGAGAAATATCCGGCGGATTCGTTAGTGTCGCATCCAAAATGCAAAGGTTTCTTTGCATGGAATGACCAATTAGAGGATTTGAATTCGCCTAGAGGTGGATTGAGAGAGCTTGGGGAGAGAGTTCAATGAGCCTTTCAATTCTAGGGGTGTTCCTTATTGGCTTTTTTTGTTTCTTGATGGGGCGTGATTACAACCCAACACCTTTTATCTTTAGTTTTAGTGATTTAGGAAATGCAATTGTGTCGGCTTGGGCAGTGGTTGGTTGCATGACCTTTATTTTTAACTGGGCGTCAGTGGGGTGATCATATGGCAACGGTTGAAATCTGGGATAACAACAAATGTTTACCAACGGGTGAGCCGTTGCCGTTCAAGCCTTCGCGCAATTTCTTTCGCGCAATTGCAGAGTGTGAGAATCACACCGGAAACGCAGTTAAATCAATGGCAGGTAATACGGCGGTGATTGAGATAGACAAAAACCGCCGCTTTATGGTGTTTGCATAGATGAACCAAATAGCAAAGTTTAGCGCAAGCCAATTTGCGCCACTGGATAAAAACACAGTTCTATACGCAGTTGGAGCGCTTCGGCAATCCGATAAGGCAAGAAAGAACCTTACCGCTATTCGTAGCGGTTTTTTTGCATCCGATTTTTCTCAGTGGAATGAACAGCAACAAACCATCTTAAAAGATGCAGAGCAACTCACCCCGTTACGCATTAAAACGATCGCGGGACACCTGCGCGAAGCGGCGGCACGAAGTGCCGGAGATAATAGGCTAGTCAAAGGGCGCAAAAGTCGGACAGCGGGAAAGGTGGGTTATGAAGCCTCTAAACGCTTCCGCCAACGCTTGGCAACGCTGAGAAAGTCGATAAAAGCGCCCCTAGTATTAAATCCTGAAAAATATCACAGCGCGCACTACAGCGCGTCATTTTCGGCGGTATCGCGCGGCACTGCACTAAACAGCAATAAAAAGCGGTCATTGGTGGCAGATAAGCCACTGGTAAAGGTGCAATTGCAAAAGCGCGATTGGTCGCAGCAATACCGAATTCAGCAAGTGATTGAAACGCCAGCCAGCAATGCACCGGAGCAGCAAAGCGGCGACCGCTTCACGGAAAAATTAACCGCCCGCGCGGTGAAAAATATTTTTGAGTCCGGCGCGTATGTCGCGGTGAAGCATGGCGGGTTCAAAACGTTCATCACGCTGACGTTTGATGAAGAACGCCGCCGCCGTGTGGCTGACGGTTCCGCGCTCACCGATGAGGGGCTTTTGTTTTCGCCTGTTGGGTTCAAGCAAAATTTTGGCGTGTGTGTGTCAGAGGTGGCGGGGCCATATAGCGCGTTTGAGTGGTACAAGGGAAAAATCCGCAACATCAAGGCCATGAACGAAAGCGGCGAAATTGCGGGGCCATATACGCCACTTTTTGCCAAGCCTGAAAAGGTTTGGGAAGTGGTGAACATGCACACCACGATAGGCGCGGAGGTATCGCGTTTTATTAATGGCCTCAAAAAGATGAGAAAGCGCGGCTTTCCGGCCTACGTGACAGAGCGCGACAGCGAAAGCGGGCGTTTGTTTTGTCCAGTGCCAGCGGTCAAAGCAAGCGTATTGCCGGATAAATCGGACTTTCATTACCTTTGGGTGGCGGAGTGTCCAGCCAATGAGGACGGTGAGCCGAATCCGCACGTTCACTTGTTGATGGATTGGGAAATGCCGCAAGCGCTTTTTAGTGCGTGGGCTGGAAAAATTGAGAGCCTTTGGGGTAATGGCTTTGCGCATGTTGAGCGCATCAAAAAGCCAGAGGCGGCAGGGACTTACATCATTAAAGCGGTGGGCTATGCAGCCAAAGGAGAAAACGCCAATCAAGGGCTTATTCGGGGCAATCGTTACAACATGGCAGCGTGTAGCCGTGCGCCAAAGTGGGAAACCTTGCTGAGTTTCGAAGCGGATAACATGGCGGGCATTATCAGCGAGTTAGGCTACAAGCTCGACCAATGGAAAGCGCCAATTAAGCGCAGCATCAAGCGCTATGAGCAAGCCAAAGAAAAAAGCATTGAAGCGGCAGCAATCGCCAAAGCAAAAGGTGATGTGGATTTACAAACGAAATTGCAAACCAAAATCAAGCGAATTGAAAACGGTTTGAAAAACGCAAGAGCAGCAACAAAAGCAGCGGGGCTACATGTCAGCGCCAATAACCGCTTTTCAATCACGTTTGAGAAAAACGCAGAGCGTAGGGTTAACCAGTTTTTGAAATGGGCGGCGGGTGCGCGTGGCTGGTCGATGAAACCGATTTACAGCGATATAGAAATGGAAGATTTGCGCGAAGCGGCGCAAGAGCAATATCAAATGCAATATAAGCAATTTTTAGACAATCAAGCTTGGTGGGAGTCGGTCAAGGCAGAGCCGTTTGAGCCCTACAACATCAGGCCGGAAGTTATCGAGGCGGAGCGTTCGGCGTTTTGGGATTTGTATCAGCGCGCGGGAGCTTTGTATCACTAAGAGCAATTGAAATAAAAGGAAGTGGCTAGAAATGAATAAAAAGGCTTTATTACTCGGCGAAATTAAAAAAGAAATGGCGGGCGCGGTAGAGGAAATCGGCGCGCACGTAGGCAACCCGATTTTTGGAAAGTTTCTAAACCCGATTCGGGATTTTTTCAATTCCTTTGGGCGAAAAATCATCGTTTTGCTGCAAGTGCAGAATGAAGAAATCGAAACCTTGAAACAAGAAGTGAAAAAGCTGCAAGAGGTGAGCAATGGATGAAGAAATTTTAGGTTATCTCCCTTGCTCGAAATGCAAAACACCTAAAAAAATCATTCAGGGGCAAGGCAAGCGCGCGCGCTTTTTAAGGGCTCGGTGTAAGTGTGGGCCGGATTGTCGAACGGGTGAAGATATTCAAGCGTATTTTGCCACTTACAAGCCGTTGGAAGAAGTCGAGCAAATGCTTAAACCAACGCCGGAGCCAGTGACAGAGCCCGTACCGGAACCGGAACCGCAAAACAACAAAACAACAACGTCAGCAAACAGCAACGCCGCAAAGTTTCTCATTGGTGGCTTTTGCTTTTTGTTGGGAAATGTAACCGCCAAAGTGCTAGGGGCAAACAATGGATGAAGAACGACTAAACGAACAGGCAACGGATTTAGAAAAAGAATACACCGATGAGGAAAAGGATTTTCTAAATCAATTGGAAATGGAAGAAGACGCCGAAATCACGATTGAAGATAAGGCGCAACGGGAAGCAGCGCTAAAGCAGCAAGCCGCAACGCTTGAGGCGGTGCTGCCATTTGCGGCAAAAGGGGTGGGTTTTGTCAATGGGATTCTAAAAGCCAAAGACAAACGTTTGTCATTCGATGAGCAAGAAGAAACCCAACTAACCGGAGCAATCGCCCCCGTGTTGATCAAATACGGTGCGGAGCCGCCGCCGTGGTTGGCAGAGTATGGGCCTGAACTCACCTTGCTAGCGACCGTGTCAATTATTGGCTTTGGCAAATACGCCATGATGCAAGAAATTCAGAAAGAAGAAGCGCTAAAACGCGCCGCAATCATTCAGGCGGCAAAGGCGCAAGGGGGTGCTCATGCAGCCGCGACGCAATAACAACGCATTGAAAAATGAGCATACCGCCGTTGTGGGAATGTCGGGGTGTGGCAAAAGCTCGCTTGTCAAAAAACGCTTAGTAAAAGCGACTGACCAAGTCGTGATTTTTGACCCAAAGCGAGAATATGACGGTGAGTTGCTGGGGCGAGTGGTGCGCGTGTATCACTCGTTTAGCCGCTTTGCTCAAGCGGTGGTTGCAGGCCGAAAAACCAAGCAAGGATTTAAAATTGCGTGGCAACCGGATTTAAAAAAAGGCGACACAAAACCCGCCGATTTTGACAAGTTTTGTCAAATCGTTTGGGGGTGTGGTGACGGGCATCATGTCAAACCGTTGAAAGTGGTTTGTGAGGAAGTTGCAGAGCACAGCGAAACGGCGGGCAAAGCGACGGGCTATCATGGCAAGTTGTTGCGCTTGGGGCGTTCGTATGGCATCCACACAATAAACCTTTTCCAGCGTGGGCAAGAAGTTTCAAAAACCATTATTGATAACTGTCAACACATGTACGTCATGATGCAAAAGACCGGAGCAAGTGCCGTGTATTTAGAAAAAATGACGGGCATTCCTTCGGCGGTTATCAATGATTTACAACCGCTTCACTACTTGCACCAGAACGGCAAAGGGTACGAAGCGGGGCTAATACGCTGGTAAATGTGAATAAGTTCACAAAATAGAATCAAGGATTCTAAATCCGCATTTACAAACCGTTGTGAATATCGGGCAAAGATAAAAACCGCTAATGAACAGCGGTTTTTTTATTTGGAGCGTAAAGCAATGAAATTAACAAAAGGCAATTTAATTTTGCTCGGACTTAGCGCGCTAATCGCGGCGGGTGTGGTTTGGGCATCAAACAACGTTGATGCAGTCGAAGACGTGATCGGTTAAGGCGGGGGTGAGTATGGAAATTATCAGCACACCATTTGCACCACGCGCAAAAGAGCTAGACCCAATGGAAGGCGTTGGCTGGGGCCAACGTGCAAATCTACGTTTGGTAACGGGCCCGACTTATCACAGCATTGAGTTGGTCACAAATATCACCAATCCGGAAGATATTGAACGAATTGAAATCCAGTTGAATGGCCGTCCAATTATGAGCGCCAGCGGTAAAACGTTCGTCAACATCCAAAAGCACAAAAAGACCTACAACGAGCAAGGCCGATACGTCATTGATTTTGGTGAATCAGAATACCGTACAAAAGTTGGTGTTCGTCAAACTGATCTCGTGACGCTGCAAGGCGAAATCTGGTTTATTTACGTGCAACTCAAACAAACGCCAAGCGAAGGCGCGCCAGCGGTGCCAAGTATCCGCGCCCGTGCTCATGTGCTGCCAGCACAAAGCGAGCGTTTCTACTTGCCGCGCATCATTGAGCTGACTTGGAACGCGCCAGCGGCGGGCCGTATCCCGTTTGACTTTGCAGAGCGTAGCCCGTTCTTAAACCTAAAACGTGCGCATTTTATGGATGAGTCGGTTGAGCGTGTGCGTGTGTTGCGTGACAACATCGAAGAATACAACGCCAACAAACTAGACAACGCTTACGACCTTGCCGCTTGCGGTCAAGAGCAAAATGCGGGCTGGTTTAGTGTGGACTTTACCCGTTACGGCTTCGGTGCTGACGGTGTGTTGAACACGGCAGCAAGCCAGCAACTCGCGTTTGAGCTGGAAAAATCACAAGCGGGCGCGGTTCCGGTTGTGTTTGAAGCAGTCGAGCAAGTCAAAGCGCTACCGACCGCCACGGCGTAAGGGGGCAAAATGTCTCTTTGGGATTCACTGGGCGAAAACCTAACCAATTTTGCAGGGACGGTCACGGATGCGGCGGGCAATTACGTAAGCGGAAAACTCGACCCAAAAGTGACCAACACGCAAAAGGCGGAAAGTGCCGCGCCGGAAGAAAACCGCAAGCCAGCAGAGCAACAACCCGTGCAGCCAAATGGCGCACCAGTGCCGCCAAGCAATCCGGCGGCATCCATGAATGAGAAATATCTCATGTATGGCGTGGGTGGCTTGTTGCTCATTGGTTTGATTGTCGCATTGAAAAGTAAGTAAGGGGGAATGATGCCTTTTATTTTATATCCACTTATCGGTGCGGCGGCGGGCTTTGGTGCGGGCTATTTCACCGGAAGCACAACAAAAAAGTTAGTCATGGGGGCCGCTTTAGTGGGCGGCGGTTATCTGGTTTATAAACACGCAGTGAAGGGGGCGTAAATGTTGGGTTCTCTTATCGGCGGCGGGTTGACGAATAGCGGTTCAATGCCAATTAGTGGCGGCGATGCTGGCCCGTCAACCGCAACCAGTACCAACAACAGCGGCCAAAGTGTCGGCGCGATTAATATGGGAAGCCCTACGGGGGTAAGTCCGTTATTGATTGGCGGCGTGGTCTTGGCGTTGGCGTTCATGATGATGAATCGAAAATGATTCAGTTAGCGGAGCCAGCGGGCGCGCTGGAACGGCTCAAAGTGGCGTTTAGAAAATGCCCGCAAGACTTCGAAGCCTTAAAGGGTGAAGTGTCGGCGGGCAATGTCAGCCTCTACCAAATACACGGTGAAGGGTATGACGTCACGATTGCGGGGGAGATTGTCGGCGATTCCTATTTTTTGTGGGGAGTGTCGGGGGTTGGCGTCGTGAAAGCCATGCAAGAGCTCGCGCCCGTTGTGCGCCGATTGGGTTTAAACAGTATCAGCGCTGAAACCTATTTTCCCGCGCTGGCTCGGTTGGTAAAGCCTTTGCACACCAACGAGAAGCAGCCAAGCGAAGAAGTGACCGCGCTGACAATGCGAGTTTAAAAATATGGGTGGTAAATCAAGTTCTAAGAACACCACGACCACGAGTAATAACTCAGGTCAAAACGCCATTAGCGGCGACAACCTTGGAACCGCGATTAGTGGGATTAACAACTCAACGCTCAACGTAACCGCAACTGACCACGGTGCGATTGAGGCGGCGGGAAGTCTTGCGGAGTTGTCCATGACCACGCTTGGAAGTGTGGCGGGGGATGCCGTTAAGAGTGTGACGGATTTTTCAAAGGATGCGCTCAAAACCTACAGCGCGACCAACTCGGAAAACTTGTCGATGATGGCGGGGCTTGCAGGCAGTCAGGCCGCGCAAAATGCGGAAAATCTCAATGCGGTGATGGAGTTGGCGAAGTTCAAACAAGACAACGGAGCCAATGAACAGCGTGAAGATGCGGAGTTAACCAAAAAGCTTGCCATTGGCGCGTTCGCGGCTATCTCCATTGCGTACCTAATGACACGGAGTTAATCAAATGAGCTTTGAAAAACGAATGTTAACAGGTGCGCGCGATAACTTTACCGCAATTGGTGACTTTCTTTTCGTGGAAAAAGCAGCGGGTGAGCTGCTTATCACTACGCAAAGCGGCGGTTACTACGTGTTAACGCAAGGGGCGCAAGTCAAAAGCGAACGCTTGGCGGGGGTGGTGACGGTCGAAAATCGCGGCGTTGAAGGGGATGTAAAGCTAAAAGTTGGCTTTGGTGAATACGTGCCGCCACAACGTGACACGGTAGCCGTGTCAGAGCTGCCAGCGGTGGAAGTTTCCGCATTGCCAACGGTGGACGTATCGAGCTTGCCAGCGGTCGAGTTGGCAGCAAATCAAACGGTTAAGGTATCCAGCTTGCCAGAAATGCAACTGGCGGCGGGCCAATCGCTAGACGTTTCGAGTATTCCAGCAATGACCATCGCGGCGGGCCAATCGGTCGGTGTGTCCAGCTTGCCAGCGGTCGAGCTGAAAAAATCGGCTTCACTGGCGGCGGGCGTTCATGCGATGCCTTACACCATTCCGGCCAACGCAGGGCGCAAGAAAATCACCATTAAAGCGCTAAGCGGTAACACGGCGGCGGTGACGGTGGCGGGCGCATATCCGTTAGAGGCGGGCGAAAAGCTGGAGCTTGAGACAACCGCCGAAATTCAGTTAACAGGCGATGCAGCAAACAGCATTGCGGTATTGGAGATTTAAAGCATGGCTTTTGATTTAGGCAATGGAAACACGGAAAACAAGCTAAAAGCGTTGGCCGAATCTGTCGAAAAGGCGCTTGAAAACGTCGGGGGCGGCGGGCCTGTAGTGCTGCCCTTTAAAGTAGGGGCAAGCGGAGAGTTGGAAGTTGCGGAAGCAATTCTAATTTCGCAGGGTATGGAATCGCTGATTGTAGGCACTGGCTCAAGTAACGAAATGAAAAAAATATCGTTGGCCAAGTTGTCAAAAAATTATGAAGGTTCATCGCCGTATGTGAATGAGCCCGTTCTAAACCTCTTTGTAAATCTGGATGTTTGGGTAACAGGCGACCCAAGCGTGGCCCGTGCTGGTGCATTGTATTGGGCTTCGGCGCAATTGGGAGAGCTTCAAAAGTTGCCACGCTTGGATGATGTAGGCGGGGGCGCGCGTTTGAAATGTAGCGGTTTTACTTCGCTTGGCCTTATGACGTGGGGCAATCCGGCAGACCCTCACCCTATGCTAAGCGAACCAACGAAAATAATCGCAAGCGCGGCGTCTGGTTTTACATGCACAAGAATTTCGGGAACCATTTTCTATTATGGCGAAGCGATGGAAAACGATTTACCGGAAAGTTACAAGTCATTACCACAAGGTGAATAAGCAATGAAAGTTGCGGTGGTTGTTTTATCTTTGCTGGCTTTGGGGGTAATCGTGAAAAACAGCAAATCAAACTTAGTTGATCTCACTAAGCCGCGCGGCGTCCGTGCCAATAACCCGTTAAACATCGAGCAAAACCGCTCGAATAACTGGTTAGGCAAGGTAACGCCCTCGGTGGATAAGCGTTTCGAAACCTTTAGCGCGCCAAAGTACGGCTTTCGCGCTGGCGCTCGAACGCTGCGAACATATCAAAACAAACACGGCTTGAACTCCATTCGTGAGTTGATTCACCGCTTTGCGCCAAGCAATGAAAACAAAAGTGACAACTATGCGGAATTTGTCGCGGCGCAAGTGGGCGTATCACCGGATGCGCAAGTTAACCTTTCTGATAACGCATTGTTGGCAAGCATTGTCTATGCCATGTCGGTAATGGAAGTCGGGCGCGGGTGGTACACCCTAGACGATGCCCGCCAAGGGGTGGCGCTGGCATGAATGGCAAAATGATAGCAATCAATATTGCGGTGAGTGTCATTGGCACGGTGCTTGGTGCAATGGTGGTAAGCAAGTTAAATCAAGCGGGCAAGCTATGAGCCGCGCGGCGTGGTGGTTGATGGGGGTTGCCGTGGCAGTCTGGGCGATGCGGGGCAGTGTGACCGCGTCACTTGATAAATGGACGGCAGACAATACCCAAACGGCGGGCAAGGTATTGAGCGATTTTTTAGCCAAGTTTAACGGGTGGGAACCCGTTGAACTGGCCCCGCTCATGATTCGCGATTTCTATCTGGACGATGAAAAGCGATTAACGCCAGAGGCCGATTTTACCTTGTGGAAAGTGGCCCAATATCAACCGTATTTAAAAGAACTCTTTGGCAAGCGTGGCGGTCAGCTTAAACCGCAATATCACGCGCTGGTCAATGTGGCTATAACAAATCAGTTAATGGATAGGTGAACCATGGAAAAATGGATTAAAGAGCGACTAAAAGAGCCTTCAACCAAAAAAGGCTTGGCACTGGTCGCAGCGGGGGCAACGCTGGCGATAGGTCGCCCTGAATTGATCACCGCCAGCGTGAGCGAAGCGGGTATTCAATGGGGCGGATTGATTGGTACAACCGTTCCCCTTATGTTGGGTTTGTGGGAAACGGTGCGCAAGGAATGGAAACAATCATAATTGCCGTGGTGACGGGTGCGGCGTCCAGTATTGCAACGGTGGTTGCGCTGCGTGTCGATATAGCTTGGATAAAGCTCACACTCGAAAAGCTGGATAGCCGAATCACAGAGCTAGAAAAAAAAACCGCATAATTGCGGTTTTTTTCTTTATGCAGTTGCTTTCATTGCTAAGACCCCCATATCTAAGCTTATAGCGATGATTAAAAGGAGTAATGCTATGTTAAGAAACGCCACAGACTTTTTTTTGGGTCAAGCTGAAGAGATTCAAAACGAAATAGAATATTTTATAAAAAGTAACGTTGATGAACTTAATACCAAAGGCTTTGTTGATGTAACGTACAGCACACAATACATTCAGCCAGGTACAGCTTATCTGTTTATCCACCGATTAAAAAACAAGTTCGATTTAGAGTCTTGGGCTCTAAAGGTTGGTGATAATGGAGTTCAATTAGACAGCACAGCAGCCCATATTCATTTAACAATCATAGGAAACCACGCAGAGTTATTGAATGATGAAGCATTGAGAGCTTGGGGTTGATAGTTACTTGAAAAACTGGATGAAAAAAGGCCGCTTAATTGCGGCCTTTTTGTTACTTCAATTTGCTTGGTATCCAAGGCGCGGCAGTCATCCGGCGACCGCCTTTAAAGGGTAAAATGTTCTCTTTTGCGGGGTAATATTTGGGGCTTTGTGGCCGTTCGTATTGCTCAAGAAAGTGTTGATACTCGTCTTTTTGATAGGCGAAGGCTTCCAACTCTTTGGGCGAAAACTCGCGCCCGCTAGGGGTAATGAGTACCGCGCGGGCTTCATCAATACGAAAGCCACGCCAGCGAATATCATTAGGTAAATAGCCAAGGGATTTGATGATTACCAGCTTTTCAGCCATTGGGTTGATGGGTATCGAGCCCGAAAGCCAGCGGCGAACGGTCGCGGGTTGAACGTGGAAGTATTCCGCGCCAGCTTTGATACTTGGAAACACTCGCCAGAATAAGACGTTAAAGGCTTCAAAATCCATGTGATAAACCTCTCAAATTATCAGCGTTATTAATGGTTATTTTCGATTGCTGCGAGGGGTTTTGATTGCCAAGGGCTATCAAATGACGAAAAGAATTATTTTGTTCATTTCTTTTCATAGTGCAGCCTTAATAACTTGAGATAACGAAACGGTTTTACAATGCAATATGTTGTATTATGTGATTGTTTTAGCTGGATAAAATTTGCGGGATTTCGATAAATATTTGAAATGTTAAAAACCAATGCTTTGGTGCGCATTATGTACGTTATGTTAAATAAATCGGGTTTTTAGTTAAGTTCATAAGTAGATCTATTTCAATCACTTACCCTGCTTTCCAATCACTTGCCTATTGTGAGTTATAGGTCTACGCTAACTTCATGTGTTGGTGTTTCTAGGTTTTTGTTAGGTTCATAAGAGTATGCATATTTAACAGTATTCTGATTTACCATAAAATACCTAATATAGAACCTTATTAATCAAAGATTTAAGGTTCTATATTGGTTGCTTCGATTGCTGATTCATTATGTCGTTTAATGTGAACTGCTTACTTTGAACGAGATTAAAAAAGGAGCTTTGAAAGCTCCTTTGAAATTAACCGCCGGCAAATTTTACTTTCATGCCTTTTTTTTCAAGATGCGTTTTGATTTTGTCACGAGCATCACCTTGAATCTCTATGTTGCCATCTTTAACACTACCACCACAACCACAGATTTTCTTCAACTCTGCGGCGAGAAGCTTCAATGGAGCATCATCGAGATCCAAGCCAGTGACAACGCAAACCCCTTTGCCTTTTCGGCCTTTGGTTTCTCGCTGAATTCGAACAATACCATCGCCTTTTGGGCGCGAAGCTTTAGGTTCTTCTGGTTTGATTCGGCCTGTTTCTGTTGAATATACAAGAGTCATTACTATTTCTTCTGTTGTTCGGCCTTTTGTTTCGCGATCAAATAAGCTTCTATATGTCGCTGAATAGCCGCTTTGGAACCTTTAATGAGTTTGCCATTAAAGAAACAATACCAAGCGTTTGGTTCACCTGTATCGTTTTTAATGGCAAAACCATTAAAGTTTTCTGCCTGAGGAGAGCCTGTCGCTTCTTGCTTTCTGTCAAGCGAAGAAAACTCTCTAGGATCAATGATCGATGCAGTATCGCACCACCAATCAATGCTCTTTTTCACTGCACTTAAGCTTCCTTGAAGCACTCGATTCTTAATCTTTACTTGCCAGATGTTCGTATCATTTGGTGCAGACTGTAAGTTAAAACCACGGTAATGAGATATAGCCATGTAACTGAATCATCTATTAATTAAGTCTTACTATAATCATAATAGTAATCAGACGCTTAGCAAGTATAAAATTCTTATAATAGCGTGCTTTGGTGCAATGAAATGAAAAAAAACCTTTTCCACCATGAAGATACTCTTCAATCAATCACATATTAGTAGGTGTATTGTCTGGTTTTTAAGGTGCTATTTCGTAAAAAGAATGACGGATTAGATAATTGAATTCCCATGATTTACTGATTATAAAACGGCGCTTTTTGTTGAAAAACAATGTTAAAAGCGCCGATTTTCTTTAATGCTTAAAGTGAGCGTTCAATGCAGTCCGCTAGGAATTCATGAAACTTATGTCCATTGTGTTGGAGCATTTTGGGGAACATGGAAATTTTTGTCATTCCAGGAAAGGTATTCACTTCATTAAGGTAGATCTCTCCTTCACTGGTTAAGAAGAAATCGATTCGAGACAAATGACGAAGGTTCATCTGACGAAAGACTTTCTCGCTGCACAGTTGAATCGTCGCTAGCTGCTGTTCGGTTAAGTTTTTCGCTTCCACTTCTGTGATTGAATGGCTACCCGCACTGTATTTCTCATCGTAGGAGTAAAAAGCGCCGTCTGGAGCAATAATTTCACCTGGCTTTGAAATATGAAGTTGACCGTTCATCTCATATGCGGAAACTTCTAATTCTCTTGGTTTTACTGCCTTTTCAACCAATACCTGATGAGAGAATCCGAACGCTTTATCAATGGCATCAGAAAGCTGCTCTATTTTGGTTACACTGTAACAACCAACAGATGACCCCTGTCTCGCCGCTTTGACAAACAGTTTGCCCCATTTATCGAATGCCTCTCTACTGAGCTGGTGAGACTCTTCGTTGTTCTCTGTTAGGAAAAGATACGGTGTGTTAGGAATGCCAATCGCGTCATACCATAGTTTCGACGTGATTTTATTGAAGCTGTTACTGCTAGCTTCAGGACCACAGCCCAGATAAGGAATACCTGCAAGCTCAAAAAGTGATTGAATATCCCCTGTTTCACCCGGAAAGCCATGAATACAAGGTACAATGAAATCGATGTGTATCGATTCATTAAACTCATCGCTTTTCACGCTTTTCGTATGGATATCGAGATACACAAGTCTCTCTTTTTGGTCAAACCAACCTTCGTTCTTAATCTCAACCTTTAGGACATTTACATTCTCAATTAAGCCAAGTTGTTGCTGAAGGTATTCAGAAGAAAGCAGCGAAATTTCGTGTTCTGAAGAACCACCGCCGCATAAAAGTAGAACATTTCTCATCATTGTTAAATCTTTCCGTGATAGAAGACACGCTGTCTCAATGATAGCGATACCTTGCTATTCGTACAGTCATTTATTGGTAAAAAATGGCTTTTACCCACTGAATGACTAGTTGTTGTACAAAAACGAAAGGAGCGCTAGGCTCCTTTCGTTTTTATGTCGTTGTCACTTAGTTTAGTTTGTTGAGTGTTGGGTATTCAGAGTTTTTGATGGCATCAATGCTTTTTACAAAAGGCTGCAATTCTTTAAACTCTTGGGGCAATTGTGCAATGGCTTTCTTTGCTTCAGTGCTTGTTGCGAAGTCACCATATAATACTGTGAACCATTTAGTACCATTGACAATCTTATAGTTTTCCCAAATAGGTTGACCGTCTTTAGGCAGTTTAGAAGCAAAGTAGTCAACTTTTGCTTGAGAGCCGACAGCAACAACTTGAACCGTGTAACCAAAACGCTGCATTTTGTCTTGTTGCTTTTTGCTCGGCGGGACTATCTTCACTGCTTTGGTGGTTTCGGACTGAGGGCTGAGTTTAACGACTTTTTTCTCTTCCGTTTGTGGCTCCATTTTAACCACTTGCTGCGGAATACTCACCTCTTGAACGGTTTCTTCTTGTGCCATCAAAGGCTCGGGAATAGGTTCAATTTTAAATTCTTCGCGGTGGCTCTCGGTCGTTACGTTAGCAACGTAGTTATCTGACGCACAAGCAGACAGCAAAACAGAAAGAGTGATAATGGCAACTTTTTTCATGGAATGACTAACTCTTAAAAAATTTATCTTAAATCATGCCGATAGCGATGCAGAGAATCAAGCCTAGATGTCAATAATCCGCTTAGAACATGTGACTTATTACACAATCTACATACGGCGTGCTGTTTTTGTAAGCATAGTTCTATTTATAAACATTTCACTATCGACGATTTTGTTTATGATGAACTCCACAAGGTCATGCGACGAAGCAGGGAGAAAGCCAAGTGCATAAGCTACAGAAACTGTTTAAACCCACTTCAATCGCGGTTATTGGTGCGTCACAACGTCACTTAAGTGCAGGTAACATAGTAATGAAAAACCTGCTTCAAAGCGGGTTTGATGGCACGATTATACCGGTCACGCCAAGATACAAATCTGTCGCTGGTGTTCTCGCCTACCCCTCTGTTACTGAACTGCCGCTTGTCCCCGACATTGCTATTCTGTGTACTCGCTCAGAGCGCAATGTAGCGCTTTTTAAACAACTGGCAGAAATTGGTACTGAGTTTGTCATAGTGTTGGCGTCAGATACAGATTACCCCCATCAAGACGATCAGTCTGTCGCCGATGCGTGTTTGCGTATTGCGCGCGAAAGTAACATGCGAGTGCTTGGACCAAACAGTCTTGGTTTGATCCTACCTTGGCAAAAATTTAACGCTTCCTTCTCTCCCGTAACGGCAAAGCCGGGGAAGATAGCATTTATTTCTCAGTCTGCCGCGGTGTGTACAACAATTTTGGATTGGGCCAATGACAAAGAAATTGGTTTTTCCGCTTTTGTTTCGATTGGTAACGGTCTCGACATCGATTTTGACGAATTGCTTGATTACCTTTCAACAGACAGTAAAACCGACGCCATCTTGCTTTATGTTGACTCAATCACTGATGCACGACGATTTATTTCTGCAGCCCGCGCAGCCTCACGTAATCGACGCATTCTCGTTTTGAAAGGTGGACGTTCGATTCTTGGTCGAAGAGCATTAAATAAATCGGGCGCGGATACACTTGATATCGTTTATGACTCAGCTATCCGACGTTCGGGAATGCTACGAGTCAACAACACACACGAACTGTTTGCAGCAGTAGAAACCCTCACCCATTCGGTTCCATTGCGAGGTGAGCGACTTGCCATTATTACTAATGGTGCGGGGCCCGCATTAATGGCCGTCGACACACTATTTGAACGAGGTGGGCAGTTAGCCAACTTATCTTCGGAAACGATAGAGATGCTTTCTCAGCATCTACCAAGTAGTTGGTCCCACAATAATCCTATTGATATTGTGGGCGATGCGGATAAAAAACGTTACGTTGCAACTATTAACGCCATCCTTGATAGTGATTGTGCAGATGCGGTCCTGATTATGCATAGCCCTTCTGCGGTTTCAGACTCCGTAGAAACAGCGCAAGCGATTGTCGATGCAATACAGAGTCATCCGAGACACAAGCGTTTCAATATATTAACGAATTGGTCTGGTGAACAAACTGCAAAGCCAGCCCGCATGATACTCACTAAAGCGGGAATACCAACTTATAGAACACCAGAAAGCGCAGTTGTGGCTTTCATGCATTTGGTGGAATACCGCCGCAATCAGAAACAACTGATGGAAACGCCGACAACCGCAGAACCATTGCACGTTTCCGACGTCAATGCTGCGAAAGCGTGGGTTTCAGAGCATTTGATGGATAAGGAAATCGCACAGCTTGATACTCACCAATTGGGCAGTTTGTTAAAGCTGTTCCACTTTGATGTTTTGCCGACCTGGATTGCAAGTGATACCTCCGAGGCCGTGCATATTGCCGAGCAAATCGGTTATCCCGTTGCGGTGAAGTTGCGCTCTCCTGACATTGCACATAAGTCTGATGTCCAGGGCGTCATGCTGAATCTGAGTAATAGCCAAGAAGTAGCGTCAGCGGCTGACGCTATTCTCGATCGTACAAAACTTGCCTACCCTAGTGCCAACATACATGGGCTACTGGTCCAAGGCATGGCTAAACTTGCCGGAGGGGAAGAAATTCGCGTAAAAGTCATAACGGACAAAGTGTTTGGTCCAGTAATTCTACTTGGTCAAGGAGGTTCGGAATGGAGCGAAGCTCGTGATGCAACGGCAGCGTTACCGCCTCTAAATATGACGCTGGCACGCTATCAGATTGTGCGCGCGATTAAAGAAGGCCATATACGCCTACAAAAACTGCCTGAACCAATGGATGTTCTTGGACTGGCAAAATTTTTGGTTCGCATTTCTCAAATGGTGGTTGAGCTACCGCAGATTAAAGAACTGGACATTCATCCAGTTCTGGCAAATGGCGAGCATTTTACCATTTTGGACGCGGATCTGACTTTAGAGAACTACCTAGGCCACGGTCAAGAGCGCCTTGCTATACGCCCTTTCCCCGCTGAGTTTGTAGAAACCATGCAGCTGAAAGATGGAGAACCCATTCTACTAAGGCCGATATTGCCAGAGGATGAACCTTCGCACGCTGAGTTCATAAATAATGTTTCCAAAGAAGATCTCTATAAGCGATTTTTCAGTGATGTAGGTGAATTTAATCACGAAGCCTTGGCGAATCTGACCCAAATAGATTACGACCGAGAAATGGCCTTTGTCGCCGTATCGTTTTCATCCGGAGAGGCAAAAATCATTGGCGTTGCGCGAGCCTTGATTAATCCTGAAAACACGGAGGCGGAGTTTGCGATATTGATTCGTTCTGATCTAAAAGGCAAAGGTTTAGGAAAAGTCCTGATGAATAAGATCATTGATTATTGTCGTCAGAAAGGCACGAAGAAGATGACTGGCATGACCATGCCAACAAACCGTGGCATGTTAACGCTTGCTCAAAAGCTTGGTTTTAGCCTGGATATCCAATTTGAAGATGGCGTTGCAGATATGGTGTTGCCACTGAATCCCTGAGCGGACCGACGAGAGCGGCTGTCAAAGCCGCTTTCTTCACATCAACGTTTATTTTAGCTTCCAGTTTTTCTTCAAATATTGAATACACCAGGATTTCGCTTCTCCCATTTGGTTGCGCTTCCAAGCCAGAATGATCTCTAGATGTTGCTGCTCTGCACCTTCGATTTCCTTGAGCTTGCCTGCTTCGATCAATGGAGTTGCGATATCTGTGGGTAGTGTGCCGATTCCGAGGCCAGTGACAAGCGCATCAACTTTGGCTTGAAGATTAGTGACGGTTAATCTCGGTTGTTTCTGGATGATATTGACCGTAATAGCCGGTTGCTCACGTGCAGTATCGGCGATAGCGATAATGCGGTACTTCTCTCTTGCTGTATCATTAAACTCACCACTTCGTTTGTGGACGTAATGATTGGGTGCCGCCACCCAAGTCATACTCATTTTTCCAATGGTGTCTGCTTTCACGTCATGTGGCAGGACTTCTAGTTTTGGACACACGAGCAAATCTGCCCTGCCGGATTGAAGGGATTCCCAGCAGCCTGC